>NZ_JAUSLW010000176.1 GCF_030645195.1 Phenylobacterium sp. | reverse complement strand
CCCCGGCCTGGCCATCCGCATCCCCGGCGAGATCACCCGCGAAAAGGTCGCCGTCCTGCAGCAGGCCGACGCCATCTATCTCGACGAGATCCGCAAGGCCGGCCTCTACGACAAGATCTGGCAGGCCTTCGCCGTGCTGCTGCCCGTCAAGACGGTCGGCGTCATGGGCGACGCCCGCACCTACGAGGACGTGCTCGCCCTGCGCGCCGTCACCTCCACCGACGGCATGACCGCCGACTTCTTCGAATTCCCCTGGGAAGTCCTGGGCCGCTGCGCCACCCGCATCATCAACGAGGTGAGGGGCGTCAACCGCGTGGTCTACGACGTGACGTCCAAGCCGCCCGGGACCATCGAGTGGGAATAGATGTCGGTAGCCATCCCACTGAGGATGCGCGCCGCACTCTCAACGGCTTCTGAGGGGGACGAAGTCCCACTTCGACAGAAATGGGAGGCGTGATACGATTTGCTCCATTTCGGAGCCAAAACGAAGCCATGCCTACCAACCTGTCGATCAAGAACGCGCCAGACCATGTCGTGGCGCGCCTGAGGGAACGAGCGCGGCGGCATCACCGATCGTTGCAGGGGGAACTCCTGGCGATCATCGAGAGCGCTACTCGCGAAGATCAGCCATCGACGCCGGCGGAAGTCCTGGCCGAGGTGCGTCGACTCGGATTGGAGACGCCGGGGGAAGCCGTCTCGATCGTCCGCGCCAATCGTGACCGCCGCTAAGGTCGTCGACGCCTCTGCTCTGGCGGCTCTCCTGTTCGGCGAGCCGGAAGGTGAGGTGATCGCGGAACGGCTCGACGGCGCCCGGCTGATCGCGCCCAACCTTTTGGCCTTCGAGTTGGCGAACGTCTGTCTGGTGAAATGCCGCCGTCATCCCCACCAGCGCGAAGCGCTTCTGGCCGGCCTCAAGTTGAGCGTTCGGCTTGGCGTGGAGGAAATTGCGGTCAATCATGACGCGGTCGTCGAACTGGCCCTGGAGACCGGCTTGACCGCCTACGATGCGAGCTATCTCTGGCTCGCGAGGCAATTTGGGGCGGATCTTGTCACCTTGGACAAGGCGCTCGACAGGGCCGCGACAGCCGGGTGATTGCGACGGACCTGGAGGGTGCCGGCGCTCACGGCGCAGGAGCGGGCCGTCGTCAGCGCCGCGTGCGAGCGCTTCATCGTCGAAACCTTGAAGCCCCGGTTCCTTCCTGAAGTCCGCCGGACTTCGTTCAACTATCCCATCGACATCTTCGGCAAGTGGCGGGGAAGCAGATACAGCTTCATCACACGCTATCGCTCGGGTTTCCCCGAGAACGAGGGCGATGCCGTCACGCCGAGGCGCGGACCGGCAGTTTCCAGCTTGGCCGCACGAAGTGGCAGGTGTAGCCGTTGGGGATGCGTTCCAGGTAGTCCTGGTGCTCCGGCTCGGCTTCCCAGAAGTCGCCCACGGGGGCGACCTCGGTCACCACCTTGCCCGGCCACAGGCCCGAGGCCTCGACGTCGGCGATGGTGTCCAGGGCGACCTTCTTCTGCGCCTCGTGGGCATAGTAGATCGCCGAGCGGTAGCTCATCCCGAGGTCGTTGCCCTGCCGGTCCTTGGTGGTCGGGTCGTGGATCTGGAAGAAGAACTCCAGCAGGGCGCGGTAGCTGATCCTGGCCGGATCGAAGAGGATCTCGATGGCCTCGGCATGGGTCCCGTGGTTGCGATAGGTGGCGTTCTTCACCTCGCCGCCGGAATAGCCGACCCGGGTGGAGATCACGCCGTCATAGCGGCGGATCAGATCCTGCATGCCCCAGAAGCACCCGCCGGCCAGCACCGCACGTTCCTGACTCATCGATCTTCTCCTTCAAGGGCTTCGACTTTAGACGCCCGGCTTGGTGAAGCCCAGCCACGTCCGGCCTCCAAGATGGGGTGGGGACGGCGGCGATCCAAGGCGGCCCCGCGGCCCGGCGTCTAGCCGCCCAGGCGCTGGCGGGCTTCCACCAGGATCGGCAGCTGGCCGCGATGGATCTTGATCAGGGCCTCCTCGGCCGGGACATAGGCGGCCCGGTCGACCTCCGGGAAGCTCCGCATCCGGCCGGAACCGCGCGGCCACTCCATCTCGAAGCTGTTGCTCCGGAACGCGGCCAGGTCGAGATCGGCCTGGGTCATCCAGGCCTGGACGGTCTTGCCGCCCGGCTGCCGCTGGGGGGACAGGGGCGTCAGCGGTGTCGTGATCGCCAGGCCCAGCTCCTCCTGGAACTCTCGCCGCGCCGCGGCCAGCAGATCCTCGCCCTCCTCGGCCAGGCCCTTGGGGATGGACCAGGCTGCGACGTCCTTGCCCCGCCAGAACGGCCCGCCCGGATGGACGAGCAGGAACTCCAGGTCAGGGCCCACGCCGCGACAGACTAGAACGCCGGCGCTGACCGCCACGGGCCGGGCGCGCGGTGTCATGGGCGCCTATTTCGCCGAGGCGATCTCATAGAGGAAGTCCACATAACTCATGGTCGACCCGACAAGGCCCTCGACCTTGGGGTTGCTGGACTCGATCACATAGTACTCGTTGGGGGCATGCGCCCCGCTGCCGTGGCCCAGGCCGAATTGCCCGGCGGGCAGGCTGACCGGGGCCGAGGTGAACACCGCCCCGGGCCAGGACCCCGCCAGGCGCGGATAGAGGGTGGTGGGCACGCCCTGGCGCTTGTAGGTGGCCAGCTCGGCGCGGATCAGGCGGCTGTTCTCGTCGGTCTCGGTGGGGTCGTAGCCGCCGCCGACATTGATCTCGATGTCCTGGAAGCCGCGCCTGTCCAGGTGGGCGCGGAGCTTGGCCACCGAGTCCTCGGCGGTCTGGTTGGGCACCAGGCGCAGGTCGATCTTGGCCACGGCCCGGCCGGGCAGGACGGTCTTGCCGCCCGGCCCGGTATAGCCCGCCACCAGCCCCTCGATATTGACCGTGGGCTGGGAGGCCAGGCGCTCCAGGGTCTTCTCCCAGGGTAGGTCGTCGATGAAGCGCTCGACCCCCAGGGCCTTCTTGGCGTCGGCCTCGCTGAGCTGCCGGCCGGCCAGCGCGATCAGCTCCTTCTCGCGGGCGGTGAGGGGCCGGACCTTCTCGAAATAGTTGTCGATGGCCGGCCTGTTGCCGTCCGGGGTCACCAGGGTCGACAGCGCCTGGACCAGGCGCCAGGCCGGGCTGTCGACGCGCGCCTTCTCGCTGGAGTGGATGTCGGTCTTGGGGCCCCGGCCCCACTTGGCGCCGCTGGCCACCAGCTCGAACTCGACGATGCCCTTGGCGCCCAGGTTGACGGTCACGCCGCCATCGCTGGGGCTCTGCCAGCCGGCGGGAATGACCACGCCCTCGCACGTCTTCAGGGCGGCCAGCACGTTGGGCTTGGTGACGATCTGGCGGAAGTGGGGGCTGCCGATCTCCTCCTCGCCCTCGCAGACCAGGACCAGGTTCACCGGCGGCGTCTTGCCGGCCGCGCGGATGGCGTGGAGGGCGGCCAGGAAGGCGGCCTGCGGCCCCTTCTGGTTCACCGCGCCGCGGCCGACGATCACCTTGCCGAAGCCCGGCTTGTCGACGATGCGCGCCTCCAGGGGCGGCGAACTCCACTCCGCCGGGTCGAACTGCTTCACGTCGTACATGAAGTAGACGCCCATCCAGCGCTTGGCGCCGACGTCCAGGGTGGCGAAGACGCCCGGATGGCCGTCGGTGGGAACCTTCTCGACGTGCTGGAAGCCGGCGTCCCTGGCGAGCGCCATCATGTAGTCGCAGCCCTTGTCCATGTCGCGGTTCTCGGCGGCGATGGAGGGCAGGGCGATCCAGTCCTGGATGCGCTTGACCGAGGCGTCATAGCCCTTCTCGGCGGCCTTGCGGATGGCGGCCAGGTCGCCGCTGACGGCGAAGGCCAGGCCCGGGACGAACAGGGTGGCGGCTGCGCCCCCGGCCAGCAGCGCGCGGCGGCTGGGAACGAGGCTGGCGCCTGATTGCTGGTTCGACATCCCGATTCCTCCAAGCCACGACTGGCGGGATTAGGACGGCGATATTCCGGGGCCGACAAGCCTGATCTGGAGGAGCGGGGTTCGCCGATCGCAGGTTGGGGCGGTCAGGACAGGGTCTTGATGACCCGCGTCAGGGTGGGGTCCTCGGCGGGGCCGCGCTCGAAGCCGAAGGCCGCGGCTATCTCCAACATCGGCCGGTTCTCCCGGTCGATCTCGCCCCACACCTGCGCCAGCTTGCGCGCCGCGGCATAGCTCAGCAGCTCCTGCAGCAGCAGGCGGCCCAGGCCGCGGTTCTGCCAGTCGCTGCGCACCATCAGGGCGAACTCCGCCGTCGCCCCCTCCGGGTCCCCCGCCAGGCGCGAGACCCCCAGGATGGCGCCGTCGGCCGCCTGCGCCACCAGGGCCATCTCGCGGTCGTAGTCGATCTGCGACAGCCGCTGGGCCCAGCTCGCCGGCAGGGGCCGGAAGCCGGTGCGGAACCGCAGCCGGACATCCTCCGGCGTGCTCTGGTCCAGCATCTCGATCAGGCGCGGGGCGTCCTGGGGCCGGATGGCGCGCACCGTCAGGGCGGCGTCCCCGACGCTCACCGAATGGGTCAGGCCCTCCGGATAGGGCCGGATCGCCGCGCGCGGCGCGTGGTCCGGCTTGGCCAGGCGGATGCGGGCGTCCAGGGCGATCACCCCGTCGGCGTCGGCGAGCAGGGGATTGATGTCCAGTTCCACCACCTCGGGCAGGTCGGCCGCCAGCCGCGACAGGCCGATCAGCGCCTCCGACAGGGCCGCCAGGTCGGCGGGCGGGCGGTCGCGATAGCCCGCCAGGCGCTTGGAGATCCGGGTGCGGCCGATCAGCTCGCGGGCCAGGACGTCGTCCAGCGGCGCCAGGCCGATGGCGCGGTCGCCCTCCACCTCCACGGCGACGCCGCCGCGGCCGAACAGCACCACGGGACCGAAGACCGCGTCCTGCAGGACGCCGACGATCAACTCCTCGCTCTTCGGGCGCAGGATCATGGCCTCCAGGCTGAAGCCGTCGATCCTGGCCTCCGGCTTGGCGGCGGCGACGGTCTCCAGCATCCGGTGGGCGGCGGCCTCCACGGCCTGCGCGCCCGTCAGGTTCAGGACCACGCCGCCGACATCGGACTTGTGGCTGATGTCCCGCGACAGGATCTTCAGGGCGACCGGGCCGCCGATCGCCTCGGCGGCGAGGCCAGCCGCCTCCGGCGTCGGGGTGGCGCGGCTCTCGATGACCGGGACGCCATAGGCCTTCATCACCTCGCGGGCCTCGGGGTCGGTCAGTTCCGTGCGCCCCGACGCCAGCACCGCTTCGATCAGCTTGCGCGCCGCGGCGGGATCGCGGCTGACGCCGGAGGACAGGGCCGGGGTCTGCAGCAGCATCTGCTGGTTCTGGCGGTGCGCCACCAGGTGGGTGAAGGCCCGCACCGCCTCGTCGGGAGTCTCGTGGGTGGGGATCTTGGCGGCGGCCAGGACGCGGCGGCCCTCGGCCACGGCGCCGTCCCCCAGCCAGCAGCTGAAGATCGGCGGCTTGGTCTTGGCCTTGGCGTAGCTGGCCACGACGGCCCGGGCCGCATCGGCGCTGTCGGCCACGGCGACGGGGCAGTTGAGCACCAGGATGGCGTCGGCCTCGGGCTCCTGCAGCAGGACCTCCAGGGCCAGGCTGTAGCGGTCGGCCTGGGCGTCGCCGAGGATGTCCACCGGATTGCCGCGCGAGGCGTTGGCGGGCAGGCCGGCGGCCAGGCGTTCCAGCCCCTCCGCCGACAGGGTGGCGAGCCGGCCGCCCCGGGCTTCCAGGGCGTCGACCGCCATGACGCCCGCGCCGCCGCCATTGGTGAGGATGGCCAGTCGGTCCCCCTGCACCGACAGACCGGCGGTCAGGGTGGTGACGGCGTCGAATAGCTCCCGCAGTTCGCCCACCCGCAGCATGCCGGCCCGCCGGAACGCCGCGTCATAGACCGCGTCGGAGCCGGCCAGGGCCCCGGTGTGGGAGAAGGCCGCCTTGGCCCCGGCGGCGCTGCGCCCGGCCTTGATCACCACCACCGGTTTGGTGCGGGCGGCGATCCGGCCGGCGGTCATGAACTTGCGCGCGTCCGTGATGCTCTCGACATAGAGCAGGATCGCCTTGGTCTCGGGATCCAGGGCCAGATAGTCCAGCAGGTCCCCGAAATCGACGTCGGCGGCGTCGCCGATGGTGACCACGTGGGAGAAGCCGAAGCCCCGGCTATTGGCCCAGTCCAGGGCCGCGGCGGTGACGGCGCCCGACTGCGCCACCAGGGCGATGCCGCCGGCGGCCGGGGTCAGGTGGACGAAGCTGGCGTTGATCCCGCGCTTGGGCGAGATGAATCCCAGGCAGTTGGGGCCGACGATTCGCAGCAGGTGCGGCCGCGCGGCCTGCAGCAGTTGCTGGCGCAGCCCCCCTTCGCCGGCGGCGAAACCCGCCGAGATCACCACGGCGGCGCGGCAGCCCCGCGCGCCCAGTTCGGCGATGATCTGGGGCACGCCGGGCGCCGGGGTGGCGATGACCGCCAGGTCCGGGGTGATGGGAAGGTCGGCCACCGAGGTATAGCTGAGGGTCGAGCGGATCGCCTGCTCGTGCGGATTGACCGCCAGGACCGGGCCCTTGAAGCCGCTCTCCAGCAGATTGCGCGCCAGGACGGCGCCCACCGTGTGCGGGGTGTTGCTGGCGCCCACCAGGGCGATCGCCCGCGGCTCGAAGAGGGCGTCGAGGTTGCGAGTGGTCATGGGAACCGGTTGGTTAGGCGGAGGCGTCCGCGGCGAAGCTGCTGCGCAGGGCGGCGCGCACCTGGTCTAGCATGTCGGCGGCCGGGTCCTCCGCCAGGTTCGGGACGATGCCGCCAAAGTGCGAGTGGCCCAGCACCGTCAGGCCGCAGACCCCGGCCAGGTGATAATCGAACACCGTCATCAGGGCCTTGAGCGCCCCGGTGGAATTGACCCACTGGTCCGGCGCGCCGGAGGTGGAGAAGCTCAGCAGGCTCTTGGCCTCCAGTAGGGGCTCGGTGCCGTCCGAGGCCGGCGCGAAGCCGAAGCGCATGCCGAACACCCGGTCGACATAGCCCTTCAGGATCGCCGGCGGGGCGTTGAACCAGAAGGGATAGACGAAGATGAAGCTGTCGACGTCGGCCAGCAGCCCGCGCTCGGCGACGACGTCGGCGCCGGCCTGGAACCCGGCGTCGGTGGGAAGTTCCTGAGCCTTCAGGCGCGGGTCGAAGTCCATGGCGTAGAGGTCGCGCAGAACCACGGTGCGGCCCAGCTCCGTCAGGGTCTCGACGCAGGTCCGCGCGATGGAGGCGCAGAAACTGTCGGACTTGGGATGGGCGAGGACAACGGCATGTTTCATGGCGGCGATCCCAAGGGGCCGGCGAGACCGGCTGATGGCGAGTATCAGGGCCCGACCCGACCGGGTTTGATCTCAGTCACAGGGCGTGGTTTGGACAGGCTCAGTTTGTCGGGTCGGGGCGCAGGACGCAAACCCGATGCGACCTCGGAGAACTCAAGATGGCGCGACCCCCGTCGGTGACGATCTACGGCATCAAGGCCTGCGACACGATGAAGAAGGCGCGGACCTGGCTCGACCAGCACGGGATCGCCTACGCCTTCCACGACTACAAGACCGCCGGGATCGAGCGCGCGCGCCTGGAGACCTGGGCCGCCCAGGTGGGATGGGAGCTGCTGCTGAACCGCTCGGGAACCACCTTCCGCAAGTTGCCGGAGGCCGACAAGGCCGACCTCGACGAGACCAAGGCCATCGCCCTGATGCTGGGTCAGCCCTCGATGATCCGGCGGCCGGTCCTGGATGTCGGCGGCGGCGTCATCGTCGGCTTCACGCCCCATGCCTATGCGTCCTCCTTCGCCTAGGCGCCGCCGGTCCCGGTGCTAGACTTTTTAGCTGGGAGGCGGAGATGGCCCAGCAGAACAAGACCCAACCCACCGATGCCGATGTCGAGGCCTTCCTCGCCGCCGTCGAACCGGCTCCGCGCCAGGCAGATGCGCGCGCCGTGTGCGATCTGCTGGCCATGCTCAGCGACCGGCCGCCGAAGATGTGGGGGCCCAGCATCGTGGGCTTTGGCCAGTACCACTACCGTTACGAGAGCGGCCGGGAGGGCGACGCGCCCTGCATCGGCTTCTCGCCGCGCAAGGCGGCCCTGACCCTCTACCTGATGGGAATCTATGCCGATGGCGGCATGGCCAAAGAGCCGCTGCTGGCGAAGCTGGGCAAGTTCACGGCCGGCAAGGGTTGCCTCTACATAAAGCGGCTCTCGGACGTCGATCTCGGCGTGCTGGAGGCCCTGGCGGTCAGGTCCCTGGCCCATGTGCGCAGGACCTATCCGCACAGTTGACCTGGCCCGTCAGAAATTCGTCCGAGGCCGTGCATCCAATCGGCGCCGTGGCGGCGACTAGGGATGAAACGGGCGGACAGGCGAAATCCCCGCCCCGGAAATCACTCGGGGGCTCAAGCTCATGGATACATCGACCGTGCAGGATTTCTTCCACAGCTATTGGTGGCTGATCTTTCCGATCGGCGGCTTCATATTCGCGGCCTGGGACCGCTGGCTCAGCTACCAGCGCAGCCGCGACGCCCTGGACCTGATCAAGACCTATTCGGCCCAGGGCAAGGACGTGCCGCCCGAGTTGCTGCGCCAGGTGCAGGACGATGCCTGGGACGACGACGATGACTATCGCGGCCGCCGCGGGCGGCGCGCCTATCGCCGATACTATCGGCACGGCCCCTACTGGCAATTTCGTTCGGCCATCTACACCGGCGCCATCGCCGCCGCCTTCTGGGTGGCTTCGCAATACGCCTTCGTGCCGGGCACGGTCGGGCCCTTCCGGGTGGTGGCGATCATCCTGACCTGCATCGCCGCGGCCAACCTGGCCCTGGCGCTCCTGTCCTCCAGCTTCAAAGGCAAATGACGCCGATGGCGTTCGATGGCGGCCATGTTCCGACGCAGGACATCGCCCGGCTCGTCGAGCGCCACCAACAGGCGCTGCGGGCCTTCCTGCGCCGGGCCTGCGGCGACTGGGCCCTGGCCGACGACCTGGCCCAGGAAACCTTCCTGACCGCCTGGGAGAAGATCGGCGAGCTGCCGCCCGACGCCAATGTGCGGGCCTGGCTCTGCGGGATCGGCTATAACAAGACCCTGACCGCCCTGCGCTCGGCGCGCCGCGCCAGGCGGCGGGAGGCGGACTACCAGGAGGCGGCGCCGACGACAGACGCGCCGCATCCCGCCGACCGCCTGGCCCTGGATCGGGCCATGGCTGACCTGCCGGTGGAACAGAGGGCCGCGGTCGCCCTCTGTCTCGCCGGGGACTTCAGCCACGCGGAGGCCGCCCAGATTCTGGCGCTTCCGCTGGGCACAGTGAAATCGCACGTGACGCGGGGCCGTTCGCGTCTGCTGCAAGCCTTGGGGAGAGCCGATGACCCGGCCTGACGATCACCTCGCCGTCCTGTTCGCCCAGGATCTTCCGCCGGCCCGCGACCCGGCGTTTTCGGCGAGCGTCCTGGAGGCGGTGGCGCGCCGGCGCTTCCAGCAGGAACTGGCCTTCATCGCCGCAGCCAGCCTCGCCGGCGCCGGCGCCCTGGCCATGCTCTGGCCGGTGCTGCGGCCGGCCCTGCACGCCTTGGCGCAGGGCCTGGCGCCCGCGGGCCTGGCCCTCGGCGGGGCGGCCCTGTTCGTGGCCCTGGCCTCCGGACGGCTCGGGGCGGTCTTGAGTTTCCGATGATGACAAAGATTTCATGGCTCCGCTTGCATCTGTACGGACCGGAGCGCGCCTCTTTCCCTACAGAAGCGGGCTGAAACGGCCCCAACTGGAGAGACCACATCATGGAAGCCGTCCTCATCGTCTTCATCGTTTTCGGTTCGATCGCCTCGCTGTTCCTGGTGCCCAGCTATCTGAAGAGCCGCGAACGCTCGCGCCTGCACGACACCCTCAAGGCCTCGATCGAACACGGCCAGCCGATCCCCGCCGAGGTGATCGAGGCCATCACCAGCGATGTGAAGATCAAGGCGCCGGCCTCGCCGATGCGCGACCTGCGCGTCGGCATCATCTGGCTGGGCGTCGCCGTCGGCCTGGCCGCCTTCGGCTTCGCCATCAGCTTCGAGGAGCCGGACGCCCTCTATCCGCTGATCGGCATGGCCGCCTTCCCGGGGTTCATCGGCCTGGCCTTCATCGCCATCTCGTTCTTCGGGCGCGCCAAGTAGGCCGGTTCCAGGGGGAGCAAGCCCAATGTCGGGCGCACAACAGCTACGGTATGCGAGCCTCCACGATGTGGAGCTGGCGGCCCTCGCCGCCGCCGGGGAACGGGGCGCCTTTGGCGAGCTGGTCCGTCGGCATGGCTCGGCCGTGCGGGGCCTCCTGCGCCGGATGGGCGCGGGTGGGGCGGAGGCCGACGACACGGCCCAGGACGCCTTCCTCGCGGCCTTCGAGAGCATCACCGAGTTCCGGGGCGAGGGGACCTTCGCCGCCTGGGTCAAGCGTATCGCCGCCCGTCAGTACCTGAAGCGCCTGCAGCGCGAACGGCGTCTGGCGAGCCTGGCCGTCGAAGCCGAGGAGGGGGCGGAGACCGCCCACCACCCCGACGCCGCCGGCCGCATCGATCTGGATGAAGCCATGAAGTGTTTGGGGGCGGCGGAACGTCTCTGCGTGAGCATGTGCTACGGCGCGGGCCTTTCCCACGCCGAGGCCGCGGACGCCTTGAATCTGCCGCTTGGAACGGTCAAATCCCATGTCAAACGTGGTCTGGAGAAGCTCAGAACGCGACTGGCGCCTGAGGGCGCGGAGCTTGAGGGGAGGCGCGGCAATGGCTGAGATCGATTTCGAACGCCGCCTTGAGCGGCTCTTCGCCGAGGCGCCCGTCTTCCCGGACGAGAGCGCCTTCGCCGCGCGCGTGGAGCGCCGGCTGAACTATGGCTGGAACCTGCGCCGCTGGTTCATCGGCGCCGCGGGTCTGGCCGGCGGCGTCATCGGCGCGAGCCAGCTGATCATGTCCAACTTCGTCCAGCGGGTGGAGGACGCCTCCGAAGGCTCCTCGCGCATCCTGCAGGCCGGCATCGCCCAGGCCCGCCCGGGCATGGATTTGTTCGCCATGGTGCAGTCCGACTGGACCGTGGTCTGGATCGCCAGCGGCCTCGCCGTCCTGGCCATGGGCTTCGTGCTCACCCGCGTGATCGAGGAGATCTGATGTCGTCCCACCGTCAGGAGACCGTCCGGCGCCTCGCCGCGCCGGACATCACCGCGCGCAAGGGCGGCGTGCCCATCGTCTGCCTGACGGCCTACACAGCGCCGATGGCCGAACTGCTGGACGAGCACTGCGACCTGCTGCTGGTGGGCGACAGCGTCGGCATGGTGGTCCATGGCCTGCCCAACACCGTGGGCGTCACCATGGAGATGATGATCCTGCACGGCCAGGCGGTGATGCGGACCTCCAGGAAGGCCATGGTCGTCGTCGACATGCCCTTCGGCTCTTACGAGGGCGCGCCGGAGACCGCCTATGACAACGCCGTCCGCATCATGAAGGAGACCGGCGCCTCGGCGGTGAAGGTCGAGAGCGGCACCACGGTGGTCGACACCATCGAATACCTGGTCAAGCGCGGCGTGCCGGTCATGGGCCATGTGGGCCTGCGGCCCCAGGCGGTGCTGGTGGACGGCGGTTTCAAGGCCAAGGGCCGGGGCGGGGACGAACGCGCCCGCATCCTGGAGGAGGCCAAGGCCACCGCCGCGGCCGGCGCCTTCGCCGTCGTTGTCGAGGGCGTGGCCGAGGGCCTGGCCCGGGAGATCACCGAGACCATCGCCGTCCCCACCATCGGTATCGGCGCCTCGGCCGGCTGCGACGGTCAGATCCTGGTGACCGACGACATGCTGGGCCTGTTCGACTGGACGCCCAAGTTCGTGCGCCGCTACGCCGACCTGCGCGGCGAGATCTCCAAGGCCATCGCCGGCTATGCGGACGACGTGCGCCAGCGGAACTTCCCCGGCCCGGCCGAGATCTATTTCGCCAAGGCCGCCAACACCTAGGCGAAGACCACGGCAGGCTCCG
>NZ_JAUSLW010000174.1 GCF_030645195.1 Phenylobacterium sp. | reverse complement strand
ATGGCGTTGACGCCGACCGACTTGCCCGAGCCGGTGGTGCCGGCGATCAGCAGGTGGGGCATCTTCGAGAGGTCGGCGATATAGGGCTCGCCGCCGATGTTCTCGCCGAGCGCCATGGGCAGGGCGAGCGTCGAGCGCTCGTATTCGGGGCTGGCCAGCAGGTCGCGCAGATAGACGGTCTCGCGCTTCTGATTGGGCAGCTCGATGCCGATGGCGTTGCGGCCGGGCACCACGGCGACGCGGCAGGCGGCGACCGACATGGAGCGGGCGATGTCGTCCGACAGGGCCACGACCCGGGCCGACTTCACGCCGGGGGCGGGCACAAGTTCATAGAGGGTGACCACGGGACCGGGGCGGATCTGGTCGATCTGGCCGCGGACGCCGAACTCGGCCAGCACGCCTTCCAGAAGTTGGGCGTTCTGACGAAGGGCCCCTTCGTCGAAGGCCGCCGCCCGGGGCTTGGGCTTGGCGAGCATGGAGAGCTCGGGCAGCGAGAAGCCATCAGGCCGGACGAAGTCGAACACGCCCTGATTCTCGCGGGTCTCACGGGAGGAGTCCCGGGGCGGGGTCTTGGGCGCGCGGATGGCGAGCGGCGGGCTCGCCCCTTCGGCCTCAACCGAAGCCCCCGAAGCCGTCACCGGCGCCGGGGCCGCAGCCGGCGCCGCGCCCAGGGCCTCGGCAGGGATCTCGGCGGCGCGGGCGGCGCGCCTCGCCCTTGCGGTCCGGGCCGGAGCGGGCTCGGGTCGGGGCTCGATCTCCACCTTGGGCCGGGGGGTCAGGGCGTGGGCCATGGCCTCGCCCATCCCGGTCAGATTGAAACGGCGGATGCCCAGGGCGAAGGCCAGGGCGAACGCGCCGGCCACCCCCAGCAGCAGGGCTGAAATGGGGCGGGCGGCGGGAATGCGGGCGAAGTCCAGCAGACCGGCGAAGCCGGCCAGCAGGCCATGGCCCCAGAAACCGCCCAGGCCTTTGGCCAGGGGCCAGATCGCCGGCGGCGCCGGCCACGACATCAGCGCGGCCAGGCCCAGCACGCCCGCCAGGCCGATGAGGGCGCGGAGTCTTAGGTCGGCGCGGTTGGCGTCGGGATCAGGCGACAGGGCGCGCGACAGACCAAACATCACCATCAACAGGGCGGCCAGGCCCGCGGCCAGACCCAGGGACTGCATGCCCATATCGGCGATGGTCGCCCCGGGACCGCCCAGCACATTGAGCGGCGCGTGGCCGGTGGCGGCGTTCAGGCTCGGATCGGCGGCGTTGTAGGTGGCCAGCGCCAGGGCGACGGCCACGCCGGCGGCCGCCAGCAGCCCGCCGCGCAGCCGCGCGGTCAGCGGATGGATCCAAGCCAGCCGGGCCACATGGAGCCCCAGCTCCACACCCGATTTTCGCGCCGCCCGCGCCATAAGGCCTCCAGGAAAGACAAGCCACCCATCTATGGGTCGGGAGGGTTAAGAGGCGTTTACTTCGATGACAGTGCGCCGGAGGCGACACGACGGCGCAAACCCCGCTTGCGCCGACGAAGCCGCTTCCGCTGAAGGCCCTGCCGCACTAGGATTTCAGCCATGTGGACCGTCCCCCAACCCGTTCTCCGCCTCGTGGCGCTCGCCCTGCTGGGCGTCGCCGGCATCGCCTTCGCCTTGGGCGTGATCGGCGCTGAGCCCCGGGGCGGTCGCCTGCCCGGCGAGGCGTCCGGGTCTGAGGCGTCGGTCGCCCCCGTGGTCGCCACCGACGCCGAGGCCCTGGACGAAAACAATCAGAGTCTCGCCAGGCGCGAGGCGCCCGTCGAAGACGAGGCTGGCGAATCCGGGGCGACCGTCGCCGCGACCGAAACCGCCGTAGAGACGGCTTCGGCCGATCCGCAGATCCCGGCCCTGCAGGTGCCGGACGAACCGCCGGCCCAGCGCCCGCCCCCGGCCAAGACGCCTGCGCCCAAGGCCCCTGCGGCCCCTGCCCCCAGCGGCGACGCCATCGGCGACCTCGTGGATGGCCTGACCCCGTCCGAGCTGCCGCCGTTCTAGACGGCTAGAGCGTCGGCGGCGTCTCTTCCGGCGGTCGCGGCCCGATATCGGCCAGGGGCGGGCGGCCCCGGTCGCGATACTTGATGGCCTCCGGCGCGGTGACGCCGGCCGAGACGATGAACTGGATGGCCTCGTTCAGGGTCCAGTCCAGCCAGATCAGCCGGTCTACCGGCACGATCTCCACATAGCCCGAGGTGGGATTTGGCGTGGTCGGCACATAGACCGCCGCCAGCTCCTCGCCGCTGTCGGCGGCCCGGAAGATCTGGGTGACCAGGCCGACCGTCTTCATCTCGTCCGACGGAAATTCGATCAGCACCACCTTCTGGGCCTGCTCCATCGGCGATTGAAAGCTGGCGATCAGCTTCTGGGCCGAGGAATAGATGGTGCGGCCCACCGGGATGCGGCTGACCAGGTCATCCACCGCCTTGCCAAAGGCGCGCCCCGCGGCCCCGCGGGCCAGGGCGCCGACGATGGTGAGGATCACCAGGGCGGTGAGGATTTCCAGAACGGTGGTGAACACCCCGCCCTCATCGCCGCCGCCGCCCAGGGAGGTGAGCGGTCGGATCACCAGGGCGCCCAGCAGGGCCGCCAGCTTGGCCAGCAGCCACAGGGCCCAGACGGTCAGGGCCAGGGGGGCCAGGGTCACAGCGCCCAGGGCCAGGGTCTGGGGCCAGCGGACCAGGAATTGTCGGACGGCGGGGTCCATGGGGCGTGCGGCTCCGTCGGCTGCGTTGAAGGACTACCTAAACGCAGCCGTCGCCTTCCGGAAACATGGCGACCTTATGCCGGGACGGGCGCCACGGCGTGCTTGGCGAAGTGGGCCAGCATCCGGGTCCAGCCGTCCTTGGCGGCTGCGGCGTCATAGGCCGAGCGATAGTCGGCGTGGAAGCCGTGCTGGGACTCTGGATAGACGAGGATCTCGCTGTCAGTCTTGCCCGCCGCGGCCAGGGCGCTACGCATCTTCTCCACGTCGGAGAGGGGAATGCCCTGGTCCTGGCCGGCATAGAGGCCGAGCACCGGCGCCGAGAGAGCGGCGGCCATGTCCACCGGCCATTGGCGCTCATCGGCGGGCGCGTCGGCGGGGCGGGCCAGGCGGCCGTACCAGGCGACCCCGGCCTTGAAGAGGTTCAGCCGCTGGCAGGCCTGCCAGGTGATGTTGCCGCCCCAGCAGAAGCCGGTGATCGCCGCGGTGTCGGCCTGGGCGTAGTCCTGGGCCTTGAGGAAGGCCATGGCCGCCGACAGGTCGCCCATCACCTGCTCGTCGGTGGCGGTCGCCACGATCTTGCGGATCTCGGCATAGTCGCTCATGCCCGAGGGGTCGCCGGCCCGGGCGAAGAAGTCCGGCGCCATGGCCACATAGCCCAGCTGCGCCAGCCGGCGGCAGACGTCGCGGATATATTCGTGCACCCCGAAGATCTCCGAGACCACGATCACCACCGGATAGGGGCCAGCGCCGGCCGGCCGCGCCAGATAGGCCGGGATCTGGGTGTCGGGCGGGGAGATCTGCACCGTCTCGGTGACCAGGCCGGTCTCCGGCGTCGTGATCGGCTCGGCCTGGGCCGACAGGGCGAAGACCGCATAGCCGCCAAGCGCCGCGACCGCGAGACCCCGGCGCGACAGGTTGAGATCAGACGGCTTGGTCCCTTCGGGACGGGTCAGCGTGGTCATGGGCGTCCTCGTTCTTTGGGTTGACTTGATCCTGCGGGCCAGGCGCCTCTGAGTCCAGCCGCTCGGCGCGTTCAGGCCACGGGCCCGGCGCGGCGCAGGGTGAGGTTGATACGGCCGCCCCCGGGGATCAGACGCGAGGAGCCGGCGATGATCCGGTCGATCCCGTGACGGGCCAGACGCGCCGGCCCGGCCAGCAGGCAGACATCCCCGGACGCCAGCCGCACCGAGGTCGTCGGGTCGCGCCGGCTGGTCCCGCCGATGCGAAAGAGGGCGGTGTCCCCCAGCGAGACCGACAGCACCGGAAAGCTGAAATCGGCCTCGTCGCGATCCTGGTGCAGGCCCATCTTCGCCCCGTCCCGATAGAGATTGACCAGGCAGGCGTCGGGGGGAATCTCAGGGTCGGCCAGCTCGGCCCAGAGGCGCAGCAAAACCTCCGGAATGTCGGGCCACGCCGCCCCGGTCACCGGGTGGGTGGGCTGATAGCGATAGCCGCCGGCGTCGGTCACCCAGCCGAGGGGGCCGAAATTGGTCATCTCCACGCTCATGGGCTTACCGCCCGGCGTCACCGGCCGGTAGAAGGGCGCGGCCGCCACCTTCTCCAGCACCTGCGCCAGCAGGGCCTCTTGCGCCGCAGCATCAAGAGCGGCGGGCGCCAGGCGAAATCCGATTTGCGAAACAGGCTCCATCAGACCCCATATAGGACGAGATGACGCCGCCCGCCCCCATGCGCCCCCTGTCCCTGCGCCCCCTGACCGACGGCGAGCGGGCGCTGGCCCGCGAGGTGTTCGGCGAAGGCCTGGCCGCCGGGCGCGTGCGCATCCTGGCCCTGCCGGTCTGGCCCAGGGCCTTTGCGGCCGGCTCGCGGCTGATGGTGTTTCCGATGGCTGCGGCGACCCGTGACTTCTCGCGGTCGCCCGTGGGGTTGCAGGGATTGTTCGTCCACGAACTGACCCATGTCTGGCAGGCCCAGCGGGGAATCGGCCTCCTGTGGGCCAAGCTCCGGTGCGGCGATGGCCCGGAGGCCTATGCCTACGACCTTTTGTCGGGGCGCAGCTTCGGCGATCTCAATATCGAGCAACAGGCCATGGTTGTGCAGCACGCCTTCGTGGCGAGCCGCCGGGGCCAGACGCCCTTTCCGCCCCTGGCCTATGGGGCGTTCCTGGCCGGATTTTGCGCATCGCCCACCGATAAACCCCGGAAACTTTAGGGGCATTGGACTTGTAGCGGCTAACAGGAGCCCCATATCGCGACTCGACGGCGGCGCCTTCTTTGGGCTAACCGCCCGAGACCCTTTTTCGACCGGGGGCGGTGACAAGAACGGGGGTGCTTCACTAGAAGGCCCACACGCGCCGTCCGCCAACAAGGAGCGAGCAGGACTCGATATGAGCAAGATTATCGGCATCGACCTCGGCACCACCAATTCGTGCGTCGCCATCATGGACGGCAAGACGCCGAAAGTGATCGAGAACGCCGAAGGCGCCCGGACCACCCCCTCGGTGGTCGCCATTCTCGACGACGGCGAGCGCCTCGTCGGCCAGCCGGCCAAGCGCCAGGCGGTCACCAACCCGTCCAACACCCTCTTCGCCATCAAGCGCCTGATCGGCCGCCAGTATGGGGATCCGACGGTGGAGAAGGACAAGGGCATGGTGCCCTACGACATCGTCAAGGGTCCCAGCGGCGACGCCTGGGTCCGCGCCCACGACAAGGATTATTCCCCCCAGCAGATCTCGGCCTTCATCCTTCAGAAGATGAAGGAAGCCGCCGAGCAGCACCTGGGCGAGAAGGTCGAGAAGGCGGTCATCACCGTCCCGGCCTACTTCAACGACGCCCAGCGCCAGGCCACCAAGGACGCCGGCCGCATCGCCGGTCTCGAAGTCCTGCGCATCATCAACGAACCGACCGCCGCGGCGCTCGCCTACGGGCTTGAGAAGAACGACGGCAAGAAGATCGTGGTCTACGACCTCGGCGGCGGCACCTTCGACGTGTCGATCCTCGAGATCGGCGACGGCGTCTTCGAGGTGAAGGCCACCAACGGGGACACGTTCCTGGGCGGTGAGGACTTCGACCTGCGGATCGTCGACTACCTGGCCGAGGAGTTCAAAAAGGAAACCTCCGTCGACCTCCGGAAGGACAAGCTGGCCCTCCAGCGCCTGAAGGAAGAAGGCGAAAAGGCCAAGAAGGAGCTGTCCACCACGACGCAGTACGAGGTGAACCTGCCCTTCATCTCGATGAACGCCTCGGGTCCGCTGCACCTGAACATCAAGCTGTCGCGCGCCAAGCTGGAAGCCTTGGTCGAGGACCTGATCGCCAAGACGGTCGGCCCCTGCGAGATGGCCCTGAAGGACGCCGGCCTGAAGAAGACCGACATCGACGAAGTGATCCTGGTGGGCGGCATGACCCGCATGCCCAGGGTCGTGGACACCGTGAAGGCGTTCTTCGGTCGTGAGCCCCACAAGGGCGTGAACCCCGACGAAGTCGTGGCGCTGGGCGCCGCGGTGCAGGCCGGGGTTCTGCAGGGCGACGTCAAGGACGTGCTGCTGCTGGACGTCACCCCCCTGACGCTCGGCATCGAGACCCTGGGCGGGGTGTTCACCCCGCTGATCGAGCGCAACACCACCATCCCCACCAAGCGCTCCCAGACCTTCTCCACCGCCGACGACAACCAGTCGGCGGTGACCATCCGGGTGTTCCAGGGCGAGCGGCCCATGGCGCACGACAACAAGATGCTGGGTCAGTTCGACCTGGTGGGGATTCCCCCGGCGCCGCGCGGCGTGCCGCAGGTCGAGGTGACCTTCGACATCGACGCCAACGGCATCGTCAACGTCTCGGCCCGCGACAAGGCGACCGCCAAGGAGCAGTCGATCCGCATCCAGGCTAATGGCGGGCTGTCGGACGCCGACATCGAAAAGATGGTTCGCGAAGCCGAGAGCAACAAGGCCGAGGACGAGAAGCGCAAGGCCCTGGTGGAAGCCAAGAACCAGGCCGAGGCGGTGGTCCACTCCACCGAGAAGGCCATGGCCGAGCACGGCGACAAGATCGGCGGTCCCGACAAGGAGGCCATCGAAACCGCGCTCGCCGACCTGAAGTCGGCCCTCGAAGGTGAAGACGCCGAAGGCATCGCCACCAAGACCCAGACCCTCATCCAGGCTTCCATGAAGCTGGGCGAGGCCATGTACGCCGCCCAGCAGGGCGGCGGCGAAGGTGAGCAACCTGACGCCTCGGCCGGTGACGACGTCGTCGACGCCGAGTTCGAGGAAGTCAGCGACGACGACAGCAAGAAGTCCGCGTGACCTCGCGCCCCATGGCGGCCCTTCGCATTCCTTGCGAAAGGTCGTCGTGGGGAGCGACACCGCGCCGCGGCGATCGCGCCTGGCCCAAGGCTTGCAGCCGGGGCCGGGCGATCCCACCTCCCATGAAGATCAATTTGAACGCCTGATGATTTGATGCGGGACTATTACGACATCCTGGGCGTGACGCGCGGCTGCGACGAAGCCGCGCTCAAGTCGTCCTTCCGCAAGCTCGCCATGGAGCACCACCCTGACCGCAATGGCGGTTGCGAGGAGGCCGAGGGGCGGTTCAAGGAAATCAACGAGGCCTATTCGGTCCTCTCCGATCCCCAGAAGCGCGCGCGCTACGACCAGTTCGGCCATGCCGGCGTCAATGGCGGCGGCGGCGGCCAGGGCGGCGGCCAGTTCCACGACGTGAACGACATCTTCAACGAGGTGTTCGGCGACGTCTTCGGCGACATGTTCGGCGGACGCCGCCAGCGCGGCGGCCCGGCCCGGGGCCAGGACCTGCGCTACGATCTGGAGATCAGCCTGGAGCAGGCCTATGCCGGCTCCGAGGTGGAGATAGTGGTCCCCGCCTCCATCCAGTGCGAGGCCTGCGACGGCTCGGGCGCCAAGCCCGGCACCAGCCCCACGGTCTGTGGCGGCTGCGGCGGCGCCGGCCGGGTCCGCGCCAGCCAGGGCTTCTTCTCCGTCGAACGCGCCTGTCCCCGCTGCGGCGGCTCGGGCCAGATCATCGCCGATCCCTGCGTCGAGTGCCGCGGCCACGGCCAGGTCCGCAAGGAGCGCACCCTGCAGGTCCGCATCCCGGCCGGGGTCGACGACGGCGCCCGCATAAGACTTGCGGGAGAAGGCGACGCCGGAGCGAGGGGCGGGCCGCGCGGCGACCTCTACATCTTCCTCTCGGTGAAGCCGCACGAGCTGTTCGAGCGCGACGGCCTGGACCTGCTCTGCACCGTGCCGGTGCCCATGACGGTGGCCGCCCTGGGCGGCGCCATCGAGGCCCCCTGCCTGATGGGCGGGGAGAATTGCGACGGGAACTGCAAGATCGAGGTCAAGGTGCCGGAAGGCGCCCAGACCGGCCGCACCGTCCGGCTCAAGGGCCGCGGCATGCCCTCCCTGCGCTCCCGCGAGCGGGGCGACCTGGTGGTGGAGCTCTTCGTGGAGACTCCAACTCGACTCAATGCACGTCAAAAGGAGCTGCTGCGCGAGCTGTCGGATCTCTGCGGGGAGCAGCAGCATCCCAAGTCCGCCAACTTCCTCGGCAAGGCCAAGCGCTTCTGGGAAGAGGTGACGGGGGCTTAGGGCGCCAGCGTCCGGATATCCGGCCACCGGTAGCTGACCTCGTAGGTCACCCCGCCGGGGCCCGGCTCCCTGCGGGGCGCGTCGGCCTGTCCGCCCAGGTGTTCGTAGAAGCCGCGCGCCGGGATGTTGTCGCGCAGGACCGAGATCATCAGCGACCTGGCCCCCTGGTCGGCGAACACCCGGGCCGCGGCGGTCAGCAGCCGCCGGCCCAAGGCCTGGCCCTGGTGGGCGCGCAGGACATAGAGGGTGGCGACCTCCGCCTCGCCGGGCGCGCGGCTGCGCGAGGGCCCGCCCGCCGCATAGCCCACGATCCCCTCCCGGTCGGCGGCGGCCAGGACGATCTCGTGCTCGGCCGGACTGACCAGGGATTTGGCGAACCGCCGGGCGTTCACCGGCACGCTCATGCGGTCGAGATAGGAGTCCGGCAGCAGGCCACGATAGGTCTCGCGCCAGGCGGTCACGTGGACCTGGGCCAGGGCCTCGGCGTCGTCGGGGCCGACGGGGAAGATGACGTGCATGGGAAACCTCCCGGACTTAACCACAGCTTGGCGCCCGCGGGCTTTTGTTCAAGGGGCTGACGCGGACGGCGGGCGCCGTTAACCTCCGCGCCGAGCATGAACGCCCAGATCCCCCCCTCCGCGGACTCCGCCGGCGCCACCCCGGTCATGGCCCAGTACTTCGAGGCCAAGGCCCGCCAGCCCGACGCCCTGGTCTTCTTCCGCATGGGGGATTTCTACGAGCTGTTCTTCGAGGACGCGGAGAAGGCCGCCGCGGCGCTGGGCATCACCCTGACGGCCCGGGGAAACCACGGCGGCGCGCCGATCCCCATGTGCGGGGTGCCGGTCCACGCCGCCGAGGCCTATCTGGCCAAGCTGATCCGCTCAGGCTTCAAGGTCGCCGTCTGCGAGCAGATGGAGGACCCCGCCGAGGCCCGCAAACGCGGGTCGAAGTCCATCGTGCGGCGCGATGTGGTCCGGGTGGTGACGCCCGGCACGCTCACCGAGGACGGCCTGCTGGATGCGCGCGGCGCCAACCGGCTGGCCGCCGTGGCGGTCCGCGCCGGGGCCGCCGCCGTGGCCAGCGTCGAGCTCTCCACCGGCGAGGTGGAGTGCTGGGCCGTGGCCCGGGAGAACCTGGCCTCGGCGCTCGCCGCGCTGGGTCCCTCCGAGATCCTGGTCCCCGACCGGCTGTTCGCCGACGAAGGCATGAACACCGCCCTGCGCAGCGCCGGCGGGGTTATCCAGCCCATGCCCTCGGCGCTGGCCGAACCCGCCGCGTCGGAGGCCCGGCTGAAGCGGCTCTACGGCGTCGAGACCCTGGACGGCTTTGGGACCCTGTCGGGGGCCGAGATCTCGGCGCTCGGCCTGATCGCCGCCCACCTGGAGACCACCCAGGCCGGCCGCCTGCCGGCCCTGACCGCCCCGCGCCGGGCCGGCGAGGCCGACGTCATGGCCATCGACCCGGCCACCCGCACCAGCCTGGAGATCGAGAAGAGCCTCTCGGGCTCCCGCGAGGGCTCCCTGCTGGGCGCCATCGACCGCACCATCACAGCCCCGGGCGCCCGGATGCTGGCCGCGCGGCTGGCGAGGCCGCTGCTGGACCCCGCCGCCATCGAGGCGCGCCTGGACGCCGTGGGCTGGTTCGTCGAGCGCCGGCCCCTGCGCCAGAAGCTGCGGGAGGAGCTCAAGGGCCTCGGCGACATGGCGCGAGCCCTGTCGCGCCTGGCCCTGGGGCGCGGCGGCCCCCGCGACCTCGGCTGCCTGCGCGACGGCCTGGCCCGCGGCGAGGCCATCGCCACCCTGTTCGCCGGCGCGCCGGAGCCCCTGGACCCGCCGCCGCCCGCCGAGGTCGCCGGCGCGCTGGCCGTGCTGCACGCCTACGACCATTTCGACCTGGGCGCCTTCCGCCAGATGCTGGCGCAGGGCCTGGGGAACGAGCTGCCGGCCCAGGCCCGCGACGGCGGCTTCGTGGCCCCCGGGGTCCGGCCGGAGCTGGACCAGGCGCGGGCTTTGCGCGACGACAGCCGCCGGGTGATCCTGCAGCTGGAGGCCCAGCTCCAGGCCGACAGTGGCGTGGCCCTGAAGATCCGCCACAACGCCGTCCTGGGCTATTTCGTCGAGACCACGGCCAAGGCCGCCGAGCCCCTGATGGCCCCGCCGCTCAACGCCACCTTCATCCACCGCCAGACCCTGGCCAACCAGGTGCGCTTCACCACCGTGGAGCTGGCCGAGCTGGACGCCAAGATCGCCCAGGCCGCCGAGCGGGCCTTGGCCATCGAGGTGGCCACCTTCGAGGCCTGGCGCGAGGCCGCCATCGGGGTGGCCGCCGCCATCCAGGCCGCCGCCGAGGGCGCCGCCCGCCTGGACGTGGCCGCAGGGTTGGCCGAATGGGCCGACGACGTCGGCGGGACGCGCCCGATCATCGACCGCTCCACGGCCTTCGAGGCGGTCGCCGCCCGCCATCCGGTGGTGGAGGCCGCGGTCAAGCGGGCCGGGGAGCCCTTCACCCCCAACGACTGCCGCCTGGACGGCGCTGGGGTCGTGGGCCCGCGCCTGGCCATCGTCACCGGGCCGAACATGGCCGGCAAGTCCACCTTCCTGCGCCAGAACGCGCTCCTGGCCGTGCTCGCCCAGTCGGGCTGCTACGTGCCCGCCCAGAGCCTGCGGATCGGGGTGGTGGACCGCCTGTTCAGCCGAGTCGGGGCGGGCGACGACCTGGCCCGCGGCCGCTCGACCTTCATGGCCGAGATGGTGGAGACCGCCGCCATCCTCACCCAGGCCACCCCGCGCTCCCTGGTCATCCTCGACGAGATCGGCCGGGGCACGGCCACCTATGACGGCCTGGCCATCGCCTGGGCCTGCGCCGAGGCCCTGCACGAGACCAACCGCTGCCGGGGCCTGTTCGCCACCCACTATCACGAGCTGGCGGTGCTGGAGGGCCGGCTGGCCCACGTCGCCAACCTGTCGCTCAAGGCCAAGGAGTGGAACGGCGACCTGATCTTCCTGCACGAGGCGGGCCCCGGTCCCGCCGACCGCTCGTACGGCGTGCAGGTGGCCAAGCTGGCCGGCGTGCCCGCCCCGGTGGTGGTCCGCGCCCGCGAGGTGCTGGAGCGCCTGGAGCGGGAGACCGGCGCCCCGGCCCATCTGGAGGACCTGCCCCTGTTCGCCGCCACGGCGCCCGGCCTCGCCGAGCGTTCGGGCCCCAGCGCGGTGGATGCCGCCGTCGCCGAGCTCGACCCCGACAGCATGAGCCCGCGGGAGGCCATGGCGGCGCTCTACCGGTTGAAGGGGCTGCTCAGCTAGGCTCGCCAGAGAATGGTGCGATGCAAAATATTAAGCATCGCGCTGCACCATTTTTTAAGCGCCAGGGTACAAAAACGCCTCCGACGAGCGCGGGCCTCCTCCCCATTTTCCGCGCCGCAGGAGATTAGAACATGATCCGCATCGCCGTTCTCGCCGCCGCCGCCGCCCTCCTCGCCACCTCGGCCAGCGCCACCGAAATCCGCGTCTCCCTCGCCGGCAAGTCCGCCGACCAGATCAACGCCGACATCGCCGATGCGGCCCGCACCGTCTGCCTGAAGGACACCGCGGGCGACACCATGATCCTCGGCGCCTACAGCCGCTGCGTCCGCGACACCCTGAAGGTGACCCGCGAGAAGCTGGCCGCGCTCTAAGCCGCGCGGGCTCGATCAGATTGCAGGAAGGCCGGCGCTCACGGGCGCCGGCCTTTTTCTTTGGCCGCGGCCCTGTGCGGGGTTCGCCCGGGGCGCGGCGCGGCCCTATATGTCGGGGATCGTCTCCCCAAGGGCACAACATGCCGCCACGCCTGCGTCCCACGCGCCTGGAATATGTCGTTGACGGCATCCGGCTGCGCGCCCAGCTCTCCGCCGCGGCCCTGGACGCCGCGGGCGACGAGGCCGAGCAGCGCCGGCGCGCCCTGGACATCCTCAAGCAGGCCCTGTTCCGCGGCCGGATGATCGCCAAGGAGCGGCTGGAGAACGGCGCCGGCGGCATCGAGACCGCCCGCCTGCTCTCCGGGGTCACCGACGAGGTGGTCACCGCCCTCTACGACTTCACCACCGTCCACGTCTTCCGGGCCCGCAATCCCACCGAGGGCGAGCGCCTGGCCTTGATGGCGGTCGGCGGCTACGGGCGCGGCACGCTGGCGCCCTTCTCCGATCTCGATCTGCTGTTCCTGCGTCCCTACAAGCAGACGGCCCACGCCGAGAGCGTCATCGAGTACATGCTCTACGCCCTCTGGGACCTGGGCTTTAAGGTCGGGCACGCCTCGCGCACGGTCGAGGAGTGCATCCGGCTCTCCAAGGAAGACTTCACCATCCGCACCTCCATCCTGGAGGCCCGGCGCCTGACCGGCGACGAGAAGCTGGCCGAGGAGCTGACCCGCCGCTTCGCCGCCGAGGTGGTCAAGGGCACCGGCGCCCAGTTCGTCGCCGCCAAGCTCAAGGAACGCGACGAGCGCCACGACCGGGCCGGCGCCACCCGCTACCTGGTGGAGCCCAACGTCAAGGAGGGCAAGGGCGCCCTGCGCGACCTCAACACCCTGTTCTGGATCGCGCAGTACCTGAACCCCTCGGCCCAGGCCCGGATGGACGGCATCGTCCATCTGGAGATGTTCGAGCGCCGGGAGGTGGCCGCCTTCCTGCGCGCCTTCGACTTCCTGTGGGCGGTGCGCTGCCACCTGCACTTCGCCACCGGCCGCCCGGAAGAGCGCCTGACCTTCGACCTGCAGCCGGAGATCGCCCGGCGCATGGGCTATGGCGACCGCGGCGACGCGCCGGCCGTCGAGCGCTTCATGCGGCGCTACTTCCTGATCGCCAAGGAGGTGGGCGCGCTCACCCGGGTCTTCGCCGCCAAGCTGGAGTCCGAGCGGGTCAAGTCGCAGCCCAGGGGCATCTCCCGCCTGCTGCCGGGCCGGGGCCAGTCGCGCAAGAAGGTGCTGGACCCCGGCTTCCACGAGGAGGGCGGCCGTCTCAACATCGACGGGCCCGAGATCTTCGAGGCCGACCCCCTCAACCTGCTGCGCCTGTTCCGCCTGGCCGATCAGCGGAACCTGGATCTGCACCCCGACGCCTTCACCGCCGCCACCCGGTCCCTGCCCCTGATCACGTCGAAGACCCGGCGCGATCCCGCCGCGGCCAAGGTGTTCCTGGACATCCTGGCCCGGGGTCGCGACCCGCAGCGGACGCTGACCCTGATGAACGAGGCGGGCGTCCTGGGCCGCTTCCTCCCGGAATTCGGCCGCATCGTCGCCCAGATGCAGTTCAACATGTACCACTCCTACACGGTGGACGAGCACACCCTGCGGGCGGTCGGCGTGATCGCCCAGATCAAGGCCGGCCGCTTCGCCGAGGACCATCCGCTGTCGACGGCCATCATGCCGCTGATCGACGACCCCGAGGCCCTGTTCCTGGCCATGCTGCTGCACGACACCGGCAAGGGCGGGGCCGGCGGCCAGGAGAAGGCCGGGGCCCGGGCCGCGCGCCAGGCCTGCGAACGCCTGGGCCAGGACCGCAAGCGCATCGAGCTGGTGGCCTGGCTGGTGGAGCATCACCTGGTGATGAGCGACTACGCCCAGAAGCGCGACGTGTCGGATCCGCGCACGGTGGTGGACTTCGCCCGCATCGTGGAGACCCCCGAACGCCTGCGTCTGCTGCTGGTGCTCACCGTGGCCGACATCCGCGCCGTGGGGCCGGGCGTCTGGAACGGCTGGAAGGGCCAACTGCTGCGCGAGCTCTACGCCGCCACCGAGGCCGTGTTCCGCGGCGGCCGGGGCTCGGACGCCGCGGCCGCCGTGCGCCGTTATCATGAGAACGCCGCCTATGACGCCCGCATGCGGCTGGTGGCGGTCGATCCCGCCGCCACCGCCTGGGCCCAGGCCATGGAGGACGCCTATTTCACCTCCTTCGCCGAGGCCGAGGTGCAGCGCCACGCCATCCTGGCCCGCCGCGCCGAGACCTCCGGCGCCGCCGCCGAGGGCCACATCCGCCCGGGCCTCAACGCCTCTGAAGTGGTGGTGGCCGCCCCCGACCGGCCCCGTCTGTTCGTCGACCTCGCCCATGCGGTGACGGCGCTCGGCGCCAATGTGGTGGGCGCCAGAGTCTTCACCTCGCGCTCGGGCCAGGCCCTGGACGTCTTCTATGTGCAGGATGTCACCGGGGCGGCCTATGGCAGCGACAACGGCAAGGCCCTGGCCCGCCTAGCCGAGGCCCTGGAGGCCGCGGCCCGCGGCGAGCCGGTGAAGACCGAGACCAAGCGCACCTCCGACTTCAGCCGCGCCGCGGCCTTCTCCATCACCCCCACCGTCATGCTCGACAACGACGCCTCGGAGGTCTCGACGGTGGTGGAGGCCTCGGGCCGCGACCGGCCGGGCCTGCTGGCGGCCCTGGCCCAGCCGATCTCCGAGGCGGGCCTCTCCATCCTCTCGGCCCATATCGACGGCTATGGCGAGCGGGCGGTGGACGCCTTCTACGTGGTGGACGCAGCGGGCAAGAAGCTCACCGATCCCAAGGCCATGACCAGCCTCAAGGCCGATCTGATGGCGGCCCTGGACGAAGGCGAGGCCGCCGCCGCCCCGAAGAGCCGCGCCAACCTGCAACGGGCCCGGGCCAGCGTCGCGCGCTGATCCCTTGACGGCGCGCGCGGCCCTGCGCACAGAGCCAAGGTGAGCGATCCAACCCCGACCCCGTCGTCCGCCCCCGTCAAGCCCGGCGGGATGATCCGCTCGTCGATGATCTATTCGGCCCTGACCCTGGTCAGCCGGTTCATGGGCCTGGCCCGGGACCTGGTGATCACCGCCCGCCTGGGGGGCAGCTCCAACATCGCCGCCGACGCCTATTTCACGGCCCTGACCTTCCCCAACCTGTTCCGCCGGATCTTCGCCGAGGGCGCCTTCGCCGCGGCCTTCGTGCCCGACTATTCGCGCCGGCTGGCCAGCGACGGCCGCGAGGCCGCCGACGCCTTCGCCGCCGACTCCCTGGCGACGCTCGCGGCCGCCACCGTGGCGGTGACCATCGCCTGCCAGCTGGCCATGCCCTGGCTGATGATGGCCTACAGCCCCGGCTATATGAGCGACCCGGCCAAGTTCAAGCTGGCGGTGCTGCTCACCCAGATCACCATGCCCTACCTGCCCTGCATCTCGATCGCCTCGCTGTTCGCGGGCATCCTGACGGCGCGGGGCCGGTTCGTGATCTACGGCCTCTATCCCACCATCCTCAACGTGGTGATGCTGATCGCGGTTCTGCCGCAGAAGGATCCCACCCAGGCGGCCTTCGCGGCCTCGGTGGGGGTGGTGATCGCCGGCGTCGGCCAGGCCGCCATCTGCTGGTGGGGCGCCCATCGCACCGGCGCCCGGGTCCACCTGAAGGCCCTGAAGTTCACCCCGGAGATCAAGGCCCTGGCCCGCCGCGCGGTGCCCGGCGTGATCGCCTCCAGCGCCGTGCAGATCAACCTGTTCATCTCCGCCATCCTCGCCTCCCAGGTGGCCGGCATGCGGGTCTGGCTGAACGTCGCCGAGCGCTTCTACCAGCTGCCGCTCAGCCTGGTGGGAGTGGCCATCGGGGTTGCCCTGCTGCCCAGGCTCTCCACCGCCTTCCAGCTGGAGGACCACGAGGACACCCAAGGCGCCATGGACCAGGCCATCGTCTTCGCCCTGGCGTTGAGCCTGCCCGCCGCCGCGGCCCTGATGGCCATGCCGGTCTACCTGGCCGACGGCCTCTTCGCCCGCGGCGAGTTCACACACGCCGACGCGGCCTCCTCCGGCGCGCTGATCTTCCACTATGGCTGGGGGCTGCCGGCCTTCATCCTGATCAAGATCCTGCAGCCGGCCTTCTTCGCCCGCGGCGACACCAAGACCCCGATGCGGTTCTCGCTGATCTCCGTGGCGGTCAACATCGTGCTCGGGGTGGCGCTGTTCTACACCCTCGGCTTCCCCGGCATCGCCATCTCCACGGCCATCGCCTCCTGGGGCACCGTGGCTCAGATGGCGCTCCTGCTCTGGCGCCAGAAGGTCTATCGCCCCTCGGCCAAGGCCACCGGCAAGATCCTCCGCGTGATCGCCGCCAGCACCGTACTGGGCGTTCTGCTGGCGCTGGCCACCCACTTCCGGAGCGTCATCGAAGC
Organism: Phenylobacterium sp.; assembly: GCF_030645195.1. GTDB lineage: Bacteria > Pseudomonadota > Alphaproteobacteria > Caulobacterales > Caulobacteraceae > Phenylobacterium. The sequence continues at coordinate 18,276 of NZ_JAUSLW010000174.1, read as the reverse complement.
GCCGTTGGCGGGCATCGGCGGCGCCAAGGAGATCACCGTTCTTGCGGTCTCCCTGGTGGGCGGCCTGCTCTATCCGGTCCTGCTGTTCGCCTTCGGCGGCGTCACCCCCGCCGAGGTGCGCGGGGCGCTGCGGCGGCGCAAGGGCGACGTGGCCGTGGCCGTCCCCGACCTCTGACGGACTTGCCCAAAGCGTCCGCGCGGACTATTCGCAACGCCATGGCTTATCCGGACGCATTCTCCTGGCGATGGCGCAGCGCCTGATCCCGCTTCCGCGGCGCGCGACCGCGCGCCCCCACGTCCTCCGTTTCAAAGCCTGATCCCATGACCGAACAAGCTCCCGCCGCCTATGCCGGCAAACGACGCGTGCTCTCCGGCGTTAAACCCACCGGCGATCTGCACCTGGGCAACTATCTCGGCGCCCTGGTGAAGTTCACCCGCATGCAGCACGAGGCCGAGACCTTCATCTTCGTGGCTGACCTGCACGCCATCACCGAGTGGCAGGACCCCGCCAAGCTGACCGCCCAGACCCGCGAGATCGCCGCGGCCTATCTGGCGGCCGGTCTGGATCCGAAGATCGCCACCATCTTCCCGCAGTCGGCGGTGACCGAGCATGCTGAACTGGCCTGGATCTTCAACTGCGTCGCCCGGGTCGGCTGGCTCGATCGGATGACCCAGTTCAAGGACAAGTCGGGGAAGAACAAGGAGAAGGCCAGCGTCGGCCTCTACACCTACCCGGTGCTCCAGGCCGCCGACATCCTGCTCTACAAGGCCACCCACGTGCCGGTGGGGGACGACCAGAAGCAGCACGTCGAGCTGACCCGCGACATCGCGGCCAAGTTCAACCACGACTTCGACGCCCCCGGCTACTTCCCCCTGCCCGAGCCCATCCACCAGGGCGCCGGGGCGCGGATCATGTCCCTGCGTGACGCCAGCGAGAAGATGAGCAAGTCCAACCCCTCGGACGCCGCGCGCATCAATCTCACCGACGACGCCGACGCGGTGGCCCAGAAGATCCGCAAGGCCAAGACCGATCCCCTGCCCCTGCCGGAGACGGTCGATGAGCTGAAGGATCGGCCCGAGGCCCAGAACCTGGTGGGCATCTACGCCGCCCTGGACGGCCGCACCTCCGCCGAGGTGCTGACCGAGTTCGCCGGCGAGGGCTTCGGCGCCTTCAAGCCCCGCCTCGCCGACCTGGCCGTCGCCAAGCTGGGGCCGGTGGGGACCGAGATGCGCCGGCTGATGGCCGACCCTGCCGAGATCGACAAGGTGCTGGCCGCCGGCGCCGAACGGGCCCGGGCCGCCGCCGCCCCGACGCTCGCCGAGGTGAAGAAGCTCGTCGGCTTCTGGGGCGCCTAAACCCTAGCTGCGGAGGTGGCTTGCATCCGGACCGGGAGCAAGCCACCGTCGCCCCATGAGCCAACGCAAGTTCCTGGTCATCGCCGACGACAGTCCGGAGTTCCTGGCCGCGCTGAAGTTCGCCTGCCGCCGCGCCCGCTCCACCGGCGGCCATGTGGCCCTGCTGCGGGTGATCGAGCCGGCCGTCTTCGAGCACTGGTCGGGCGTCCGGGAAGAGATCGAGCGCCAGGCCCGCGAGGAGGCCGAAGCCGCCCTGCAGAAGATGGCTCAGTTCGTGGTCACCGAGACCGGGGTCGCCCCCGAGTTCATCATCGAGCACGCCGACAACACCCGCGCGGCCCTGCGCAAGGTGGTCTCCGAGGACCCGGACATCAAGATCCTGGTCCTGGCGGCCGCCGTGGAGGGCCGCGGCCCCGGCCCCCTGGTGGCCTCCATCGCCAAGGAGGGGGTCAAGTGGGGCGCCCGCAAGCTACCGGTCACCATCGTCCCGGGCGATCTGACCGACGACGAGATCGCCGATCTGGCGTAACTAGACCGTATCGATACGGGCGAGGCGTTTCATGGACCGCAAGTTGGCGCTGATCACGGGGGCTTCGGCCGGGATCGGGGCGGCCTTCGCCAGGATCTACGCCAGCCACGGCTATGACGTGGCGCTCACCGCCCGCCGCGCCGACCGGCTCGACCGCCTGGCCGAGGACATCCGCCTGCGGCATGGCGTGGAGACCCTCACCGTCGCCGCCGACCTGGCCGACCCCGCGGCCCCCGGCGCCATCCTCGACCATCTCACCGCCCACGGCCGGCGAGTGGACGCCCTGATCAACAACGCCGGCTTCGGCCAGCCCGGAACCTATGCCGACACCACCTGGGAGCAGCAGCAGGCGGTGATCCAGGTGATGCTGACCGCTCCCAGCGAGTTGGCCCACCGGGTGCTGCCGGGCATGGTGGATCGCCGGTTCGGCCGCATCGTCAATGTGTCCTCGCTCGCGGGCCTGATCCCGGGCTCGGCCGGCCATACCCTCTACGGTGCCACCAAGAGCTACCTGGTGAAGTTCTCCCAGAGCCTGCACCTGGAGAACCTGGCCACGGGGGTCCATGTCAGCGCGCTCTGCCCCGGCTTCACCTATTCGGAATTCCACGACGCCAACGGAACGCGGGAGCGGATCAGCGCCTCGACGCCCACCTGGCTGTGGCTGGGCGCCGACGAGGTGGCCGCCGCCGGCTACGAGGCCGTGGAGGCCAACCGCGCCGTCGCCGTCCCCGGCGCCCCCAACAAGGCCATCGCCGGCCTGGCCAGGCTCATCCCCGACGACTGGGCGCTGGCCCTGATGGCTTGGCAGGGCCCGCGCTTCCGCAAGGTGTAGCCCCACCCTCCCCTTCATGGGGAGGGTGGACGAAGCGCAGCTTCGGACGGGTGGGGAATGCCGCCATACTCCCCCACCCCGGCCGGCAAGCCGGCCTGCCCCTCCCCATGAAGGGGAGGGAGGGGCCGCTCAGTGCGCCCCGTAGGGCGCGGCGGCCTTGCGCAGGATGACGTCGTGGGTGCTATCGGCGATGCCGATCATCACGAACTGGACGGCCAGCGCGCAGAGGATCAGGCCCAGGACCCGGACCACGATGGTCAGGCCGATCTTGCCCAGCATGCGGGTGATCAGCGGGCTGGCCCAGAAGGCCAGCATGGTCGACAGCGCCGTGGCCGCGATGACGCCGACCCCCACCGCCGCGCCCACCAGGCCGAACCGCTTGGCCTCGCTGGCGTAGATGATCACCGTGGAGATGGCGCCAGGCCCGATCAGCAGGGGCATGGCGAAGGGCACGATCATCCGCTCGAAGCGCTTGCGGGCATGGGCCCGGCCCTCGCCGGGGGTGGTGTCGACGGCCTCGACGCTCGCAGCCATGTCGCCGCGCACCATGTCCAGGCCCAGCAGGAACAGGATGATGCCGCCGGCCATGCGGAAGGCCGGCAGGGAGATGCCGAAGAAGGCCAGCAGGGACAGGCCCGAGAAGTAGAAGAAGGTCAGGAAGAACAGGATGAAGAAGGCGATATAGACCGCGATCAGCCGTGAATCCTTGCTCTTCACCCCCATGGTCGCCGCGGCGAACAGGGGCACGGTGCCGATCGGGTCGATCAGGGCGAAAAGGGCGACGAAGAAGTTGACCGCGAAGTCTGCCGGGCTCATTGCAGCGTCTTAGCCCAATTCGTCTCCCGCGCCGACCTCCTGGCTGAGGTCACGCGCGCCTGCCCGGAGCTAAGCCATGTCCGACGCCCAGACCCTCGTGAAGGCCGACCCCCGCCTCATCATCCCCCTCGACCTGCCCACGGCCGCCGAGGCCCGCGCGATGGTGGACGCGCTCGGCGACACCGTCAGCTTCTACAAGGTGGGCCTGGAGCTGTTCGCCACCGGCGGCGGCATGGGTCTGGCCGCCGAGCTGAAGGCCCAGGGCAAGCAGGTTTTCCTGGACTGGAAGCTGCACGACATCGGCGCCACGGTGCAGCGCTCGACCGCTGTCCTGGCCGACTCAGGCTGCGACTTCCTCACCGTCCACGGCGAGCCCCAGGTGATGGAGGCCGCCGTGCGCGGCAAGGGGCGCTCGAACCTGAAGATTCTGGCGGTCACGGTGCTCACCAGCCTGTCGGACGCCGACCTGCTGGAGATGGGCTTCTCCGAGACCGCGCGGTCCCTGGTGGAGCGCCGCATCCACCAGGCGATGAAGGCCGGCTGCGACGGCGTGGTGGCCAGCCCGCATGAGGCGGCGCTCGCCCGCGCCATCGGCGGCAAGGACTTCCTGGTGGTCACTCCCGGCGTGCGTCCCGACTGGTCGGCCCGGAACGACCAGGCCCGCGCCGCCACCCCGGCCGACGCTCTAAGGGCCGGCGCCTCCCATCTGGTGGTGGGCCGCCCCATCACCGCGGCCAACGACCCGCGCGAGGCCGCGATCCGCGTGGCGGGCGAGATGGCGGGGATCTGACGCCCTACCTGTGGCCGTGGCCGCCGCAGGTATTGCACCCGCCGCCGCCCTTGCGACCGCCGCCGCGGCCGATATTGACGCTGACATGGCTGCTGGAGCTGGCGAAGGCCGAGGCCCGCGCGCTGGCGCTCGCCCCGGCTCCGGCGCCGGCGAATCCGCCGCCGCCGCTCATCACATAGCCGCCGCCCCCGCCGTAGCCGCCCTCGGGATAGGGGCCGACGCCGCCGTCATAATAGAAATTGCCCAGGGTCAGCTCGCCGCACTGGCGGCAGCCGCCGCACCGCTGCTCGCGGCAGGGGGGCGGGCCGCGATCGTCATAGCGGTCGTCGCGGTCATACCTGCGGTCCCCGTAGCCATACCCCCGGTCGTCATGGCGAGAGGCGCAGCCCCCGCAGCTGGGATAGCCGTAGTGCTGGGCCACATCGCCATAGGTGGGCAGGTTGAACCCGCCGCCCCCGCCGCAGCGATCGGGGCAACCGGCCAGGGCCGCGCTCGCGCCCAGGGCCAGGGCCAGGCCCATCGCCATCCGAATTAACCAGGACATGCCGCGCCTCCACCAGGTCTCGCGGCGACAAACCTAGGCCCGGCAAGCGGTTGCGGCGACCGCTCACGCCTCAGGCGCGAAAGCTGGCGCGGAAAGGGTTAACAGGCTTGGCCGTGTCAGAAGTCGACGGCGATGCCCTTGCGCTCCCAGTCGCCGAAGCGGGTGGGTTCGGGACCGGCGGGGCCGCCGTCCTCTGCCGGCGCCGGGGCGGCCCCTGCCTCGGCGTGGCGGGCGGCGGCTTCCTCCAGCGCCCGGCGGGCGGCGGGGGTCAGGGGCTTGCCGGGGGCGGCGTTCGGGGGCGCGGAGTCTTCCATGGGGGCAATCTAGAGCCTCCGGGGCTCCCGCGCCAGTTGTCGGGGCCAAGCGTTGCCATGGAACTCAACCCATTTTAGGTAGAGCGATCAGCGTTCGCTCCGCGTCAGGCGAGGGCGGACGCGCAACATTCGGGGGAGTGTTTCAGATGTCCAAGATTTCCGTCGCCTTCTTCGGCGCCGCGGTCCTCTACGCCCTGCTGGGCATGAGCCTCGGCATGTACATGGGCGCCACCGAGGATTTCACCCTGTCGCCCGTCCACGCCCACATCAACCTGCTGGGCTGGGCGACGCTCGCCCTGATGGGGACCTTCTACGGCCTGGCCGGCGCCCAGGCGCCGACGCGTCTGGCCTGGACCAATTTCGCGGTCTCCAACCTCGGCAACCTCATCAGCCTGCCCCTGCTAGCCATCATGCTGAAGGGGAACAGGGCCTATGTGCCGATCATGGTGGGCGGCGAGGTGCTGCTGGTCCTGGGCATGGCGATCTTCGCCGTGGCGGTGCTCAGCGTGGCCCGCAAGCCGGCCATCGCCTAGGGCGCCGCGCGACGTCAGGGCTTGCCTCAGGACCGCTTTGGGGGCACGCCGCCCGCGTGACCGACCTTGCATCCCCTGACGCCGCCGGCCTGCCGGCCCGCCGCGCCGCGCTCGACCTGTTGAGCGCCGCGCTCGCTCGCCGCACCGGCTTCGACGAAGCCGCCGCCACCCCGGCCTTCCGCAACCTGGCGCCCCGCGACCGGGGCTTCGCCCGCGCCCTGGTGCTGGCCACCCTGCGCCACCTGGGTCCCATCGACCGGGCCCTGGACGCGCGGCTGTCGCGGGACCCGCCCGACGTGGTGCGCAACATCCTGCGCCTGGGCGCGGCGCAGGCCTTCGTCCTGGGCACCCCGGCCTTCGCCGCCGTCGGGACCAGCGTCGACCTGGTGGCCGCGCTGAAGGAGGGCCGCGCCTTCAAGGGGGTGGTCAACGCCATCCTGCGGGCGCTCACCCGCGAGCCGCCGGACATGACCGATCCGGAGTCCCTGGCCCCGCCCTGGCTGTTCACCCGCTGGAGCGCCGCCTTCGGGGCGGAGGCGGCGCGCGCCATGGCCACCCTGATCGCCGCCGAGCCGGCCACCGACCTGTCCCTCAAGGGCCCGGCCTCCCCGGAGCTGCTCGCCGCCCTCAAGGCCGAGGAACTGCCGGGGGGAACCCTGCGCTCGGCCCTGCGGGGCGAGATCTCCACCTGGCCGGGCTTCGCCGACGGCGCCTGGTGGGTGCAGGACGCCAGCGCCGCCGTCCCCGCCCGGCTGCTGAACGTGAAAGCCGGCGAGAGCGCGCTCGATCTCTGCGCCGCCCCGGGGGGAAAGACCCTGCAACTGGCCGCCGCCGGCGCGGAGGTCACCGCCGTCGACCGCTCCGCCGCCCGCCTGGTGCGGGTGGCCGAGAACCTCGCCCGCCTGGATCTAGCCGCCGAGACCGTGGCCGCCGACGCCGGGGCCTGGAGCGACGAGCGCAGCTTCGACGCCGTCCTGCTGGACGCCCCCTGCAGCGCCACGGGCACCTATCGCCGCAATCCCGACGTGCTCTGGGCCGCCAAGCCGGGCGATGTCGCCGCGCTCGCCGGCGTCCAGGCCAAGCTGCTGGACTCCGCGGCCCGCCGCGTGAAGCCCGGCGGCCGCCTGGTCTATTGCGTCTGCTCCCTGGAGCCGGAGGAGGGCGAGGCCCAGACGGCCGGCTTCCTGGCCCGCAACCCGGACTTCGCGCTCGCCCCCATCTCGCCCGGCGAGGGTGGGGCGCCGGAGGCGAGCGTGAGGGCGGACGGCACGCTCAGAATCCTGCCCCACCACCGCATCGGGGGCACGGACGGCTTCTTCGTCGCCCGCTACGTCCGCGGCGCCTAACTCCGCCTTGTCCCGGGCGCCGGGCCCCGTTAAGTCGGGACCATGACCGCGCGCACCCCGATCATCGCCCCCTCCATCCTGGCGTCGGATTTCGCCAAGCTGGGGGAAGAATGCCGCGCCGTGGCCGCGGCCGGCGCCGACTGGCTGCACATCGACGTGATGGACGGCCATTTCGTGCCCAACATCACCATCGGCCCCGACGTGGTGAAGGCCCTGAAGCCCCACGTCTCGATCCCCTTCGACGTCCACCTGATGATCGCCCCGGTCGACCCCTATCTGGAGGCCTTCGCCGCCGCCGGGGCCGACCTGATCAGCGTGCATCCCGAGTCCGGCCCCCACCTGAACCGCACGCTGAAGCGCATCCGCGAGCTGGGCTGCAAGGCCGGGGTGGTGTTCAACCCGTCGACCTCGCCCTCGGTGATCGAGTGGATGATGGACGAGGTCGACCTGATCCTGGTGATGTCCATCAATCCCGGCTTCGGCGGCCAGACGTTCATGCGCTCCCAGCTGGCCAAGATCGCCCGGCTGCGGGAGATGATCGGCGACCGCGACATCCACCTGGAGGTGGACGGCGGGGTGACGGTGGAGACCGCCCCCCTCTGCGTGGCCGCCGGCGCCACGGCCCTGGTGGCCGGGACCGCGGTGTTCAAGGGCGGCCCCGCCGCCTACGCCGCCAATATCGCCGCCCTGAAGGGCGGGTAGGACCCGGCATGGCGGGCGGCCCTCCGGCTCTGACGCGCCTGCCCGGCCGAGTCTTCCTCCAAGCCCTGGCCCAGGGAACCCGCCGCCAGGCCCAGCGGGAGTGGGCCGGAACCCCCATGCACCGCTGGCTGTTGGCCAGGCCGCGCCCCGAGGGGCTGGCCGCCGATCCCCACGATCCGCGCCCGGTCGATCCGGAGGCCGGCCGCCGCATCCTGGACGGCCGCTTCGTGTTCGGCGGCGCGACCCTGGAGACCGGGACCCGCGGCGATCCCTGGGACCGTCCCAGCCCCACCCGCCGCTTCGCCGCCCTCCTGCACCGCTTCGACTGGATGCCCGACCTGCTGGCGACCGGCGAGGCGGGCGCCGCCGAGGGCCTGCGCCTGACCCTGGACTGGAGCCGGGTATTCGGCCGCTGGAACGGCTTCTCCTGGGCCCCGGAGGTGCTGGAGCGGCGGACCTTCAACCTGGCCTGCGCGGTCCACACCCTCTGCGCCCGGGCCTCCGACGCCGAAACCGCCCTGATAACGCTCGATCTCGCCCGCCAGGCCCGCCATCTGCTCTCCAGCATCGAGGGGCCGGTGCGCGCCGCCGAGCGCGCGGCGGCCGCCACCCTTGCCGGGACCGCGCTCTCCGGCGAGGCCGGGGAACAGCTCGTCGACCGGGGCCTGATCCGGCTGGAGCGGGCCCTCTATGCCACCGTCCAGCCCGACGGCGGCCACGCCTCCCGCAGTCCCCGCGCGGCGCTGGAGCTGCTGCTGGACCTCCAGGCCCTGGACGAGGCCCTGGTCCAGCGCGGCATCGCGGCGCCCGACGAGATGATGCGGGCCATGGACCGGCTCACCGGCGCCATCCGCTTCTTCACCCTGGCCGACGGCTGCCTGCCCGACCTGCAGGGGGGCGAGGCGGGGCGACGTCCCTATGTCGCCGCCGCCCGCGCCAGCGAGGAGGCGCCCGCCCGCCCGCCGGCGGCCCGGAACGGCTATCAGCGCCTGGAGTCCCGCAGCCTGCAGATCCTGGCCGACTGCGCGCCCCCGGCGCAAGGGCCCTGGAGCGTGACGGCCTGCGCCCAGCCCCTGGCGCTGGAGGTGCTGGCGGCCGGCCGGCGGATGATCGTGGCCTGCGGCTGGTCGCCGGAGGCCAACGGCCCCCAGGCCCTGCGCCTGGCCGACGCCGCCTCGACGGTCAGCGTCGGCGACGCGTCTTGCGGCGAGCCCCTGCGCGGCTTCCGGGCCGGGGCGCTGGGCCCCCGGCTGGTGGACGCCTATGAGACCGTCGCCGCCCAGCGCCACGAGACCCGCGAGGCCCTGTGGCTGGAGATGTCCCACGACGGCTGGGTCCCGCGCTTCGGCCTGCGCCATGAGCGGCGGCTGTTCCTGGACCTGATCGCCGACGAGCTGAGGGGCGAGGATCGCCTGGTCCCGGCCGAGGGCGCCGCGGGCGACCACGACGGCCGCCGCTTCGTCCCCTTCATGGTCCGCTTCCATGTCCACCCGGAGGTCCGCGCCAGTCTGGCCCGGGACGGCAAGAGCGTGCTGCTGCGGGCGGAGGGGGACGAGACCGGCTGGTGGCTGCGCAACGACGCCCAGGAGGTGGCCGTGGAAACCTCGGTCTATTTCCAGGACGGCCTGCCCAAGCGGACCCACCAGATCGTGCTGCGCGGCAACGCCCGCCTGGACGCCGGCGCCCGGGTGCGCTGGAAGCTCGCCGCCGCCGAGGCCTGGCCGCCGCCGCATTGACGGGTGGGTCTACCGGGACTAAAGCGACCCCGACCTGCGTGACTGGCGAACTGAGGTGGGAGACCACCGGGGAGCGCGGGGTCCATATGCCGCTCGCCTGGGCAACTCCTCAAACGATGAAGGATTTGCCGTGCCCGCAGCCCCCGACTTCCCCAAACCCGCCGACCGCGCCCCCATCAAGCGCGCCCTGATCTCGGTCTCCGACAAGACCGGCCTGGTCGAGGCCGCCAAACTCCTCGCCGAATTGGGCGTCGAGCTGGTCTCCACCGGCGGCACCCGGGCGGCCATCGCCGGCGCCGGCCTGGCGGTGAAGGATATCTCGGAGCTGACCAATTTCCCCGAGATGATGGACGGCCGGGTCAAGACCCTGCACCCCATCGTTCACGGCGGCCTCCTGGCGGTGCGCGACGCCCCCGACCACGCCAAGGCGATGGCCGAGCACAGCATCGGCGGCATCGACCTGGTCTATGTGAATCTCTACCCCTTCGAGGCCACGGTGGCCGCGGGCGCCGACTTCGAGACGGCGATCGAGAACATCGACATCGGCGGCCCGGCCATGATCCGTTCGGCGGCCAAGAACCACGGCTATGTCTGCGTCTGTACCGAGATCTCCGACCTGGAGGAGGTTCTGGCCGAGCTGAAGGCCGCCGGGACCACCAGCCTGGCCCTGCGCAAGTCGCTGGCCGCCCGGGCCTATGCGCGCACGGCGGCCTATGACGCGGCCATCTCCACCTGGTTCACCGCCGCCCTGGGGGACCTCGCCCCCAAGCGCCGGACCATCGCCGGCGAGCTGGTCCAGACCATGCGCTATGGCGAGAACCCCCACCAGACGGCCAGTTTCTACCGCTTCGCCGATCCGCGTCCGGGGGTGGCCACCGCCCGGCAGCTCCAGGGCAAGGAGCTCAGCTACAACAACATCAACGACACCGACGCGGCCTTCGAGCTAATCGCCGAGTTCGACCCCGCGGCCGGCCCGGCCTGCGCCATCATCAAGCACGCCAATCCCTGCGGCGTGGCCACCGGCAAGACGATGGTGGAGGCCTATGAACGGGCGCTGGCCTGCGATCCCACCAGCGCGTTCGGCGGCATCATCGCCCTGAACCAGAAGCTGGACGCCGCCACCGCGACCGAGATCCTCAAGCTGCTCACCGAGGTGGTGATCGCCCCCGACGCCGACCCCGACGCCGTGGCCCTGTTTTCCAAGAAGAAGAACGTGCGGCTGCTGACCACCGGGCGCCTGCCCGACCCCCTGGCGGCCGGGACCACCTTCAAGTCGGTCTCCGGCGGCTTCCTGGTGCAGAGCCGCGACGACGCCCGGCTGACGGCCGCCGATCTCAAGGTCGTCACCAAGCGCGCGCCCACCGACGAGGAGGTGCGCGACATGCTGTTCGCCTTCACCATCGCCAAGCACGTCAAGTCCAACGCCATCGTCTATGCCCGCGCTGGGCAAACCCTCGGCGTCGGCGCGGGCCAGATGAACCGCAAGGATAGCGCCCGCATCGCCGCCCTGCGGGCCGCCGATTTCGGCCTGGACCTCAAGGGCTCGGCCTGCGCCTCGGAGGCCTTCTTCCCGTTCCCCGATGGCCTGATCCAGGCCGCCGACGCCGGCTGCACCGCGGTGATCCAGCCGGGCGGCTCCATCGGCGACCAGAAGGTCATAGACGCCGCCGACGAGCGGGGCCTGGCCATGGTCTTCACCGGGGTGCGGGTCTTCCGGCACTAGCTCCGGCTAGGCCGTCCGCGTGTCCCACCAGCGCCACAGGGCCGCGAGGCCCCAGAAGATCTCGATCAACCCGAAGGGCCAGGCGCCCTGCAGGAAGGCGTAGGACGAGGCCGCGAAATTGGCGAAGGCGAAGCCCAGGGTCCACCAGGGGCTTCGCCTTTCCATGATGTAGCAGAACAGACTGGCGCAGACGGCGGCGAGGCCGAACAGCGACAGGGCGTCGAAGTGAAATCCCATCAGGGGGCCTTAGCAGCTTTCCGCAAGCTGGGGCTGTCCAGATCGAGGTCGGCGACCGGGATCACCTCCAGGTCGGGGCGCCGCGCCTTCAGGCCCTCGGCGAAGCTCTTGGCGTCCCCGGCGACGATGACGCTGACATGGGCCGGATCGAGCTTGGTCTTGGCGAAGTCCTGCACCTGCGCCCCGGTCACCGCCTCCACCTTGGCGGTATAGGCGTTCACTTCGTCCAGCGGCACGCCGTAGAGGGCGAGGTTCCCCAGGATGTCGGCCAGGCCGTCGGTGGTCGCCAGCTGGCGGCCGAAGCCGCCGATCAGCACCGACTTGCGGGCCTTCAGCTCGTCGGCCCCGGGCGGGGTCGAGCTCAGGCCCTTCATCTCGGCCAGGATCAGGTCCAGCACCTGGGGCGCGGACTCGTTCTTGGTCTGGGCCGCGGCGCGGAACAGGCCGGTGGTCCGCCGCGGGGTGAGGGACGAGCTGGCGCCGTAGGACAGGCCTCGCTTGATGCGGATCTCCTGGTTCAGCCGGGCCGAGTAGCCGCCCCCCAGCACGGTGTTGGCGACGATGCCCGGATAGTAGGCCGGGTCGTTGCGGGGGATGGCGGGGCCGGCCACGCTCACCGCCGCCTGGCCGGTTCCGGGCAGGTCGATGGCGATGGCCCGGGGCTTGGCGGCCGGCGTGATGGTGGGCGCGACCGGAGTCGGCGCAGCCGGCTTCTTCCAGTCGCCGAAGGTCCGTTCGGCGAGCGCGAAGCCCTGGGCGGGGGTGATCTTGCCGGTGAGGACCAGGATGGCGTTGTCGGGCCGGTAGTAGGCCTCGTGCAGCTTCACCAGGTCGCCGGTGGCGAACCTGGCCACCGAGGCGGGGGTGCCGCCGGCCACATGGCCGAAGGCGGTGCCGGCGAAGACCGTGGGGCCTGCGGCGAAGGCGGCCAGCTGGCCCGGCTCCTGATAGGCCACCGACAGGCCGTCCAGGGTCTGGGCCCGCTGGCGCTCCAGCTCCTCGCTGGCGAAGGCCGGGTTCTTGGCCACGTCGGCCATGATCGCCATGGCTGCGTCCAGGTTGCCGGGCATGACGTTGAGGGTGACGGAGCTGCTCTCCTGGCCGCCGCCGGACTCAAGCGTCGCCCCCAGGGCTTCGGCCTGCTGGGCGATCTCCGGGGCGCTGCGGGTCTTGGTGCCCTCGGTCAGCATGCCGGCGGTCATGTTGGCCACCCCCGCCAGGCCGTTCGGATCGGCCCAGGCGCCGGTCTTGACGGTGAGGTCGGCGGTCACCAGGGGCAACGTCGTGGACTGGGCGACGATCACCCGCAGGCCGTTGGCCAGCGTCTTCTCCGCCGGCTTGGGCAGGACCGGGCTGACGGGTTCGGCCAGCGGCGGCGGCGCCTGGCGCTGGCCGGCCGGCAGCAGCTCGCTCACCGGGCCCGTATATTTCACCGAGGCGACGACGGGGGCGGTCTCGGCGGCGGCGACCTCGCCCTTGGGCCGGTCGGAGTCCGCCAGGTAGCGGATGGTCATCCGCCGGTCGTCGGCCAGGTACTTGGCGGCCACCCGCTGCACATCGGTGGCGGTCACCGCCTGCAACTCGGCCAGCTCCGTATTGGCCTGGGCGGCGTCGCCCTCGGTGCGCAGGGCGTAGCCGAGCGCAAATGCGCGGCCGTCGATGGTCTCCCGCTCGCGAAGCTTGCCGGCCACCAGCTCGTTCTTGGCTTCCGACAGCTCGGCCGGGGTGGGCGGGGCGTCGCGCAGGCGCTTCACCTGCGCCAGCAGGGCCTTCTCGCCCTCGTCGATGGTGTGGCCCGAGGCCATGATCGAGCCCACCATGAACATGCCGGGCTGCTGTGGCAGGTCGGCGCTGGAGAAGACCTGGGCCGAGATCTGCTGGTCGTAGACCAGCGCGTCATAGAGCCTGGCCGACTTGCCCGAGGACAGGATGGCGTCCAGCACCTTCAGGGCCGGGGCGTCCGGGTCGGCGGCCTTGGGGCCCAGCCAGGTGATGGCCACGGCGGGCAGGGGGACGTTGGGGCCGTAGCCGGTATAGACCCCGGGGCCGGTGCGCGGCGGCTCGACGGCGGTGACGCGCGCCAGCGGCTGGGCCGGGGGTTTCAGCGGGCCCATATATTTGTCGACCCAGGCGTTCAACGCCTTCTCGTCGAAATTGCCCACCACGATCAGGGCCGCGTTGTCGGGCCGGTAATAGGCGGCGTGGAAGGCGCGCACGTCGTCGATGGTGGCGGCGTCCAGCTCCTCGATGGAGCCGATCCCCGGCCGCTTGTAGGGGTGGGTCGTGTAGCTGGCCTTGGGCAGGTACAGGGCGAACAGCCGGCCATAGGGGCTGGCCAGGACCCGCTGGCGCAGCTCCTCCTTCACCACGTCGCGCTCGGACTTGAAGTTCTCCTCGTCCACCACGAGGGAGCCCAGCCGTTCGCTCTCCACCCAGATCAGCCGCTCCAGGTGGTTGGCCGGCACCACCTCGTAATAGTTGGTGAAGTCGTCATAGGTGGACGCGTTGTTGATCCCGCCCACGTCCTCGGTGAAGCGGTCGATGCTCTCGGCCGGGAAATCCTTGGTGGCCTTGAACATCATGTGCTCGAACAAATGGGCAAAGCCCGAGCGGCCCAGCGGGTCGTCCTTCGACCCCACCCCGTACCAGACCTGCACCGTCACGTTCGGCGTGGTGCGGTCGAGCGAGCTGTACAGCTTCAGCCCATTGGCCAGAGTCCGTTCCTTGTAGGCGATCGGCGGGACCGTGTCGGCGGCGAAGGCGGGCGCGGTGGCGGCGAGCCCCAGGCTCAGGGCGGCGGCGCAGGCGAAGGTGCGGAACATGGACGCGTCTCGAAGGGGGCGGGGTTGACGCGAACCTAGCACCCGCGACGCGCGAGGGAAGCTTACGGGATTGTCATGCAGTCGTGGGGGTGGGGCCGCATGATTGGCTCGGCACCCTTCGGTTGGGCTTGGCGAGCTGGACGGCAAAGCCCAATATCTCGCGAGGGGACTCTGATGCCGAGCATTGTCGAACAAATCCAATTGGAGGCGGTCTCAAACGAGATTCCCGTCTCCCAACTCCTGCGGCGTATGAAGCTTGCCGCTCTGAAGTTGAAACTCAATTCCATCGCCGCGTGGGTGGATCATGAGATCGAAGGATACGGGGACGCTCCGATCCCCGAGTATCGGTCGATCTCCGGCGCTCCAGTCGCCCACAACCCCTACAACGGATGGATTCCCATCCAAGCTGATGCCGGGTCAATGAAGTACCTTCGTCAGCGCGAGATTCGCCAATCGATCGCCAGCCTGGAAGCGTTGTTGCCAGGCGAGGGCATGATCTTTTTTCAGTATTCGCCAGAGATCGTGGACATGCTGAATCGAGGATCGGACGTCCGATTCGCGAGAATGGGCCTGAATGTTGATCGTAGCACAATAATTGGCCTTCTTGATCGCGTTCGGGGCAAGGCGCTTGACTGGGCCATCGAGCTTGAGAGCGCTGGCATTACAGGCTCAGGCGTTAGCTTCACTACGGAGGAGATCCGGACGGCCGCCAGCTTGGCCGTCAACATTGGAACGTTCTCAGGCGCAATCAACACAGGCAGTGCAACAGGGTCGGGCGCTAGAATTTACAACGCCTCGACAGACAACTCGGTAAATTCGGTTTCGCTAGATTTGGGTAAATTCGATCAACTTGTGGAGGCGGTCGAGGGCATAAGAATTAAGAAAGATCGAGAGTCCCTACTTCACCAAGTTGAGATCATGAAGAAGGCTGCGGGTACGTCTCGATTTCTTGCCGCATATCAAGATTTTATTAGCGCAGCATCCGACCACATCACAGTGGTAACGCCCTTTCTTCCGTGGCTTGGAGCGCTGATCGCCGCACAAGCGTCTTGAAGTGACGATGTGTCACCAGCCGCAACGTGTCACCATCTCGGCACACGGCGGGCCGAGATGGCGATTGCTTAGAGATCAGGCCGCCAGGCCCAGTCCCTCGCTCAGATGCGCGAAGTCGGCCGCCGAGATGTTGGGTCGGACGGCCACGGACAGGATGGCGCCGAAGGCTTCGGCCGGCGCATTGGCGCGCAGGGCGCTGAGCATGCCGATGCGGTCGGTGCGGGTGGCGGCCGGAATCATCAGGCCGGCCACCGCCATCATCTCCTCGGGCGGGATCTGGCTGACGATGGCGTCCTCCAGGGCCATCAGCTCGTCGTCGGAGAACAGGCTCTGCAGGATCGGCAGCATCAGCTGCTCCTCCTCGGCCATGTGGGCGAAGTCGTCGGCCGCGAACAGCGAGAAGCGCAGGTAGAGGGCGCGAAGCAGGGCGTTGGTCTCCGCCCCCTCGCTGCGTTCGACGCGGCAGATCAGGGCCTCCAGGTCCTCGAAGCTGGCCCGGTGATGCGCGTGGGCTTGTTCTAGCCGGGTCGTGGCGCCCGGGGCGCGGGCCTCCAGCGCGGTGTGGATCACCGCGTCCTCGTGGGCCAGATGCTGCTGCGACAGGGCAAGCTGGGCGCGCAGGTCGGTCAGCATCCGGGACAGGTCCGGATCCCCGGCGTCGGCGGCGCCCAGGCGGGTCAGCACCTGGCACAGGCCAAGGCGGATACCCTTGTGGATCGGGGCGTAGAAGTCGTGGGTGGCGCGGGGTTTGGCTTGGATGAAGGACATGAAGGTTCTCCGCCCGCCGCGGCGTCCGCGGCGGGTCTTCAGAAGGGGGCTAGGCGGCCCGGGCCTGGCCGAGGGCCGAGACGAAGCCGTTGAAGCCGGCATAGGTGGCGTCCCAGGACGGCAGGGCCTTCATCCGCTCGATCCAGGCCTGGATGTTGGGGTAGGGGCTGAAGTCGAAGCTCGAGGCCTCGCCCAGGGTCACGAAGGCCGAGCCCAGATAGTCGGCCAGGCTGATCTCGCCGCCGCAGACGAAGGGCCGGTCGCCCAGCATGTGACGGTCCAGCACGGTCAGCCAGCGCGGCGCGTGCTCGGTCCCGAATGCCACCATGGCCTGGGCCAGGTCGGGGTCCACTCCGTGCGGGATGCCGAAGTTCGGATAGACGGTGAACAGGCAGAAGTACTCGTGGAAATTGGTGGCGAACCAGTCGAGCGCCTCATTGACCCGGGCCCGGGCCTTGAGCTCGGTGGGATAGGCGGGCGAGCCGACCTTGTCGGCTAGGTACTTCAGGATCGCCGAGGATTCGCCCAGCGCGAAGTCGCCGTCCGCCAGGAAGGGCACCACGCCGTTGGGGTTCACCGCCAGATAGGCGGCCTCGCGGTTGGCCTGGGTCATCAGGTCCACATGGACCCGCTCCAGCGGGATACCGGCCTCGGCGGCGAACAGCATCACGGGGCGCGAGGTGGTGGAAATCGGGTCACAATAGAGTTTCATCGGGGCGTCTTGTTCTTGTCAGGGTTGCGGGGGGCGGGGTTTAGTTCGACGAACGCGGGTCGGCAATCAGCGGTCTTGCAGGAAGGTTCTGCGGAAATGCAGAATGGGGCGATGTTCGACTGGAACGATCTCAAGGCCTTTCTCGCCGTCGCCCGCGGCGGCTCGACCCTGGCCGCGGCCAGGACCCTGAAGATCAACCAGACCACCGTGGCCCGGCGTATCGAGGCCCTGGAGACGGCCCTGGGGTTGAAACTGTTCGAGCGCGGCCAGGCCGGCAGCCGGCTCACCGAGGCCGGCGAGGACCTGCTGGCCGAGGCCGAGCGGATGGAGGTGTCCGCCAAGGCCTTCGCCAACCGGGCCGGCGCCCACCAGCGCGGGCTGGCCGGGACGCTGAGGGTCACCTCCACCGAGATCCTCGCCAACCTGGCCATCACCCCGGCCCTGGTGGGGTTCCGGGAGCTCTATCCCGACGTGAAGGTCGATTTGATCCTCAGCG
Organism: Phenylobacterium sp.; assembly: GCF_030645195.1. GTDB lineage: Bacteria > Pseudomonadota > Alphaproteobacteria > Caulobacterales > Caulobacteraceae > Phenylobacterium. The sequence continues at coordinate 967 of NZ_JAUSLW010000174.1, read as the reverse complement.
ACCTGCCCCTCGACCTGGCGGCCGGCGAGGCCGACGTCGCCATCCGGGCGGGCCAGGCCCTGACGGTGTCGGACCTGGTGGCCCGCAAGCTGGCCGATTTCGAGTTCGCCCTCTATTGCAGCCGCGACTACGCCGCCCGCCGCGGCCTGCCCGCCACCCTGGAGGACCTGCGCCAGCACGACCTGATCGGCGGGGAGGGCGGCCGCATGGCCCTGCCCGGCACCCGCTGGATGTTCGAGCAGGTCCCCGGCGCGGTCCCGGCCCATTCCTCCAACTCGATGACCAATCTGAACCTGGCGGTGAAGGCGGGCCTGGGCGTCGCGCCCATCGGCTGCCTGCTGGCCGACCTCGACCCCGACCTCATCCAGGTCTGGCCGCCGATCCCCGACCTGGGCGCCAGCGCCTGGGTGGTGACCCGGGCGGAGATGAAGGACACCCTGCGGGTGCGGGCCTTCATCGACTTCATCGTCCCCCACTTCGCCACCCTGCGCCGCACCCTGGAGGCCCAGGGTGCGGCCATGAAGGCCCAGAAGGCCGCCGCGGTGGTGGCCTTCCCGAAGACAGGCTGAGGGATGCTCCTCCCCTTGGACCGGGGAGGAGAGCCCGGGCCTACTCCGCCAGCTTCACCAGCATCTTGCCGGCGTTGCGGCCTTCCATCAGGCCGATCAGTGCGGCCGGCGCGTTGGCGATCCCGTCCAGGACGGTCTCCTGGTACTTGACGCGGCCGTCCTTCAGCCAGCCGGCCATGTCGCGCTGGAAGTCGGCGTACATGTGCATGAAGTCCGTGCCCACGAAGCCCCGCAGCATCACCCGCGAATAGATGATGTTGGACAGGTTCGAGACGTTGGAGTGGCCGGAATTGTAGCCGGAGATGAAGCCGCAGACCGGGATGCGGCCGAGCGTGTTCATGCGGCGCAGGGCCGCCTCCAGGTGATCGCCGCCGACATTGTCGAAATAGACGTCGATC
>NZ_JAUSLW010000159.1 GCF_030645195.1 Phenylobacterium sp. | reverse complement strand
TGATGGTGGCGACGCAGACCTTGCCCGAGGCCTCGACCGCCAGGCTGTCGAACAGCTGGTATCCGGGCATGTTGGCAACCACCCGGCCGGGCGCGAAGCCCGCGGGCGGACCCAGCACGCCCACCTCGGCGACATCGAAGGCCCAGAGCCGGCCGAGGTTGGTGTCGGCCAAGTAGACCACCTTCTCATCGGGCGAGAGGCCCACGCCATTGGGAGAGATCAGGTGGTCGCGCTGGCGGCTGATGTGGCTGCCGTCGGTCTTGGCGTAGTAGAGCGCGCCGAACTTGCGGCCGTCGGGCGTGGAACAGCCGTGGTCGGAGAACCAGAAGCCGCCGGCCTTGTCGAAGACGAGGTCGTTGGGGCCCACCAGCCGCTTGCCGTCGCAGGCGTCGTAGAGGGTGGTCAGCTTGCCGGTGGCCAGGTCAAACCGCTGGATCGAGCCGCCGGTGTGGCTGGCGGGCGTGGGGCCGGGGATGGTCAGGCCGCCATTGTCCAGCCACTCGAAGGACCCGCCGTTGTTGGTGATGTAGATGGCGCCGTCCGGGCCGATGGCCGCCCCGTTGGGGCCGCCGCCGGTCTCCACCACCGTGGTCCTGGTTCCGTCGGGGGTGACGCGGGTCAGGCGCTGGGCCTTGATCTCGGTGAGGATCACCGAGCCGTCGTTCATGGCGATGGGGCCCTCGGGAAACTCGAAACCCTCAGCCACCAGCTGCATGTCCATGTTCGTCTCCCCACGATTTTCTGCCACTATGGGTCGGTTCCCCGGCGTGAGGCCAGCCCCCAAACTCAGCGCCGCTCGAGCACCCGGATCGTGAAGGGATACTCGTCGTCCTCGCCGGCCGGATGGTCCTGGGCGCTGACTTCCTTCCACTGGCTTTCGTCGAAGCCCTTGAGGACGACGTCGCCCTCGACGTCGGCATGGACCTCGGTGAGGTAGATGCGGCGTGCGCGGGGCAGGACCAGTTCAAACAGGGAGGCGCCGCCGATGACGCAGAATTCCTCCTGGCCGTCCTCCTCGGCCTGCTCGCGGGCGATGGACAGCGCCTCGCTCAGTTCCTCGCAGACCAGGCCCCCCTTGGCCTCGAAGGAGCCGTCGCGGGAGACCACGATATTGGTGCGGCCGGGCAGGGGCGCCTTGGGCAGGCTCTGCCAGGTCTTCCGGCCCATGATCACCGGCTTGCCCATGGTGACGGCGCGGAAGTTGGCCAGGTCGGTCTTCAGCCGCCAGGGCAGCTCGCCGCCCCGGCCGATGACGCCATTGGAGGCGCGCGCGATGGGGCCGGCGGTGAGGATCGGTGTCATGGGGAATTCATAACCTGACTCTCCCCCGCTCGTCCCGGCCAAGGCCAGGATCCAGACCGTAAGTCAGGACTGAGCCCGGAATCCGGAATGCGGTGGATGCACCTGGGTCCCGGCCTTCGCCGGGATGAGCGGGTTTATACGGAGATCGGCGCGGGTCCCGGCCTTCGCCGGGATGAGCGGGTTTATACGGAGATCGGCGCGCTGATCTTCTCATGGGCCTTGTAGCCGCGCAGCTTGAAGTCCTCGTAGTCGTAGGAGAACAGGTCGGCCTTGTCGGCGATCTCCAGGCGCGGGAGGGGCAGGGGATCGCGGGTCAGTTGCTCGCGGGCCTGGTCGAGGTGGTTCAGATAGAGGTGGGCGTCGCCGAGCGTATGGACGAACTCGCCGGGCTCCAGGCCCGTCAGCTTGGCAATCATCATGGTCAGCAGGGCGTAGCTGGCGATGTTGTAGGGCACGCCCAGGAAGACGTCGGCGGAGCGCTGGTAGAGCTGGCAGGACAGCTTGCCGTTGGCGACGAAGAACTGGAACAGGCAGTGGCAGGGCGGCAGGGCCATGTCCTCGATCTCGGCCGGGTTCCAGGCCGAGACGATGTGGCGGCGGCTGTCGGGATTGGTCTTCAGGCTCTCCACCACCGCGGCGATCTGGTCGATCACCCGACCGTCGGGGGCGGTCCAGGAGCGCCACTGCTTGCCGTAGACGGGGCCAAGCTCGCCGTCCTGCGCGGCCCATTCGTCCCAGATGGAAACCCCGCGCTCTTGGAGCCAACGAACGTTTGTATCGCCCCTCAGGAACCACAGCAGCTCCACGAAGATCGACTTCCTGTGCAGCTTCTTGGTGGTGAGCAGGGGGAAGCCCTGGGAGAGATCAAACCGCATCTGGCGGCCGAAGACGCCCAGCGTGCCGGTGCCGGTGCGGTCGCCACGCTGGACGCCGTTCTCCAGGATGTCGGCCAGCAGGTCGAGATACTGCCGCTCTGGATGCTCCGGGGCGGTGAGGGCTTGCGGCAGACGTTGGGCTGTCAGGGCGTTCATCGGGTCTTGCCGGTGAGGAAATGCGCGAGTGATTCGGCCCCGATTCGCAGGCTTCGGGAATGCGCGTTTCCGTCATCCCCGGTTGCGATCGGCCCCAGAACGTAGAAAACTGTGAGCACATTCTGTTCTGGGGGACTGATGATGATCCTGGCCCTGCTCATGGCCGCCGCGCTCAGCGGCTCTGATCAACCGCCGGCGGCGACCGCCGCCGCCGAGACCCTGCCTGTCGCCGCGCCCCTGAAGAAGAACGAGCAGCGGATCAAGATGATCTGCCGCGAGGACGCGCCCACCGGCACCCGCCTGGCCAAGCGCACCTGCCTGTCGCTTGAGGACTGGAAGCGCCGCTCGGAGGAAGACCAGGAGGCCATGCGCCAGATGGCCATGAAGTCGGCCTTCTCGGACGTCCGCGGCCGCTAGACCCTGACGCGAAGCTCGCCTTCCAGCGTATCTGAGGTTGCTTCACCCCAGGCGCCGTGGAACCTTGAGTAGAGTTCCTGTCTGGGGGTTTCATGATTCTCGCCTTGCTTATGGCCGCCGCGCTCAGCGCCGCGGACGGCCAATCGCCCGCGCCGGTTCCCGCGCCGCCGACTGCGGTCGAGCGCCTGCCGGTCGCGGCCCCGCTGAAGCCCGGCGAGAAGCGGATCAAGATGATCTGCGTGACCGACGCCAAGCCGGGCTCGCGCTTCACCCAGAAGACCTGCTACCCGCTCGACGAATGGAAGGCGCGAATGGAGAACGCGCGCCAGGTGGTCAGCGACTATCAGATGGCGCCCCAGATGAACCCGGGCCGCTAGATTCAAAACATGAGAGCACGTCGGGCGGCGGGACCGGTATCCACTTCCGCCTGACATGCTCTAGCCGGCGAAGCCGCCTTCATCGAGGAATTCCTGCTCCTCGGGGGTCGTGGTGCGCCCGAGGCAGGCGTTGCGGTGCGGGAAGCGGCCGAACCGGACGATGATGTCGCGGTGCAGGACGGCGTATTTCAGGGTCTCGGGATCGCCGAGCGCGGTGCAGAGGCGCACGCTCTCGTCCTGGTCGGCCAGGTCCTCCGAATGCTCGAAGGGCAGGTACATGAACGGCCGCAGCAGGGGCTCGATCTCCAGGTCCTGGCCCACCGCCACCGCATGGCGGGCGATCTGGCGGGCCTTGCCGTCGGTGGCGAAGGCGTGGCCGGTGTTGCGCCACAGGTTGCGCGGGAACTGATCGAGCAGGATCAGCAGGGCCAGGGACCCCTCGGCGGTCTCCATCCATCTGTCGTGGCGGCCCAGGGCGGCCATGTAGTGGACAGGCTCGAACTTCAGCTGGATGGCGGCGTCGAAGTTGGGGTTCTTGGCGAACCACTTCCTAGGCCCCGCCGTGCGCCAGAAACCGGTGATGTCGTGCGGGGTCGCGGGCATGGGGGTCTCCGGAAACGCGTCGGCTCGCTCTTTGAAACCTATGTCGGTTGGCGCGAGATTCCGTTCAAGCGCGGTTCACACAGCCACGCTCATTAACGAATTCCAAGGGACATCCACGGCCGCGCGCGGCCAGGCGAGAACAGTGACATGAAGACGGTGATGAGGGGCGCCCTGGCGCTGGTGCTGCTGGCCTCGACGGCCCCGGCGGCGTTCGCCCAGGAGGATGGCGGCGAGCATCGCCGCGCCAACCGCGACGACGGCGGCTACAATCCCGCCATGCGCGCCAGCACGCGCAACAATCCCGACAACGCCCGGCCGGCGCCGCAGCCCAGCGCTCCGGCCCCGGCTCCTGCGGCGCCTGTGGCCCAGGCGCCTGCGCCCGGCGGCCAGTCCTGGCAGGGGGGCGATCGCCACCGCGGCCCGCAGCCCCCGCCGACCACGACCCAGCCTGATCGCCGTGGCGGCGGGAGCACGACCTGGCAGGGCTCCGGCCAGCGCCAGGGCCAAGGCTGGCAAGGTCAAGGCTGGCAGAGCCAGCCCAACGATCGCCGTCATGACGACCGCAACGATCGCAACGACCGCAATGGCCGCAACGACGGCGACCGGAACTGGGGAAACCAAGGCTGGAACAATGGCGGCGACCGCAACTGGCGGCCCGACCGGCAGCCGCGTCCCCGCTATGACCAGCGCCACTATGGTCAGACCTATCGCAGCCAGCAGCGCTACCGCGGCTATGCCTACCGCCCGCCGTCGGGCTTCTACATCCGCAGCTGGAGCTATGGCGACTTGCTGCCGCGGTCCTGGTGGAGCGGCCAGTACCGGCTGAACGACTGGTGGTCCTACGGCCTGCCCATCCCGCCCATCGGCTACGAGTATGTCCGGGTCGGCGCCGACGTGCTGCTGGTGGACATGTTCTCCGGCCGGGTGGTCCAGGTGATCTACGACGTCTTCTGGTAAGTCCGAGTTCTCCCTCCCCTTCATGGGGAGGGACGAGGCGGCGATAGCCGACGAAGGGTGGGGAATATCGCCAAGGCTTCCCCACCCGTCTGGCGCTTCGCGCCATCCACCCTCCCCATGAAGGGGAGGGATGGCGGGGCGAAATGTCCTGCAAGTGGCCGTTCGGCTTGACCTTCACGCAAAATTCCGCTGCAAAGCCCCGCCTTTGCTGCGGCGCCGTTGCGCGACGTCGTGGCGACCTTCGTCCTCAGGAGAATGACCATGCGCGTCTACTACGACCGCGACGCCGACCTCGCCCGCATCCTGGACAAGAAGATCGCCATTGTAGGCTACGGCTCCCAGGGCCGCGCGCACGCGCTGAACCTGTCGGAATCCGGCGTGAAGAACGTGGTGGTGGCGCTGCGCCCCGGCTCGGCCACCGCCAAGAAGGTGGAGGCCGACGGCCTGAAGGTGATGAGCGTCGCCGAGGCCGCCGCCTGGGCCGACGCCATCATGGTGCTGGCGCCCGACGAGCTGCAGCGCGGCATCTATAACGAAGAGATCGCCCCCAACATCAAGGACGGCGCGGCCCTGCTCTTCGCCCACGGCCTGAACATCCACTTCAACCTGATCGAGCCCAAGTCGACCATCGACGTGCTGATGATCGCCCCCAAGGGCCCCGGTCACACCGTGCGCGGCGAGTACCAGAAGGGCGGCGGCGTGCCGTGCCTGATCGCCATCCACCAGAACCCGACGGGCAACGCCCAGGACTTCGGCCTGGCCTACGCCTCGGCCATCGGCGGCGGCCGTTCGGGCGTCATCGAGACCACCTTCCGCGAGGAATGCGAGACCGATCTGTTCGGCGAGCAGGCCGTGCTGTGCGGCGGCCTGGTGGAACTGATCCGCGCCGGTTTCGAAACCCTGGTCGAGGCGGGCTACGCCCCCGAGATGGCCTATTTCGAGTGCCTGCACGAGGTGAAGCTGATCGTGGACCTGATCTACGAAGGCGGCATCGCCAACATGAACTACTCGATCTCCAACACCGCCGAGTACGGCGAGTACGTGACCGGCCCGCGCATCGTGACGCCCGACACCAAGGCCGAGATGAAGCGCGTGCTGGAGGACATCCAGTCGGGCCGCTTCGTGCGCGACTTCATGCAGGAGAACGCGGTCGGCGCCCCGAGCTTCAAGGCCACCCGCCGCCGGGGCTCCGAGCATCAGATCGAGGAAGTCGGCGCCCGCCTGCGCGCCATGATGCCCTGGATCACCAAGAACAAGCTGGTGGACACCGCGCGCAACTAGGGCTGCGGCGACCTTCAGGAAGTCAGGAGGGGTCGGACGCAGGTCCGGCCCCTTTTTCTATGTGATGCGGTAGTCGCTGATCTGAACCTCGGCGCCGTAGTCGGCGAAGTCGCCGTCGGCGCGGCGGCGGCGGAACTCGCCCCAGGGGAGGTCGCGATATCGGCGCGGGGCCCGGAGCGGGGCGATGAGCGCAGAATAGGCGGGGTTGAAGAAGTAGGCCAGGCTGAACCGCTCGCCGTCCTCCATGGCCAGCACCCGGTGCAGCGGCGCCTGATAGGCGTCGTTGGACCAGACCTGGATCATGTCGCCCACATTGATGATCAGGCCGCCAGGGACCGGATCGACGGGACGCCAGACCTCGTCCTTGAGGACCAGGAGGCCGGGGACGCCGTCGGTGAGCAGGACGGTGAGCGCCCCGGCGTCTGTGTGGTGGTGGATGCCCAGGCCCGCGGGTTCGGCGGCCTCGTCGCCTATCGGATCGCGGGTGGGGTAGTGGTTGAGCCGCAGGAAACTGGTGTGGACGCCTTCGAAGGCCGGGGCGAGCGCCTCGGCCTGCGCGCCCAGGCCCGCGGAGATCTCGCGCAGCAGCCGCAGGCAGAGGGCCTCGCAGGCCGTGACATAGGCCCGCGCGGCGGGCTCGAAGGCGGCGCGCCAGGGCGGGAAGGGTGTGGAGCCGGAGAAGGCGTCGTCGGTGGGCGGGAGGCCCGCCACGTCCGGCCCGATGTCGAAGATCTCCTTCTTGTCGCGCCGGTTCTTGGTGAGTTCGCGGTCGTAATAGCCCCAGGGGTTGTCGCGGCTGCGGCTCAGCGCCCGCTTGTCGGCGGCCGGCGCCGCGAACAGGCCACGCGCCTCCTCCATCACCGCCGCCAGCAGGGCGGGGTCGAGGCCATGGCCGACGAGATGGAAGAACCCCCAGTGGGCGCAGGCGCGGGCCAGCTGGTCCCGAACCTCTTCGGGCGGCGCGGCCAGGTCGATGACCGGCACGGTCTGATCGTCGTCCATGGCGGCGGTCCCCTGCCACATCGTGTTCGGGCGTTCCTCTAGCAGGTGGCCCCTGAAACGCGAGCCCGCCGTCAGTCCCGGGACTTGAGGTAGAGCTTGTCGCCCTTCACCTGGAAGGACTCCAGCCGCCGCAGGAAGCTCATGCCCAGCAGGGAACTCGACATGGGCGCCTGGTTGATCACCAGGGGCATGTCGGAAAAGCCGATAGAGCCCACCGCCAGGCTGTCGGCGGTGAAGGCCGCGCCGTAGCCCGTCCCGTTGGCGGTTTCCGCAGTCTTGTCGAAGCTAAGCGCGTCAAGGTCGACCCCCAGGCGTTTGGCGTCGGCGGGGCTGAGCACGGTGTCGCTGGCCCCGGTGTCCACCAGGAAGCGGACCAACTGGCCGTTGACCTTGCCCATGACAAAGAAGCCGCCCTCGTCGCCCTGCGTGACCACCAGCTCTTGCGGGCTGACCGCGACCGGGTAGGAGGACGAGAACTGCATGCGCACCCGCTGGCCGACGCCGGACAGCTCGCTGCGGTAGGTGACGCCCAGGACCAGCACGGCCACGATCCCGGCCCAGATGCCGGCGTGGCGCGCGGCCTGGCTCCAGCGGACGCCTCTGGACAGCAGGGACGTCGAGAGCATGGCCATCAGCAGCACGCCCCAGGCCACCCAGGCCCAGTCCTCGGGCGAACTCACCGCGCCGGGGAAGGCGGCGAAGAGCAGGCGCACCCCGCCAAGGATGGCCAGCAGGGCGAGGATCCACAGCGCCCGGCGTCGACGCGCGCCGGGCGGGCGCGCCGGCTCGTGATCTCTGACATTCCACGGTCCGCCGCCTTCTGACATCGCCCGTCCCCCATCGACCCGCGAACAGACTAATCCAAGGCGCCCTGAAAAAATCGTCGAAGATCGCGCAGTCCCCCTTTTCAAGCCCGGGCGGCCTTCCTAGGTCTGGGACGCAGGCCGGGCCCCTCTGGCGATTCTTAGCTCTCCTCCCCGAGCGGATCGTGATGTCGGACTGCATCGGGTGCGCTCGATGCCGGGTCCTTGACGGTTTGGCCCCCCATCCCTCGGTTCCGGACTTCGGGCGCACCCATCCCTTGATGTGATGGAGCCCCGCGCCGATGCCTCTTCTGCTTTGCCCCAACTGCAACACCTCGATGTCGGCCGTGAGCCGGCAGGCGGTGGAGTTCGACATGTGTCCCGCCTGCCGCGGGGTCTGGCTGGACCGGGGGGAGCTGGAGAAGCTGATCGCCGCCGGCCGCGGCGAGGCCCCGGCCCAGGAGGGGCCCGCCCGCATGTGGCGCGAGCCCGAGCGCCCGCGCCGCGACTGGGACGACGACGATGACGACCGCCATCCCGCGCACCGGCGCAAGAAGCGCTTCGACCTGTTCGATATCTTCGACTGAAGCGGCTAGGGCCTCACGGCCACGAGAGCCCCGCCTGCCCCCGCAGGATCGCCTCGGCCTCCTCGGTGTGCTTGGCGCCCTCGCGGGGGTGCAGAACCAGGGGCGGCAGGAGGACCAGCGGCGCCTTGCCGGTCTTGATGGCCCGGACCAGCACCCGCTTGGCGGGCGAGTCGGCATGGGCGTGGATGGGGCGGATCTGGAAGGAGCCGGCCTTAGGCGCCAGCAGGGTCAGGATGTCGGCCAGGCGGTCGGCGCGGTGGATCAGGGTGATCGTCCCGCCCTCCCGAACCGCCTTGAGCAGGAAGCCTGTCCAGGCCCCCAGCCCCCCATCGGCCATCCAGGCGCCCCGCTTGGCCTGAGCCGGCGCGCGCAGCGCGGCGGGGTCGTCGAAGTAGGGCGGGTTGGCCATGACCGCGTCGAAGGGCGGGACCGCCAGGGCCTTGAAGGGCAGGGCGACGTCGCCCTCCAGGATGACGACACGTCCCTCCATGCCGTTCAGCGCCACGTTGTCGCGGGCCAGGGCGACGGCGGCGAGGTCGCGTTCCATGCCGACAAAGATCGCGCCCGGCCGGCGGGCGGCGGCGGCCAGCAGGGCCCCGCCGACGCCGCAGCCCACCTCCAGCACCCGGCCCCCGTCGGCGGCGTCGCAGGCGGCCGCCAGGAGGGCGGCGTCCATGCCCGCGCGGTAGCCTTCCGGCGCCTGACGCAGGCGCACGCGACCGTCCAGCAGTCGGTCCTCGGGTGTTGCGTCCATGTCGGCTTGCTGACTCGTAATCGCCATATCGGAACGGTGGGGCGTTGTGCTGTCCTTGACCGTGCCTTATCGCGTCACCATTGTCCCCGCAAACGGCGACGCCCCCCGTCTCGCCGCCCCAGATCAGGAGTCCTCGTGGACGCAGTCAGCGCCCCGGTCGTCCGAAAGCCCGTCTCCATCGATGGCCTGCTGGACCTCGCGCGCCCCGACATGGCCGGCGTCGACGCCCTGATCCGCGACCGGATGCAGAGCCCGGTGGCGGTCATCCCGGCGCTCGCCGAACACCTGATCGGCGGCTCGGCCAAGCGGCTGCGCCCCCTGCTGACCATCGCCGCGGCCCGGCTGGCCGGAGCCAAGGGCGATTCCTGCCTGAAGCTGGCCGCGGCCGTGGAGTTCATCCACACCGCCACCCTGCTGCACGACGACGTGGTGGACTCCTCGGAGCTACGCCGGGGCAAGGTCGCCGCCCACCTGATCTGGGGCGCTCCGGCCAGCGTGCTGGTGGGGGACTTCCTGTTCGCGCGCGCCTTCGAGCTGATGGTGGAGGCCGGCTCCATGCAGGCCCTGGAGATCCTGGCCCGCGCCAGCCGGGTGATCGCCGAGGGCGAGGTGCTGCAGCTGACCCGCGCCCACGACCTCAACCTGCCCCAGGAGATGTACCTGGAGATCATCAAGGCCAAGACGGCCGAGCTGTTCGCCGCCGCCGCCGAGGCCGGGGCGGTCTCGGCCGGCGCCAGCCCCGAGCGTTGCAAGGCCCTGCGCAAGTTCGGCCAGGACCTGGGCGTGGCCTTCCAACTGGTGGACGACAGCCTGGACTACAGCGGCGTCAGCCAGGAACTGGGCAAGAATCCCGGCGACGACTTCCGGGAAGGCAAGGCGACCCTGCCCCTGCTGCTGGGCATCGCCCGCACCGGGGCGCCGGAGAAGGCCTTCTGGGACCGGGCCGTGGCCCGCCTGGAGCAGGTGGACGGCGACTTCGAGCGGGCGCGGGATCTGATCACCGGGGCCGGCGCCCTGGACGCCACCCTGGACCTGGCCGCCGACTATGCGGGCCAGGCCAAGAGCGCGCTGTCGGAATTCTCCGCCAGCAATAGCTGGCGCCCGGCCCTGGAAGACTTGGCCGACTTCGCCGTCAGCCGGCTGCGCTGAGGAGTGTTCTGAGCTAGACTGTCCCCGCATCGCGCGTCCGGGGGCGGGCTTGTCGGGAATCCGGCTTAGGAACCCTCTTTCCGTTCGCACGCTCCTACTGGCCAACAGGGAGTGTGTTTCGTGTTTGGTGGTGAACGTCTGGCGCGGCTTGGCGCCTTCAACCCGCAATTTCCCGACGCCGAGACCCTGCACAAGGGACTGGCCCACTGGAACCATCGCCGCCTGGCGGTGGCCGCGCCGTCGCAGGACTGGCGCGCCGAGGTGGCCGAAGAGGCGCGGATGAAGCATTTCGAGGGCTCGTACATCGAGGCCTTCCGGGAGCATGTCGCGCCCCTGGTGGCGCAGGTCCCCACCGATCCCGACGGCTTCATCGCCTGGTTCGAGGCGCTCAAGGTCTCGGGCCCCGGCCAATGGGATCCGCTGTTCGCCTGGCTGGAGAACGACGCGAGCCTCGCCGACATGCGCTGGTTCCTGACCCAGGAAGCCGCCGGCGAGGCCGGCTTCGATGATCTTGTCGCCATGACCCAGGTGAAGCTGCCCGCGCGGCCGAAACTGGAGCTGGCCCGCAACTACTGGGACGAGATGGGCCGCGGCAATGAGGGCGGCATGCACGGCCCGATGCTGGAGCGCACCACCAGGGGGCTGGAGCTCTCGCCCACCATCGACTCCACCCTGTGGCAATCCCTGGCGCTGGCCAACACCATGACCGCCTTCGCCACCACCCGACGATATACCTACCAGTCGATCGGCGCCCTGGGCGTCGTGGAGCTGACCGCGCCGACCCGCGTGGGCGCCGTGGAGGCCGGGCTGAAGCGCCTGGGGGTCAGTCCCGAGGGTCGCAAGTACTTCGCCCTGCACGCCCACCTGGATATCGAGCACTCCAAGGCCTGGAACGCCGAGGCCCTGGTTCCCCTGGTCACCGAGACGCCCGAGTGCGCCCGCCACATCGCCGAGGGCGCGGTCATGCGCCTGATCTGCGGCGAGCAATGCTTCGAGACCTACCGCGCCCACCTCTGGGCCCACGCCCACCCGCTGGTCTACGCGGCGGAGTAG
>NZ_JAUSLW010000153.1 GCF_030645195.1 Phenylobacterium sp. | reverse complement strand
GATCTGCAGCACCTCGGCGTCCGTCAGCTGGTTGACGCGACGAGCGTCTTCGATGCCAACCTTCTGGACGATCTCGGCGGCTTTCGCCTGGCCGATGCCATGGATGTACTGAAGCGCGATGACGACGCGCTTGTTAGTCGGAATGTTTACGCCGGCGATGCGGGCCACTTGGGGTATTCTCCTGGTCACGCAGAGAAGCGCGAACAACGCCCCGGCCCAAGTTGGGAGGCCGGCACGTCCCTCGCGCGTTTCGCGGAAGCGGCCCGTTATAGGGACAGTTGCGTTTCCGTCAATGCCGGAAGCGCCGGAAAATGACCTTCTTTGGGGTCTTGCAGGCACGCGCGACCCTCCCCCGCGGCCTGGACGGGGGAATGACTCGATGATCCATCGATATTCGCGACGAAAACAAGTCGGCGCGCGGCGATCGACCGGCGAAAGCGGGGTTTCGAATCGATTCTGACGGGAAATGCGGAAGATTCGCTCTGCCCCTCCCTTCACATCAATCGTCATCCTCGGGCTTGTCCCGAGGATCCATGATCTCGGAGGCGCAGGACCAGAACGCACAACGCCGCCCATGCCAAGGCTGGCGAGGCGGCGTTTATGGATCCTCGGGACGAGCCCGAGGATGACGGAAGAGGGTGGGCCTGACGGCGCGCCCCTAGCGCGGGGCGTCCAGGGCCTTGTCGATGGCGGCGGCGACGGTGTCGATGGAGCCCATGCCGTCGACCTGCGCCAGCTTCTTCTGGCCCTCGTAATAGGGCAGCAGGGGCGCGGTGTTGTCGTTGTAGGCCGCCAGCCGGACCTTGAAGCTTTCCGGGTTGTCGTCGGGGCGGCCGGATTCGGCGAAGCGGCCGGCGATGCGCAGGGTCAGGGCCGCGTCGTCCACCTTCAGGCGGACCACCATGTCGATCTTCTTGCCGCGCTTGGCCAGCATCTCATCCAGGGCCTTGGCCTGGGCGAGCGTCCGGGGGAAGCCGTCGAAGATGGCGCCGCCGGCGGCCTCGGTCTCCGGCAGCCGTTCCTCGATCAGCGCGATGACGATCTCGTCGGTCACCAGCTCCCCGCGCTCCATGACGCCCGCCACCTTCTTACCGAGCTCCGAGCCCGAGGCGATGGCGGCGCGCAGCATGTCGCCGGTGGACAGCTGGACCATGTTTCGGCCATCCACCAGCCGCTTGGCCTGGGTGCCCTTGCCGGCGGCCGGCGGTCCGAACAGAATCAAATTCATGACTTAAATGTCCCCTCCCCGCCGGCCATCCCCATGACCGGCGTCAAATTCGGTGGCGCAGGCTTTAGCGCCCGCGTCCTCCGCGCAGCTTCGATTTCTTGATCAGGCCCTCATATTGGTGGGCCAGAAGATGCGACTGGATCTGGGTCACGGTGTCCATGGTCACGCTCACCACGATGAGGATCGAGGTGCCGCCCAGATAGAAGGGCGCGTTGTAGAAGGCGATCAGCGCCTCGGGCAACAGGCAGACCAGGGTGATATAGGCCGCGCCGACGACGGTCAGGCGGGTCAGGACGAAGTCCAGATACTCCGCCGTGCGCTTGCCGGGCCGGATGCCGGGCAGGAAGCCGCCGTACTTGCGCAGGTTCTCGGCGGTGTCCTCCGGATTGAAGACGACCGAGGTGTAGAAGAAGCAGAAGAACCCGATCAGGGCGCCGTACAGCACCATGAAGGCCGGCCGGCCGTGCTGGAGCTCCCCCACCACGGTGGGCATCCATTGCAGCCAGGCCGGCAGGTCGGCATTGGCCAGGAAGCTCATGGCCGTGGCCGGCAGCAGCAGCAGGGACGAGGCGAAGATCGGCGGGATCACGCCCGAGGTGTTGATCTTCAGCGGCAGGAACGAGGTGTCGCCGCCGAACATGCGGTTGCCCTGCTGACGCTTGGGATACTGCACCAGCAGACGCCGCTGGGAGCGTTCCATGAAGACGATGACCAGCACCACGCCGATGGCCAGGGCGGTGATCAGGAACAGGGCGATCGGCGGCAGGGCGCCGGTCCGGGTCATGGAGAACATCTGGAAGATGCCGCGCGGCAGGACCGCGACGATGCCGGCGAAGATGATCAGCGAGACGCCGTTGCCGACCCCGCGGCTGGTGATCTGCTCGCCCAGCCACATCAGGAACAGCGTGCCGCCGGTGAGCGTCACGACCGTGGAGACCAGGAAGAAGACGCCGGGATTGTTCACCAGGCCCTGGCTGTTCTGCAGCCCGATGGCGATCCCGAAGGATTGAAGGAGCGCCAGGACCACGGTCAGGTACCGGGTGTACTGGTTCAGGGTCTTGCGGCCCGCCTCCCCGCCTTCCTTCCGCAGCTTCTCCCAGGGCGGATAGACCGTCCCCAAGAGCTGCACGATGATGGAGGCCGAGATGTAGGGGCCGACATTGAGGGCGAAGATCGCCATCCGCTCGACGGCGCCGCCCGAGAACATGTTGAACATGCCCAGGATGCCCTGGGACTGGCCCTGGAACGCGCTGGCGAAGGCGTTGATGTCGATGCCCGGTATCGGGATGTAGGTCCCCAGCCGGTAGACCACCATCGCCAGGATGGTGAAGGTGATACGCTTGTGAAGCTCGGTCGCCTTGGCGAAGGCGCCGAAGTTCATATTGGCGGCGAGCTGTTCGGCGGCCGAAGCCATAGGGTACCCCGAAGCTTTAAGACCGGTCGTACATAGGGCGTCCGACCGGCGGTGTCATCTCGCCTAGGCTCCCTCCCCTTTATGGGGAGGGGAAGATCGCGAAGCGATCGGGGTGGGGGAGTTTCGCAACCTCCCCACCCGTCTGGCGCTCCGCGCCATCCACCCTCCCCATGAAGGGGAGGGAAAGCTTAGGCTTCGGCCGATTCGGCGGCGACGGGGGCGGTCGTGGTGACCTTGCCGCCGGCCTTCTCGACAGCGGCCTTGGCCGCGGCCGAGGCCGAATGGACGGTGATGTCGATCTTGGAGTTCAGGACGCCCTTGCCCAGCAGGCGCACGCCGTCCAGTTCGCGGCGCACGATGCCGGAGGCCACCAGGACCTTGGCGTCGATGGGCTTGCCGGCATCGAGCTTGCCAGCGGCGATCGCCTGCTCGAGACGCCAGAAGTTCACCTCGGCGAACTTCAGCGCGTTGGGATTGTTGAACCCGCGCTTGGGCATGCGCATGTGCAGCGGCATCTGGCCGCCTTCGAAGCCGGCGATGGCGACGCCGGAGCGCGCCTTCTGGCCCTTGACGCCGCGGCCGCCGGTCTTGCCCTTGCCGGAACCCTCGCCGCGCCCGACGCGCATGCGGTTCTTGGTGGAGCCTTCGCGCGGCTTCAGTTCATTGAGCTTGGTCATGTGACGCCTCTCCTTGGAGATCAATCGCCGGGCTGGCGCCCGACTCGGCTGATGGAAATGTCAGAAGGGCGGCGCAAGCGCCGCCCCTCGAAGTCGTGTGCAGGCCCTTAGGCCTTGGTCTCGACCACTTCAAGCATGTGGGCGACCTTGGCGATCATGCCGCGCACCGAAGGGGTGTCCTCCAGGGTGGAGACACGGCCCATCTTGTTGAGGCCCAGGCCCACGAGAGTCGCGCGCTGGTCCTTGGTGCGGCGGAGCGGGCTGCCGGTCTGACGAACGGTGACAGTAGCCATGGATTATTCTCCGTCGGCGGCGGCGCTGGCGCCGTCGGCGCGGCGGCCGATCACGTCAGCGACCTTCTTGCCGCGCTTGGCGGCGACCTGGCGGGGCGAAGACTGAGCCTTCAGCGCCTCGAAGGTCGCGCGCACCATGTTGTAGGGGTTGGACGAACCGACCGACTTGCCCACGACGTCCTGGACGCCCAGGGTTTCGAGAACCGCGCGCATCGGACCGCCGGCGATGACGCCGGTGCCCGGAGGGGCCGAGCGGACCATGACCTTGCCGGCGCCCCAACGGCCATTGCCGTCGTGGTGCAGGGTGCGGCTCTCGCGGAGCGGCACGCGGATCATCGTCTTCTTGGCTTCCTCGGTGGCCTTGCGGATGGCTTCGGGCACTTCACGCGCCTTGCCATGCCCAAAGCCGACGCGGCCCTTCTGGTCGCCGACGATCATGAGGGCGGCGAACGAGAAACGACGGCCCCCCTTCACGGTGGCGGCGACGCGGTTGATGTGCACCAGCTTCTCGACGATGTCGGAATCGGCGCGTTCTTCAGCGGGGTTGCCGCGGTTGCGATCGCGGCGATTGTCGCCGCCGCCGCCTTGTGAGTTTCCACGAGCCATCTGCGTACCCCTAGAAGTTCAGGCCGGCTTCGCGCGCGGCGTCGGCGAGGGCCTTGACCCGGCCGTGATAAATGTAGCCGCCGCGATCGAAGACGACGTCCTTGACGCCCTTTTCGATGGCGCGCTGGGCGACCAGGGCGCCGACGCGGGCGGCGGCGTCCTTGTCCGAGCCCTTGGCCGTCTTGTCGTCGCCTTCCAGCGAGGACGCGGCGGCCAGGGTCACGCCGCGAGCATCATCAATGATCTGGGCGTAGATGTTCTTGGACGAGCGGAAGACCGACAGGCGCGGACGCCCGTTGGCCAGCGACCGCAGGCGGATGCGCGTGCGCTCGGCGCGGCGCTTGGCGGTGTCACGAGGAGTAAGAGCCATGACCTACTTCTTCTTGCCTTCCTTGCGACGGACCACTTCGCCCGCATAGCGGACGCCCTTGCCCTTGTAGGGCTCGGGGGGCCGGAGCCGGCGGATCTGCGAGGCGATCTCGCCAACGACCTGCTTGTCGATGCCGCTGATCTTGATTTCGGTTTGCTTGGGCACCGCGAAGGTGATCCCGCTGGGCGCGGGCACATCCACGTCGTGGCTGAAGCCGAGCTGCATCGAGAGGGCGTCGCCCTTCATCGCGGCCCGGTAGCCGACGCCGACCAGTTCGAGAGTCTTCTCGAAGCCGGTGGTGACGCCCACGACCATGTTGCTGACCAGGGTGCGCGAGAGGCCCCACATGGCTTGCGCCCGGGTGTTCTCGACCGACTTGGTCAGGTTGAGCTCGGCGCCCTCGTGCTTGACCACGATCTCTTCGGGCAGGGTCCAGGAGAGTTGGCCCTTGGGCCCCTTCACCTCGATGGTCTGACCGGAGATGGTGACCGTGACCCCGGAGGGTACGGCGACCGCCTTCTTTCCGATACGGGACATTCTAGTAGACCCTGCAGAGGACTTCGCCGCCCACGTTCGCGTCGCGCGCGGCCGTGTCGGACATGACGCCCTTCGGCGTCGACAGGATCGAGATCCCAAGACCGTTCTTCACGGGCTTCAGATCAGAGATCGACGAATAGACGCGACGGCCAGGCTTCGAGATCCGGCGGATTTCCACGATGACCGGCTGGCCGTCGAAGTACTTCAGCTCGATTTCGAATTCCGGGAAGGCGCCGGGCTGCTGCACCAGGTGGTAGCCGCGGATGTAGCCTTCGTCGGCCAGGACGTCGAGGACGCGCGCGCGCATCTTCGAGGCCGGGCACATGACTTTCGCACGGCCGCGCGTGGCGGCGTTCTTGATGCGGGCGATCATATCGCCAACGGGGTCGTTCACCATGAGACCCTCCTCACCAGCTCGACTTCACGAGGCCAGGAATCTGGCCACTCGATCCCAGATCGCGCAGGGCGATCCGGCTCATACGGAGCTTGCGGTAATAGGCCCGCGGGCGCCCGGTGACTTCGCATCGATTGCGGATGCGGGTCTTGGACGAGTTACGCGGCAGCTCTGCAAGCTTGAGGCGAGCCTCGAAGCGTTCTTCGAGGGGCAGGCTCTCGTTGTTCGCAACCGCCTTCAGCGCATCGCGCTTGCTGGCGTATTGCTTGACGAGCTTCTTGACCATCTCGTTGCGGTTTACGGCGCTTTTCTTAGCCATCTGTTCTTTCCTTCCCGCCGGTTACGCTTGAACGAACGGGAATTGGAATTCCTTGAGAAGCGCGCGCGCTTCGTCATCGGTCTTCGCTGTCGTGGCGACGATGATGTCCATGCCCCACATTTGGTCGATCTGGTCGTAGTTGATCTCCGGGAACACGATGTGTTCCTTCAGACCCATGGCGTAGTTGCCACGACCGTCGAACGAGGTCGGCTTCAGGCCCCGGAAGTCCTTCACCCGCGGCAAAGCGATGGTGATCAGACGATCGAGGAACTCATACATCCGGTCCGCGCGCAGGGTGACCTTCGCGCCGATCGTCATGCCCTCACGGATCTTGAACTGGGCCACCGAGAGGCGGGCCTTGGTCGCGACCGGCTTCTGGCCGGCGATCGCGGCCAGGTCCTTCATCGCGGCGGCGGCCTTCTTGGAGTCCGCCACGGCTTCGCCGATGCCCATGTTCAGGACGATCTTGTCCAGTTTGGGGACCTGCATCTCGTTGGAATAGCCGAACTGTTCCTTCATCGTGGCGCGGATGCGCTCACGATAAATGGTTTTCATCCGGGGTTCGTAAGCTTGATCAGCCATTGATCGCCTCGCCCGTGGTCTTGGCAAAACGCACCTTCTTGTCGCCGTCCATGCGGAAGCCGACGCGGGTGGGTTTGCCGTTGGAATCGACGATGGCGACGTTCGAGACGTGCACCGGCGCTTCCTTGTGTTT
>NZ_JAUSLW010000110.1 GCF_030645195.1 Phenylobacterium sp. | reverse complement strand
TGAACGGCGCCATCGCCACGGCCCAGAAGCGCGTCGAGCAGCGCAACTACGAGATCCGCAAGAACCTGCTGAAGTACGACGACGTCGTGAACGACCAGCGCAAGGCGGTGTTCGAGCAGCGCGCCGAGTTCATGGACGCCGCCGACCTGTCCGACGTCATCAACGAGATGCGCCAGGACACCATCGAGGACCTAGTGACCCGCCACCTGCCGCCCAAGGCCTATGCCGAGCAGTGGGACGTGGCCGGCCTGCACGAGCACGTGGTCGCCATGCTGGGCATGGACCTGCCGATCGCCCAGTGGGCGGCCGAGGAGGGCATCGCCAACGAGGAGATCCAGGAGCGCATCCAGAAGGCCGCCGACACCCGCGCCGCCGAGCGCGAGGCCGCGGTCAGCCCTGAGCAGATGCGCACCATCGAGAAGAGCTTCCTGCTGCAGATGGTGGACCTTCAGTGGCGCGAGCACCTGATGCACCTGGACCACCTGCGCAACGTCATCGGCCTGCGCGGCTACGCCCAGCGCGATCCCCTGAACGAGTACAAGACCGAAGCCTTCTCCCTGTTCGAGAAGCTGCTGGTGGACCTGCGCCAGAACGTGACCCGCTGGCTGATGACGGTGGAGTTCAGCTACGCCGAGCCGGAGGAGCCCGCGCCGCTCTCCAACTACACCGAGGTCCACATGGACCCGCTCACCGGCGAGAATGCCGCCGAGATGGGCGCCCTGCCCGACGGGCTGTCGGTGGAGCAACGCCAGGCCCTGCCGCTGTCGGCTCTGCCGGACGGCTGGCAGCAGACCGGGCGCAACTCGCCCTGCCCCTGCGGCTCGGGCAAGAAGTTCAAGCACTGCCACGGGGCGCTGATCTAGGTGTCAGGCTTCCTGCTGGAGGTCGATGGCGTCTGCCCGGTCTGCGAACAGCAGGCCACCTTCACCGCCAAGGACGAGTGGCTGCGCGACCATTTCCTGTGCGGGAATTGCGGCAGCCAACCCCGCGAACGGGCGCTGATGAAGGTCCTGGCCGACCTGCGCCCCGACTGGCGGAGCCTGGCCATCCATGAGAGCTCGCCGGGCACGGCGGCCAGCCGCCGGCTGGCGGCCGAGGCGCCGGGCTATGTGTCCAGCCACTACGGCCCCGACGTGCCCCTGGGCGCCGCTCATCCGCAATGGGGCTGGCGCTGCGAGGATCTGGAGAACCAGACCTTCCCCGACAAGAGCTTCGACCTGGTGGTGACCCAGGACGTGTTCGAGCACCTGTTCGCGCCCGACCGGGCCATCGCCGAGGTGGGGCGCACGCTCAAGCCCGGCGGATTCCACATCTGCACCGTGCCAATCGTCAACAAGGCCGCGCCCTCGGTGCGGCGGGCCCGGCGCGACCGGCAGGGCAAGGTCGAGCACCTGATGGAGCCGGTCTATCACGCCAATCCCATCGACGTTCAGGGCTCCCTGGTGACCGTCGACTGGGGCTATGACATCGCCGACTACCTGGACGAGGCCAGCGGGCTCTCCACCACCATCTGGACCCTGGACGACATGAGCCGGGGCATCCGGGCTGAGTACATCGAGGTGCTGGTCTCCCGCAAGGAGCCCCAGTCCCAGGTCACCCCCGACGGCCTGCCGGCGCCCTGGAAGGGCGTCCGTGAGACGATCCGCCGCCTGCTGAGCTGACCGCCGAGCCCGCATCCAGGCTTGCGCCCTCGCCCCCGCCCGCCTAGCAAACGAGCGCAATTACGGGGAAGGTTCAACTATATGCGTGTCGTCATTGTCGGCGCCGGGATCGGCGGCCTCACCCTGGCGCTCAGCCTGCACGCCGCCGGGATCGAGGCGGAGGTCTACGAGGCCGCCCAGGAGATCCTGCCCCTGGGGGTCGGGATCAATGTCCTGCCCCATGCGGTGCGGGAGCTGACGGACCTCGGCCTCGCCGAGCGGCTGGCCGACAACGGCGTGGCCACCGAGGCCCTGATGTACGCCAACAGGTTCGGCCAGGAGATCTGGCGCGAACCGCGCGGGCGCCACGCCGGCTACAACTGGCCGCAATATTCGATCCATCGCGGGGTGCTGCAGCTCTTGCTGTTCAACGCCGTGCGCGAGCGCCTGGGCAAGGGCGCGGTGCGCCTGGACCACGAGGCGACCGGCGTCGAGACGGGCGAGGACGGCGCCACGGTGCGCTTCCGCTCGCGGACGACGGGCGCCGACCTGCCCAGCGCGCGAGGCGACGTGGTGGTGGCCGCCGACGGCATTCACTCGGCCCTGCGCGCCCAGTTCTATCCCGACGAGGGGCCGCCGATCTGGAACCGCCGGGTGCTGTGGCGTGGGGTGACCGAGGGCGCGCCCTTCCTGGGCGGGGCCACCATGGTCATGGCCGGCCACCAGGACATGAAGTTCGTCTGCTACCCCATCGACCCGAAGGCCGAGGGGCGAGGGACCTCCACGATCAACTGGATCGCCGAGCTGCGTTTCCCCGAAACGGTGGAGTGGCGCCGCGAGGACTGGAACCGCAAGGGCGAGCTGGCCGACTTCCTGCCCCGGTTCGAGACCTGGGACTTCGGCTGGCTGGACGTGCCCGACATCATCCGCGGGGCGAGCCAGGTCTACGAATACCCCCTGGTGGACCGCGACCCCGTGGAGCGCTGGACCTTCGGCCGCACGACCCTGCTGGGGGACGCGGCCCATCCCATGTACCCGATCGGCTCCAACGGGGCCTCCCAGGCCATCCTGGACGCCCGGACGCTGGCCTATGAGCTGGCGACCCGGGCCGACGTCGACGCGGCCCTGGCGGCCTATGAGGGGGCCAGGCGGCCCGCCACCAGCCGCATCGTGCTCTCCAACCGAGGCAACGGCCCGGAACAGGTCATGCAGATGGCCGAGGAGCGGGCGCCCAAGGGCTTCTCCCACGTCCACGACGTGATCAGCCGCGAGGAGCTGGAGGCGACCGCTGGGGAGTACAAGAAGCTGGCCGGCTTCGATCGCGAGGCGCTGAACAGCCGGGCCTCGCTGATCCCGGCGAGGGTCAAGGCCTAGCCCTGACCCGCCCATCCCGGCCTTCGCCGAGATGGGCCGATAGGTCTAGCTGAAGGCGTGACCGGACCAGGTCGACATCGCCATGCTGATCGTCACGCCGAGCGTCAGCAGCGGCCAAAGGATTTTCACGTCTATCTCCAAGAGCAGGATCGTCGCCGGGGGAGCGGCGACGATCCTGATATGGTGCGAGCTTGGCCTTTGCGGGAGGGGTCAAGATTGCAGACCCGCTCTGCAGGACTGCATGGGTCTCAGGCGGCGGCGAGCGTCACATAGAGCTCGGACTCGATCACCCACTGGCCGGTGACCTTCTTCCAGACCGCCAGATAGATCCCGGTCAAGGTGGGCGACCCGCGCCAGGTGGCGACCCAGGTTCCGGTCTCGGCGGCGCGGGCCTCCTCCTGGTCGGGGCGGACGGCCTCGGTGGTGCGCAGGTAGGTGACGAAGCTCGCGTCGCGGAACTGAGCTTCGAAGGCTGCCAGCACCGCCTCGATCCCCACCAGCAGGCCGCCGTCCCCGGAAATCAGGTTGATGTCGGACGCGAGGAAGGGGCGCAGGCGCGCGGCCTCGTGGGACGCGATCAGCTTGTTGGTCAGCTTGCGCCGGGCGCGGATGGCGGTCTCGGCCGGGGTCACGGCTCCACCACCACGGTGCCGATCTTGCCGCCGGACTCCACCAGCTCGTGGGCGCCGGCGCAGTCGGCCAGGGGGAAGCGGCCCGCCACGGAGAGGATGCGCTCCCCGGTCGCGATCCAGCGGGTGATGTCGGCTTGCGCCCGCCTGCGGGCCTCGTGGGGCGTCACCGGCAGGTAGACGCCGTGGACGCCGAGGTTCAGCCCCATGACCGCGCCCGCCGGAACGACCGGCTCACGATTGCCTTTGGTGGCGTAGAAGGCCACCGAGCCGTTCATCCGCAGCACCTGCAGGGTGGTGGCGATGTTGCCGCCGAAGTCGACGTCGACGACGTGGTGGACACCCTCCCCGTCCGTCAGATCCCGGACGCGCCGGGCGACCTTTTCCTGGCGGTAGTCGATGACGTGGTCGGCGCCGCCGGCCAAGGCGCGCTCGCCCTTCTCGTCGGAACTGACGGTGGCGATCACGGTGGCGCCGGCCCACTTGGCGAGCTGGACGGCGTAGTGGCCCACGGCGCCGGCGCCGCCAGTCACCAGCACGGTGCGACCCTGGACCGGGCCTGCCACGAACAGGCTGCGATGGGCGGTCATGCAGGGGATGCCGAGGGTCGCGCCCTGCGCGAACTCGACGCTGTCGGGCAGCTCCATCAGCAGGTCTGTGTCGAGCTCGATATATTCAGCCGCCGAGCCGAAGGCCCGGCCATTGCGCTGGCCGTTGTAGAACCAGACTCGCTTGCCGACCCAGGTCTGCGCCACGCCGGGGCCCACCGCCTCGACCACGCCGGCGCCGTCGCTGTTGGGGGTGATGCGCGGATAGGCCATGGCGGCGGGGCCGGCGCGCATGCCGGCGTCCGACGGGTTCACCCCGGACGCCTTCACACGGATCAGGGCGTGGCCGTGGCCGGGCTCCGGGGTCGGCCGCTCGCCATACTCCAGCACCTCGCGAGCCGGGCCGGTGCGGTCGTACCAGATCGCCTTCATGTCGCGCTCCGCTTGAAGGGCCAGTCGATCACGCCGCCGACGAACAGGGCCCACCAGACGAAGATCGGCTGAAAGGCCAGGCGGGGTCCGTGGCGCCACCAGCTTGAGGGAAGACCGCTCGGGGCCACCCCGGCGAAGGCGTGGTGCAGGTTGGCCGGATAGACGCAGACGGCGTAGAGCGCCAGCATGACGCCCGACGCCCATCGCAGGCGCGGGATCAGTAGGCCGATCGCGCCAAGGATTTCGCAGACCCCGGTGATCAGCACGACCTCCAGCGGATACGGGACCCAGGCCGGCATGATCGCCAGGAAGCCCTGGGCGCCGCGCAGGTGCGCCAGGCCAACCACCCCATAGGTCAGGGCTAGCAGCCACCGCAGCCCCATCCGCAGGCGCGGGTGGGATCGGGACGGATCGGGAGTCACAAACAGGGCGGTCATCGGACCGACCATCGCGGCGAGCCGGCCGAGGGGCAAGCCCTCGGCCGCTTTGAAGACCTAGTCGGCCACCCAGTTGCCGTGGAAGCCGAAGGGCACGCGGCGGGGCATGTGGGCCATGCCGATGGGACCCTTGGCCACGTCCAGGGCGTCGAAGACCACGAAGTCGCTGCGGTCCTCGGCGGCCCGATAGACCACCGCCGTCAGCCAGCCGTCGCCCTCGGCCGCGTCGGCGGAGCGCGGCGTGAAGACCGGCTCGGAGGTCAGGTCGCCGCCGGTGAAGGCGTGGACCTGCCGCTTGCCGGTGGCCAGGTCGATGTGGGCGATGGCGTTGAGCTTGACCGATTTCGAGTTGGTGGTGTCGCCGGCATAGAAGCCGTGGCGATAGGCGCTGCCGGCCAGGCGCTCGTCGAAGCGGGGGAACTCGCAGTCGAGGTCGTCGATGGCCTCTTCCTTGATGGCGTCGCTGGCGCCCGACAGGTCGAAGGTCCAGCGATAGAGGCGCGCCGCGGTGCGCAGGCCCGGCGAGCCGTCGGCCATGGGGAACAGGGGGGCGGCGTCGTAGCGCGCCACCTCGGCGACGATCTTGCCGTCAACCTCATGGGCGTTCATCGGGTGGAAGACGTAGCAGGCCGCCACGTTGAACCAGCGGATCGTGGAGACGTCGGCGTCGCGGCGCATGACCCCGACATAGCCGCCCTTCTCCGGCTCCCAGGCATAGGGGGGCAGGCCCTTCATGGCCCGCTCCAGGCTGCCGGTCAGCGGCAGGACCGGGAACAGCACGTAGTTCTCGGTGACCAGGAAGTCGTGGATCATGGCCGAATAGGGCGCCTGGAAGTCCGAGCGGCGGGTGACCACGCCCTTGGCGTCGGTGACTCCGTAGCTCATCCCGGCCGAAAGCGGCATATCGCCGACGCCATAGCCGAACCACACCATCTCGCCGGTCTTGGGGTCGATCTTCGGGTGGGCGGTGACCCGGCCCTTGTACTGTTCGACATAGCCCTTGGGGGCCATGGTCCCCGGGGCGACCTCGAAGGGCATGTGGCCTTCCTCCAGGGCCAGCAGATGGCCGGCGTGCCAGAGGATGTTGGTGTTGGCCACGCCGCCGTCCTTGCCGGCGGCCAGCGGGTCGCTGAGCATGGGGTTGAAGCCGCCGAACAGGGACCGGCCGTGTTCGTGCTCCAGCTCCCACTTGGGCGTGCGGACATAGCGGTTACGGTAGCTGACCTTGCCATCCTCGACCCGGAAGGCGTGCAGCATGCCGTCGCCGGTGAACCAGTGATAGTTGGGGTCCCGCGGCTCGAACTGCGGATTGGGGCCGGTGCGGTAGAGCGTGCCGCGAAGGCCCGCCGGAATCTCGCCGGTGACGGCCAGATCGAAGTCGTCCTCCGACCGCACGGGGGCGAAGTTGCCCGACAGATAGGGGTTGATGCGAACCTCGCCGTCCATGGCGTGTCTCCCTCTGATGACCGGTTCAGCCCGGCGTTATGATGTGTCCGTCCTGCGGCCGAACGCGGCCTTCCAGGACCTGGTGATAGGCCTCGGTAAGGCCCTGGGCGCCTTGGTGACACACCAGGCTCAGCCAGGGGTTGGCGGCGACGAAGCCGCGCAGGCCCTTGTCGAACCGGGTCTCCACCTCCCCCGGGCCCCAGTCGGCCATGCGCTTGCGGATCTGGTCCGGCGCGAAGAACAGGGTGGGCGTGGGCCCGACGATGGCGGCGTCCTCGCGTCCGGCTTCCCAGTGGGTGGCGCCGACGATGAGGCTGCGGGTCAGGGTCGCACCCAGGGCGGCGTGCACCGCCGCGGTGGTGGCCCGGTCGCCGGCGAAGTCCACGAAGGCGGCGGAACCGGCGGTCTTGAGCGAGCCCACCTGATCGTAGGTCAGGACCTTGTCATAGAGGCCCAGGCCCGCGATGGCCGCGGCGTTGGCGGGCGAGGAGAGACCGATGACCTCCAGGCCGCGCGCCTTGGCGAACCAGGCCAGGCCCATGGCGGTCTTGCTCGAGGCGCTGGAGAGCACCAGCGACTTCAGGCCGGCGTCCTCCCCCAGGAAGTCGTCCAGCAGGAAGGAGGTCATCAGCAGGGGCCGCAGCAGGGCGCGATGGTCGTCCAGGGGATCGGCGGGCGCCTCGGCATAGGCGTTGTAGGTCGGCGGCAGCTCGGCGCGGTGGGGCGCCCGGTCGACGAAGCCGGCGCGGCCCTTGGCGAGCTGCATGGTGAAGGCGCTCGACATGGGCAGGTAGCCGAACAGGCGCAGGCCGACCGGGGCCTCGGGGACCTTCGACTCGACGATGGTGGCGAAGCCCCAGACCGGGATGCGGCCCTGGCCCTCGGGGGCCGGGAAGAACTTCCAGTAGCCGAAGGAGTCGCCCATCAGGCCGTAGGTCACGTTGTTGGCGGTGAACGAGAACCGCTCGACCCGGAGGCGAACCTCGCCGTCGGCCAGGGGCGGCGCCTGCGCCGGCGCGATTCGCGCCTTGCGCAGGTCCTTGCGGTCCACCAGCAGGTCCCAGTCACCCATCGTCCGCCCTTGTATTTTCTTACGTTGTAAATTTATTGCGTAAGAGGTAACGCCTTGCAAGCGAATTGTTTGCTAGAGTTTCCGGTATGCCGCGCGTTCTATCCGAGACCGATGTCGCCGAGTTCCGGGAGCGCCTGTGCGTGGCCGCCGAAAGGCTGTTCGCCGAGCGGGGGCCTGACGCGGTGACCATGCGCCAGCTGGCCGCCGAGCTCGGGGTCAGCCCCATGACCCCCTACCGCTACTTCGCCGACAAGGAGGACATCCTGGCGGCGGTGCGCACCAACGGATTCAACCGGTTCGCCGAAGCCCTGGAGACCGCCTACGCCTCGGCCAAGGGCGCGCGGGCCAAGGGGGCGGCGGTGGGCGAGGCCTATCTGAACTTCGCCTTCGAGCACCCTCAGACCTACAAGCTGATGTTCGACCTCGATCAGCCGCACGTCGAGAAATATCCCGATCTGGTGGCGGCGGGACACCGGGCCCACGAGACCCAGACCCAGTACGTCAAGACCCTGGTGGCCGATGGCGTGCTGGCGGGCGACCCCGAGGAGATCGGCAAGATGTTTTGGGCCGCGGCCCACGGCGCGGTGGGCCTGGAGCTGGCCGGCAAGCTGCCACCCGGCGCGGCCCGCGAGCTGCACCGCCACCTGAACCACGCCCTGGCCCGGGGCCTGCGCCCGGGAAACTAGCTCCACGCTTGACCGCCCCAGCGTCACTGGCCGAGCTTGCCGCCAAATCATAAGAGGAGGCGCGCGTGGCCGAGATCCAACCGTTTGAAGTCCGCTGGGCCGAGGCCGACGTCCAGGCCGTGCTGGACCAGGTGCGCGCCTATCCCTGGCCGGCGATCCCGGAGGTTCCGGACGGCTGGGCCTATGGCTGCGACGGCGCCTATCTGAAGGGACTCTGCGAGCACTGGACCGAGCGCTACGACTGGCGCTCGGCGGTGGCCGACCTCAACCGCTTCCCGCAGTTCACCGCCAAGGTCGAGGACTACGACCTGCATTTCCTGCATGTGGTGGGCGAGGCCGGCGGCAAGCGGCCCCTGCTGGTGACCCACGGCTGGCCCGGCTCCCACTACGAGTTCTGGGGCGCCATCGAGAAGCTGGCCTTCCCCTCCCGCTTCGGCGGGGACGCCAAGGACGCCTTCGACCTGGTGATCCCCTCCCTGCCCGGCTTCGGCTTCTCCTCCAAGCCCGTCCGCCCCATCGGCCAGAGGACCACGGCGCGTCTGTTCAACACCCTGATGACGGACGTCCTGGGCTATCCCAGCTACATCGCCCAGGGCGGCGACTGGGGGGCCATGGTGACCTCGTGGCTGGGCCACGATCACGGCGCCCAGGTTCGCGCCATCCACCTGAACATGATGGCCTTCCGCCCCTTCGGCGGCCCTCAGACCCCCGACGAGATCGCCTGGCTCACCCGCCAGGGCGCCATGATGGACGTCATGGGCGCCTATTTCCGGCTGCAGGCCTCCAAACCCCAGTCGCTGGCCTGGATGGGGGCGGGCAATCCGGTGGGCCAGGCCGCCTGGATCGCCGAGCGCTTCCACGACTGGTCGGACCTTCGCGAGAAGTCCCTGGATCAGGCCCACCCCAAGGACCGGATGCTCACCAACATCATGATCTATGTGATGACCGGCAGCTTCGCGACCGGCGCCTGGTACTATCGCGGCCTGCTGGAGGAGGGCGGGATCGCCTTCCAGGAAGGCGAGCGCTGCGAGACCCCCACCGCCTTCGCCAACTTCCCCGGCGAACCGCTCTACACCGCCCCGCCGCGCTCCTGGGCCGACCGGGCCTACAACATCACCCGCTGGACCGAGATGCCCCGCGGCGGGCATTTCGCGGCCATGGAGGAGCCGGACCTCTTCGTCGCCGACGTGCGGGACTGGGGACGAGGCGTCTAAGCGCAAAAGCGGTTTCCAAGGACGCGGGATCGGTTCTATTCGGCGGATGGCCCGATACGACTTCGCATCCGACAACACCGCCCCCGCCACGCCCGAGGCGATCAACGCCCTGGTGGCCGCCAACACCGGCGCGACCTCCGGCTACGGCTCCGACCCCATCACCCGGCAGGGGGCCGACGCGGTGCGCGCCCTGCTGGACGCCGACGCCACGGTGCGGTTCGTGGCCTCGGGCACGGCGGCCAACGCCATCTCGCTCGCCACCCTGTGCCAGCCCTTCGAGGCGGTGCTCTGCCACGAGCATTCCCACGTCGCCACCGACGAGACCGGGGCGCCGGGCTTCTTCGGCCACGGCCTGGGGATGATCGGCCTGCGCGGCGCCTCGGGACGGATCGACCCGGCCAGTCTGACGGCGCCCCTGGCGGCCCCCGACCAGCCCCACTGGCAGGCGCCGGCGGCGCTCTCGGTCACCAACGCCACCGAGTACGGCACGGTCTATTCGGTCGAGGCCCTGAAGGCCCTGATCGAGCCGGTGAAGGCCAAGGGCTACCGGGTCCACCTCGACGGCGCGCGCCTGGCCAATGCGGCGGCGGCCGGCTTCGACCTGAAGGCCATCAAGGGCCTGGGGGTCGACATCCTGGTGGTGGGCGGGACCAAGGCGGGAATGACCCCCTCGGAGGCGGTGGTGATCTTCGACCCCGCCCTGGCCCGCCGGCTCGACGCGCGGCTGAAGCAGTCGGGGCAGCTGCCCTCCAAGGGCCGGTTCTACGCCGCCCCCTTCATCGGCATGCTGGCCGACGGCGCCTTCCTGCGCCACGCCGCCCAGGCCAACGCCATGGCCCAGCGCCTGGTGGGCCTCATGCCCTTCCCGCTGGCCCATCCCGTGGAGGCCAACGCGGTCTTCGTGACCATGGACGAGCCCACCCTGAAGCGGCTGCACAAGGCCGGCTGGTTCGTCTACCGGTTCATCGATGGCTCGGTGCGGTTCATGTGCTCCTGGGCCACGACGCCCGAGGCGGTGGACGAGCTGGGCGAGGCGCTCGCCCAAATCGCCTGAAACATTGATTGTGTGCGATAAGTAATTGGCACGAATTGACGCTTTTTCGCCACAACACGGCCGCAATTCGTAACAGGCCCGTAACTTTATCTTTGATCCTGTGACGGCGGCGTGACAGCGTCTGGCACCGCCAAACAACATGTGTCGGCTTCTGGCCTTGATCTCGGAAGGCTGGAGTTCACGCCGCTGTTTGGCCCCATGGCGTGGGATCCAACCCCACATATTCCGCAGCTAGATCAGGCCGGGGGCCCGAATGACCAATCCTATGAAGAACGCCTTGAGAGCGGCTCTGCTCGCGTCCGTCGCTGCGGCCAGCTTCGCCGCGCCGCAATTCGCCTTCGCTCAGACCAATGAAACGGCCAAGTCCGTCGATGTCGAAGAACTGGTCGTCACCGGTTCCCGCATCCGACGCGCCGATCTGACCTCCATCCAGCCCATCCAGGTCATCACGACCGAAACCATCGACAAGCGCGGTTTCACCAACGTCGCCGACGCCCTCAATGAGCTCCCCTCTTCCGGCATCCCGGTGAACGGCATCGGCGACCAGGGCTCCTTCGGCACCGGCCGTCAGTACATCAATATTTTCAACCTTGGCACGAACCGCACGCTCACGCTGGTGAATGGCCGCCGCTTCGTCGGCGGCAACGCTGCGTCCATCTTCACCGGCGCCAATGCTGGCGGCCAGGTGGACTTCAACGTCATCCCCACCGCCCTGATCGACCGGATCGAAACGATCCAGGCCGGCGGCGCGGCGGTCTACGGCTCCGACGCCATCGCGGGCGTCATCAACATCATCACCAAGACCCGCTTCGAGGGCTTCGAGGCCGACGGCCTCTACGGCGTGGCTCAGGAAGGTGACGCGGCGACCTATCGCGCCCGCTTCACCGGTGGAAAGTCCTTCCTCGATGACCGTCTGAACATCCTGGGCAGCTACGAGTACGCCAAGGTCGAGGGCTTGGCCTATACCGACCGCGACGTGACGGCCCGCCAGATCGCCTTCGCCGCCAACCCGCAGAACACCAGCGCGACGGACAACATTCCGGGCACCATCCTGATCCTGAACCGCCGCATTCCGGAGGTCACCACCGGCGGCCTGGCGTTCCGCAACAGCGGTTCATCGCTCGCCAACCTGCTGACCATCGTGGATCCGAGCAATCCGGCCGCACGCGTCACGGCCCAGTTCGGCCCCGGCGGCAACCTGGTGCCCTACAGCACCGGCGCCTTCTATCAGACGTCCATCGCCTCGGGCGGTCAGGGCATGAACCTGGCCGAACTGACTTCGCTGCAGTCGCCGGTGGAACGGCACGTCGTCACAGGTTTTGCGAAGTACGAGTTCACCGACAACATCCGCCTGTCGGGCGAACTGTTCTACAATAAGCAAAAAAGCAACGAGCCCTTCAACCAGCCGATCTACAATGCCGCCCTGTTCGGCGGCAACTCAGCAGCTCTCCGCTTTTCGACCGCCAACCCGTTCCTGACCACCCAGGCCCGCACGGCGATCCTCTCGCAGCCGACCCCGCTTCCGGCGGATACGGCCTCGCCGGGCGATCAAATCTTCTTCCTGGATCGCGCCTCGATCGACATCGGCACCAACAAGACCACCGCCGAGGGCGAAACCCTGCGCGGCGTCCTCAATCTCGACGGCGACCTGCAGCTCTTCGAGCAGAATTTCTACTGGAACCTGTCGGCCAACCGCGGCAGGGCGGAAGGGTTCTTCTCCTCGCCCAACATCAATCAGTCGAAGTTCCTTCTGGCCATCGACGCCGTGCGTGACGGGGGCGGCGCCATCGTCTGCCGCGACGTCGCGGCCCGCGCCGCCGGTTGCGCCCCGCTCAACATGTTCGGCCTGGGGTCTCCGAGCGCCGCGGCCCTGAGCTACGTGCAGGTCCAGTTCCGCAGCGACTTCGAGATCACCCAGACGGTCTATGAAGGCAACTTCGGCGGCGACCTGATCGATCTGCCCGCCGGTCCGCTGAGCTTCAATGTCGGCTTCGAGCACCGCACGGAAGAATCGAGCTTCACGCCGAACGATCCCGCCCGACTTGGAGTCGGCCGCAGCTCCGCCATTACGGCGATCGACGGCAAGTTCGACACCAAGGAATATTACGGCGAAGCCCTGCTGCCGGTGTTCGGCGGCGACTTCACCTTGCCGGGTATGAAGAGCCTGGAGTTCGAGGGGTCCTATCGGAAGATCGACAACTCACAGTCGGGCGAAGACAAGGCCTGGAGCTATGGCTTCCGGTGGAAGCCGGTGGATGACATCATGTTCCGGGCGTCCAAGAGCCGTTCGTTCCGGTCGCCGGCCATCGTTGAACTGTTCCTGCCGACGGCGGCGATCTTCACCTCCGCCACCGACCCCTGTGACCAGCGCAACATCGGCACCGGCCCGAACCCGGCCACTCGGACCGCCAATTGCCAGGCCGCATTCCAGGCGCTGGGCCTGCCCGCAAACTACGCTCTGACCTCGAACGTGCAGTCGGCCACGGTCCAGGGCCAGACTCGGGGCAACCCGAGCCTCCAGAACGAGGTCGCCGAGCAGTGGTCGGCAGGCTTCGTGATCCAGCCTCACTTCGTGCCGGGCCTGGCGATCACCTTCGACTGGACCAACATCGACCTGAACGACGCGATCTTTAACTTCAACCTGAGCTCGATCCTTCAGGTTTGCTACGACTCCCCGACGGCCCAGCCGGATGCGTGCTCCCGCTTCCAGCGCGGCAACGCGGGGTCGGGCGCCCAGGCCGGTCAGATCCTGACCCAGAACCTGCCGGCGGGGATCCCCGGCCCGACCACCGGCTACGTCAACGCCGGCTACATCAACTTCCAGGGCTTCACCTTCGGCATCGACTACGAGATCGACCTGTCGAACCTCTCGGACATCGGCCAATGGTTCGGCGGCAATCCGGGCCGGCTGGGCTTCGGCTTCGACCTGTTCGCGGTGAACAAGCAGCAGACCTCGGTGACGGGCCTGGGCTTCGACCTGAACGACGACAAGAACGAGATCGGCAACTCGGACCTGCAGTGGAAGCTTGAGACCGCTTACGATCGCGATCCCTTCAGCGTGGTCTGGACGGTCAACTATATCGGCCAGTCGGAGTTCAATCACGACTTCACCCTGGAGACGCGTCTCCCGCTGAAGGTGGAGTCCTACATGATCAACGACCTGGCCTTCAGCTACGACCTGACCAAGCTGGTGGGCCAACCGCTGGGCCTCGACAAGATCAAGGCGCGCTTCATCGTGAAGAACGTCGCCGATGTCGAGCCGCCGTACGGGACGACTGGGATCGGCGTCTATGACGTCATCGGCCGCTACTTCGAGTTCGGCCTGAACGCCCGCTTCTAGGCTCGGACGAGCCCCGGAGAGCACGAGAACCCGCCGGCGTTCCACGCCGGCGGGTTTTTCGTGTCAGGCGGCCAGCCAGGCCAGCACCTCGGGCCAGTGCTTGTGGGGCAGGAAGTGGCCGACGCCCGGGAAGGTGCGGACGGTCTGCTGGCGGGCGTTCAGCCAGGCGGTGACGTCGGCGGCGCTGGACATGGGGTCCTCCTCGCCGTGCCAGACGGTGATGGGGGCGGCCAGGCCCGACAGGTCCAGGGTGGGGCTGCGGGCCGAGCACTTGATCTCGTCGGCGATGCCCCGGCTGGTGAGCGCCAGGGACTCCGAGATGTAGTCGACGATGAACTCCAGCACGCCCGGATGGCTGCGCAGATAGGCCGCGTCGCCGGGGGCCGAGGCCGCGGCGCGGACGAACTTCTCCAGCTGCCGGCGGGTGAGCTGCAGGCGCATGACCGCGAAGACCATGTCGGCCAGCCAGGCGTTGCGCAGGATGCGGCGGCGGAACAGCACCACGGCGTGGCCCCTGTCCTGCTCGGTCTCCAGGGTCTGACCCGAAGGCCGGGCGGAGGCCAGCAGCACCCGGCTGGCCAGGGGGCCAAGGTCGCGGGCCGCCATCAGGGCGAAGGGGGCGCCGGACATGAAGGCCGCCACCTGGACCTGGGACAGGCCCTGGTCGCGGCAGAGGTCGGCCAGGTCACGCCCGACGCCCTCATAGCTGAAGTCCGGTCGCGGGTCGGAGCGGCCCGCGCCGGGGCGCTCGGGACAGAGCAGGCGCAGGCCGAGATCCCGGGCCAGGATGTCGGTGCCGCGCGGCATGACGCTACAGCCCAGGCCCTGGTGGACCATCAGCACCGGCCGGCCCCTAGGATCGCCATAAGCCCGCCAGGCCAGGCGGCGGCCGTCGGGCAGGGTCAGGTGGCGGATGGGCGGCGCGGCCTCCACGGCCCCGCGCTCGGTGGCGGCGATGGGCGGGCCCAGCAGGCCGCGGCCGGAGCTTTCCTGGAAGGAGGTGGCCAGGGATCCGAGCTGGGTCAGGGTTCGGATCAGCTCGCTCTGCCGCGACAGGCCCACCTTGTCGAAGATGGCGCGCAACTGGTTGCGGACCGTGTTGAAGCTGACGTTCAGTTCGCCCGCCGCCTCCTTCAGGGTCAGGCCGTCCTTCAGGCGGGCGGCCAGCCGGGTCTCGGCCGGGGTCAGGCCGAAGCTTTCGCGCAGGTTGGCCCACAGGCGGTCGGTGGCCTCCACGGCCGGGAAGACCACCGCGCAGGCGCCCTCCCCCGCGGTCGCGGCGCCGCCGAGGCCGGCGGCCAGGGCGGGGGGCAGGCCGTCGGCGGGGACCACATAGGCGAAGTGGGGCGCTTCGTCATTGGCCTGGGCGAACTTGACGATGACCTGGCGGCCCTGGGTCCCGCGCAGGCGACGGCGGGCCTGGTCGAGGGCCTCGTGGTTGGCGGGATTGAAGAACCTCAGGCCCTGAGCCTCGATGACCCCCAGGCGCTGGTGGAAGACCGCCTCGCCCGCCGCGTTCCAGGCGCTGGCCCCGCCAGCGGCGTTGATCAGCACCACCCCCACCGAGGCGGGCTCGGCCCGGTCGGCGGCGAGGACGGCCAGGCGGGCGGCGCCCTCAGCTTCCGGCGGCGGCTCGCTGGCCTCCACGTCCAGGGCCTGGACGATCTGCTCCCACTTATCGGGTTCGGCGGCGATGGCGTACATCGTCTCGATCACCATCGAGACGTTGGCCTTGGTCTTGGGCGTCAAACTGGGGGGCGGCACGGGCGGGCTGTGTCTCGAAGGCTCGGGGGAACCTTCAGCTTACACAACCCGCGCCGAGAACGACCGCGGATATCAGGCCCTGGCCATCTGCTTCTTGGTGACGAAGCCCGCCAGCCGCCCGGTGATCAGGGCCTCGGCCTCGGCCACGATGCGGGAGATCAGCTCCTCGCAGGAGGGGATGTCGTGGATCAGGCCCTGGATCTGACCGGCCGACCAAATGCCGGCGTCGTTGTCCCCCACCTCGTAGACATTGCGGCCGCGGCTGCCGGCCACCAGTTCGCGGACGTCCTCGAACTTGGCGCCCTGCTTCTCCAGCGCCACCACCTGCTGGCTGACGGCGTTGCGGGCCACCCGGCTGGTGTTGTGCATGGTGCGGAAGATCAGATCGGTGGAGCGCTCGTCATTGGCGACGATCTGCTCCTTGATGGCCTGGTGGATGGGGCTTTCCTTCGTCGCCATGAAGCGGGTGCCCATGTTGATGCCCTCCGCGCCCAGGGCGAGGGCCGCCACCAGGCCGCGCGCATCGCCGAAGCCGCCCGAAGCGATCATCGGGATCTTGATCTTGTCGGCGGCGACCGGGATCAGGATCAGGCCGGGGACGTCATCCTCGCCCGGGTGGCCGGCGCACTCGAAGCCGTGGATGGAGATGGCGTCCACGCCCATCCGCTCGGCCGACAGGCCGTGGCGGACCGAGGTGCACTTATGGACCACGATGATGCCGTGCTTTTTGAACTCGTCGACGTGTTCCTGGGGCTTGTTGCCGGCGGTCTCGACGATCTTGACGCCGCTATCGATGATCGCCTGGCGGTACTCGGCGTAGGGCGGCGGGTTGATGGCCGGCAGGATGGTCAGGTTCACGCCGAAAGGCTTGTCGGTAAGCGTCCGGCAGCGGGCGATCTCCTCGCGCAGCTTGTCCGGCGTCGGCTGGGTGAGAGCGGTGATGAAGCCCAGGCCCCCGGCGTTGGCCACGGCGGCCACCAGCTCGGCGCGGCCGACCCACTGCATGCCGCCCTGGACGATCGGGTGTTCGATCCCGACGAGCTCGGTGAAACGGGTCTTCAGCGCCATGACGTCCTCCCAAACGGATGTTTGAGATCACTCAATCTGTTGAACGGCGTTTGAGCAAGCCGTCCCGTTACGTCAGCGGTCGGGATAGTTCGCCAGCTCGTCGGCGCGTTCGGATGTGCGGTCGAGGACGCACATATTGGCGGTCACCCGGGACAGGGTGCCCCAGTCATCGTCCCAGAGCGATTGGCAGTCAGCGTCCTTGAAGGCGATCCAGGCGCGCTGGGCGGCGCGGAGCTTGACCTTCTGCTCCGGAGTCAGGGCCTTCATGGCCTTGGCGTAGTTCTGGTTCAGCCGCGCGTCCTGCGCCTTCACGGCGTCGCCGATGCACTGGATCTGGCCCATGGTGCTGGCGCCGGCCGGCGAGGCCAGGCAGCGGTCGAGGGCTGTCTGGGGTTTCGGCGCCGCCTGCGCGGTCGCCGGGACCCCGGTCGCCAGCACCGCGGCGATCAGCAGGGCCCTCATTGCAGGCCCGTCCGGCCGATGGCGTAGAAGCGGTCGGCCCGCTGCTTCTTGAGCTCCGGCGCGGTCATCTTGATCAGGCCCGCCAACTCCTCCTCCACCGCGTCCCCCACCGAGGTGATGGTGGCTTCCGGATCTGAGTGGGCGCCGCCTGGGGGCTCGGGGATGACGCGGTCGACGATCTTCATGCCGATCAGGTCCTGGGCGGTGAT
Organism: Phenylobacterium sp.; assembly: GCF_030645195.1. Classification (GTDB taxonomy): domain Bacteria; phylum Pseudomonadota; class Alphaproteobacteria; order Caulobacterales; family Caulobacteraceae; genus Phenylobacterium. The sequence continues at coordinate 30,721 of NZ_JAUSLW010000110.1, read as the reverse complement.
CTTCAGGGCCTTGGCGGCCTCCTCGGCAGTGCGGGCCCCGCGCCAGAGGATGGAGTTGGCCCCCTCCGGCGGGATCACGGTGTAGATGGCGTGCTCCAGCATCAGCACCCGGTTGCCGCAGGCGATGCCCAGCGCCCCGCCCGAGCCGCCCTCGCCGGTGACCACGGCCACCATGGGCACCCCCAGCATCAGGGACTTCTCGGTTGCCCGCGCGATGGCCTCGGCCACGCCGCGCTCCTCCGAGCCGACGCCGGGATAGGCCGCGGCGGTGTCGACGAAGCTGATCACCGGCAGGTGGAAGCGTTCGGCCATCTCCATCAGGCGGACGGCCTTGCGATAGCCCTCCGGGCGGCCGGCGCCGAAATTGTGCTTCACCCGAGTGACGGTGTCGCGGCCCTTCTCGTTGCCCATGACCACCACCGGCTGGCCGCGGAAACGGCCCAGACCGCCCATGATCGACTGGTCGTCGGCGAACTTGCGGTCGCCGCGCAGCTCCACGAACTCCTCGATCAGGCCGGCGGCGTAGTCGACGAAGTGCGGGCGCTCCGGGTGTCGGGCCACCAGGGTCTTCTGCCAGGCGTCGAGCTTGGAATAGGCCTCGCGGCGCATTTTCTGCGCGCGTTTGCGCAGGGCCTCGATCTCGGTCTCCAGGGCGCCGGACCCGGTGGTCTCCGACAGCTTGGAGAGCTCCTCGATCTTGGTTTCGAGGTCGGCGATGGGGCGCTCGAACTCGAGATAGTGGCCGACCATGCGCGGAATCTTCCTTCCGTTTGCGGAAGCGCCGGAAACTAGGCGGGAACCTTCAGCCTAACAAGTACGTGGCGCGGCGCCAGGTCCCTGTGGGCCCGAACGGGAACGAAATCGGCCCTGAAGACCTCAGCCAGGATGAAATTCGCCCTTCCCCTGCTGTTGGCCGCCGGCCTGGCCTCCCCCGCCCTGGCCGCCGGCGGCTTCAACGCCCCGCCCACCGTGTCGGCGAAGGCCGAGGGCGGCTCGGCCGGGGTGATCCGCGCGGCCATGGACGTGGCCGCCCCGCCCGCCGTGGTCTGGAAGGTGCTGAGCGACTGCGCCGGCGCTCCGCGCTATATGCCCAAGCTGCTCTCCTGCAGGACCCTGGAACGCGACCCTGCCGGCAGGTGGGACGTGCGTGAGCACCGCCTGCGGGGCAACGCCTTCAAGCCGGTGATGCGCAATGTGTTCCGCACGACCCTGGAGCCGCCCCGTCGCCTGGCCTTCCACCGCACCGGCGGGGACTGGAAGCGCTCGGACGGGGAGTGGCAGCTCACCGCGATCCCCGGGGGCACGCACGTGACCTACGAGCTGCACGTGGCCGTCGACGCCCCGGTCCCCGCCGGCATGGTGCGGGGCGCGGTGGCCAAGGGCATGCCCGCCTCCATGCTGGCCCTGCGCAAGGAAGCGCTCGCCCAGGCGCGCGCCTCGTGACGGCGGAGGATGAGGCCCTGGTGGCCCTGCTGCAGGCCCTGAAGGCGCGGGACTACCGGTTCGTCACCCCCACCCCCGACACCCACCGCAAGATGCTGTGGCGGCTGTTCCAGGGCGGACGCCACACCCTGCGCGACGTCTTCGGCTGGAACCGGCCGTTCCGGTCCGGCGACGTGGACAGCGAGATCCTCGACCTGATGCGGGCCGGCGGGGTGTTGGCCGAGCGCGGCCAGCGGCTCTCCAGCAAGGTGCGGGTCGCCAGCCTGGGGGAGGACCTGTTCCTGCACTCGGGCTTCCCGCCCCGGGCCAGGGACGCGGTGTTCCTCGGTCCCGACAGCTATCGATTCGCCGACTTCCTGCGGGCCGAGTTGGGACCCGCACGGCGCATCGTCGACATCGGCGCGGGGGCGGGCGTCGGCGGGATCGCCGCGGCGCGGGTCTGTCCGCAGGCCGCCATCGTGCTGGCCGACATCAATCCCCAGGCCCTGCGCCTGGCGCGGATCAACGCCGCGGCCGCCGTGGTCAGCGCCGAGATCGTCGAGAGCGACGGCCTGGCCAAGGTGATCGGGCCCTTCGACACGGCGATCGCCAATCCGCCCTATCTGCGGGGCTCGGGCGGCCGCACCTATCGCGACGGCGGCGATCTGCTGGGGGCGCGGCTGTCCCTGGACTGGGCGCGGGCGGCGCTCGCGCGCCTGCCGGCCGGTGGCCGCCTGCTGCTCTACACCGGCAGCGCCATCGTCGAGGGGCGCGACCGCCTGAAGGCCGAGCTGGAGACCCTGGCGACCGAGCAGGGAGCGAGCCTACGCTATCGCGAGATCGATCCCGACGTGTTCGGCGGCATGCTGCTGCACCCGGCCTATCGCCGTGTCGACCGCATCGCCGCGGTGGGGGCGGTGATGGAGATGGGAGGGAACGCCTCGCCAGCTTGAGCGTACTGGCCAGGCGGGTTCACTATGGGGTCGTGCCCGGTCTCTGAGACATTGCGAGGCTCCCATGAGCGAACTGCAGACGCCCTCGCCCCTGCTGCCGGGGGCGTCAAGCCTCTCGCCCAAGGGCGGCTGGTTCAGCGACTTCCAGTTCCATCCCGGCGGCCTGACGGTCCACAAGACCGGGACCAAGATTAGGTTGGACGCCACCCTGATCGGGGAGTGCCTCAACTGGTTTGGCTACCACGTGATCGTCCGCGCGCGGTCCTGGTGGCTGATGGCGACGCGGGCGCCGGGGCCGGCCATCTGGTTCGTCCCCGACAAGCCAAGGCCCTGGTACCTGATCTGGGCGGCCATGGCCTGGAGCGGCTGCCGCATGGCGCGCGCGCCGGAGGCCGCCGACGCCTGCTTCCGCTTCGAGGACGCCACCTGGGGCCTGCGGGCCGCGCCCACCCATGAGCGGGCCTTCAACTTCGGCTGCCTGGACGTCTCCAAGAGCCATGTGGCGGCGGTGTTCGAGGCGGTGTTCGGCTATCCCCTGGCCATCGATCCGGAGACCTTCGTCGGCCCGGCCGTGGAGAAGGGCGAACTGAACGGCGTGCACGACGGCCGGGTGATCACCTGTCCGCACCCCCGGACGCCGGGCAAGACCTATCAGAAGCTCGTCGACACCGCGGTCGGCCCCTACATCCACGACCTGCGCACCCCCTGCGTGGGCGGCAAGCCCGTCGTGGTCTGGATCAAGCGCAAACCCGCGGAGAACCGCTTCTCCATCCACAACCTGGCGGTCACCCGCGCGGCGCCGGAGGACATCTACAGTCCCGAGGAGCTGGAGCTGATCGCGCGGTTCGCGGCGCGGATGGGGCTCGATTGGGGCGGCCTGGACATCCTGCGCGACCAGCCCAGCGGCAGGATCTACATCGTCGACGTCAACAAGACCGACGTCGGCCCCGTCATCGCCTTGAGCCTGGCCGACAAGCTGAGATCGACCCAGGCCCTGTCCCTGGCCTTGCTAGAGTTGCTCAAAGGCAAGACGCGCAAGGCGTTGCGGTAATCGAACAGCGTTCGTGCAACTCCGATCACGACTCCACGTTTGGTAAACTGAGGTCAACACGGCCCCAGTGTTCACGTGGCTGCCCAGACGGCGGCTCTACGTCGTTTGTTCGAGGAGAACGTTCACCATGAAGACGCTCAAGACCGCCTTGGTGGCGACGGCGATGCTGGCCATGGCCGCCCCCGCCTTCGCCCAGTACCAGCCCACCCAGCAGTACCAGCGCGACATGCGCAACTACGAGCAGGAGCAGGCCGATTATCAGGCGAAGCTGGCCGACTACGAACGCGCCCGCGCCGACTATGACGCCCGACGCGATCGCTACGAGCGCGACCGCGCCCGCTACGACGCGCGCTACGGCTACGGCGCCTACGCCCGCAATTACGGCCCGGCCCCTGCCTGGGGTTCGGCGGACGCTGACCGTTATGGGCGCGACACGTCCTATACCGGCTCGGCCTATGCCGATCCCTGCCGGTCCTACCGCAACAACAACAGCCAGGTGGCCGGCGGCCTGATCGGCGCCCTGGCCGGCGCGGCCCTGGGGTCCAATATCGCGGCCCGCAACGCCCGGACCGAGGGCGCCGTGCTCGGCGCCGTCGTCGGCGGCGCCCTGGGCGCCAGCATCGGCAAGCAGGCCGGCAAGGCCAAGTGCGACCAGGCCGGCTACTACTACAACTACGCCGAGACCAAGCCCTATCGCGAGAGCCGCTACGACCGCGGTCAGCGCACCGGCCAGTACGACTACAGCTACTACAGCCGCCAGCGCTGCCGCCTAGCCCTGGCGCCGACGGACAACTACGGCGATGAAGTGCGCTACGTCCGCGTCTGCCCCGACAGCCAGGGCCGCTATCGGATCACCGGCTGACCCCCAGCCTGATCCAGAGCCCTGAGGGAAGCCGTCCGCGTGAGCGGGCGGCTTTTCCCGTTTTCAGGTCACGATTTGCGTGACAGCGGATGCTTGCTGGCCACCACCTGGGCCAGGCGGTCGCCGGCCACGTGGGTGTAGATCTGGGTGGTGGCGATGTCGGCGTGGCCCAGCAGTTTCTGCACGACCCGCAGGTCGGCGCCCCCCTCCAGCAGGTGGGTGGCGAAGGCGTGGCGCAGGACGTGGGGGCTGACCCGGGCGGGGTCGATCCCGGCGTCGGCGGCGGCCTCGTCCAGCAGCTGGGCGAAACGGCGCGGCGTCATGCGTCCGGCCTTGCCTCGGGACGGAAACAGCCAGGGATTGGCCAGGTCGCCCTTGGGCAGGAAGGCCTTGCGGACCTCCAGATAGGCCTTCACAGCCGTGCGCGCGGCGTCGTTCAGAGGCGCCAGGCGGTCCTTGCCGCCCTTGCCGGTGACCATCAGATAGGCCGGGTCCCGCGCCAGGGCCGCCAGGGGCAGGGCGGTGAGCTCGGAGATTCTTAGGCCCGAGGCGTAGATCAGCTCCACCACGCAGCCGATCCGCAGGCCCTGGGCGCCGTCCTTGGCGCTGGCGGCGGCGATGATGCGATCCACCTCGTCGCGACTCAGCACCTTGGGCAGGGGCCGGCCGCGCTTGGGGGCGTCCACCCGGCGGGAGGGATCGTCGTTGCGCCAGCCCTCCCCCAGGACGAAGCGGTAGAACTGCCGCACCGCCGCGCGCCGCCGTGAGGCGGTGGCCGGCGACAGACCGCGCGCGCCGAGCGCCGCGAAATAGGCCTCGATGTCCTCAGCCGAAGCGTCCCCGAGGTCGCGGCCGCGCCCGGCCAGGAAGCCCGAGGCGTCGGCGAGGTCCTTACCGTAGGCGGTGATGGTGTTCTTGGCCGCCGCCCGCTCGACGGCCATCATCTCCAGGAAGGCCTCGGCCCAGCCGGACGCGGCGCTCATCGGACGGCCAGCAGGCCTTCGACGGCGAAGGCCCGCGCATCCTCCTCCAGGCCGGCGGCCTTCAGCGCGCGCACGATCCGCGCCCGGTCGCCGGCGGCCGGACCGCCCGCCCCGGCGTCGGCCGAGATCCATAGGGCCAGCAGGGCGGTCTCCCCCGGCAGCTTCTCGGCGCCCGCGAGGTCGAGGGCAAAGGCCCGGGTCGCCGGCGCCTTGGCCTCGGCGGCGGTGAAGCCGGCGAACTGGCCTCGGGCCTGGGGGCTCATGGGGGCGCCGAGGGCGGCCAGCAGCAGGGCGGCCTGCTGGGCCCGGGCGCGGGTCTTGGGATCGGCCACCGCGCCGCGCTCGATCAGGCGGTCCAGGGTCTGGGGATCGGCCTTGCCCGAGGCCGCCGAGATCATGGCGTCCAGCAGGGCGAGGTCGGTGATTGTGGCGCCGGGGATGGTGTCGCCGGTGAGGCCCGCGCGCATCGTCTGGACGGTAGCCAGGTCGCCGGCGGCCAGCGCCGCCATGGCGGCCTTCACCGGTCCCGGGCCGCCCTCGATGGACCAGATGGCGGGGCCCGTGGGATTGGCGGCCAGGGCCGCGGCGACGGCGGGCGAGGCCGGCCCGTTCACCGGCAGACCGAGATTGCGGGTCAGGGCGTAGTCCAGGCCGTTGCGCAGGGCGGGCGCGCCGGGATCGCCGCCGCCCGCCAGCTTGGCGCCCATCAGGCGGCCATAAACAGGATCGCGGGCCTGGCTCTGGGCCAGGTCGAAGGTGAGCTGGGCGACGCCGGAATTGCCCGCCTTGAGCTGGCAATAGGCCCGCAGGCGCAGCCAGTAGGCGTCCTCACGGCCGGCTGTGAGCTTGTCGGAGATGGCGCAGGCGCCGTCGTCGTCTCCCGACAGCAGGGCCGCCTCCGCCCCGGCCTGGGCCAGGACCGGATTCTGATCCAGGCCCGCGGTGCGCGACAGGATGGCCGCGGCGTCCTTGACCCCACCCTGGGCGATCAGGGCGCCGACCCGGGCGCCGGCCACGGCCGCGTCGCGTCCGGCGTCGTCAGGGCCCGCCGCGCCGGTGGCCAGGATCCGTCGCGCCAGGGCCTGGGCGGCCGGGGACAGGGGCTTGGCGGCCAGCAGGGGCAGGACCGTCCGCATCGTCTGGCCCGAGGCGCCACGCCACAGATCCGGCGCAAGTCCGGTCTCCCGGGCGCCGGTGGAGAAGAAGTCGGGGGCCGCCAGGGGCGCGACCTCCACGGCCTGCGCGGAGGCCTGGGCGGCCAGGACGAGGGCGGCCAGGGCCGCCAGGGAAACGCTTCGACCGATCATGGTCCCATCCTAACCCACAGCGCGGGCATTGGCGCGCGGGCTCGCCCTGATGTAGACCTGCGCCGTTCATGGACCGTTACAAACCGCTACGCGCCCGCACCATCACCCTCGTCGGCCTGATGGGGGTCGGCAAATCCAGCGTGGGCCGCCGCTTGGCCAACGCTCTGGAACTGCCGTTCCGTGACGCCGACGCCGAGGTGGAGGCCGCCGCCGGCCGCTCCATCCCCGACATCTTCGCCGACCTGGGGGAGCCCGCCTTCCGCGAAGGCGAGCGGCGGGTGATCGCCCGCCTGCTGGACGAGCCGCCCCACGTCCTGGCCACCGGCGGAGGGGCCTTCATGAACCCCGAGACCCGCGCCCTCATCAAGGCCCGCTCCATCTCAGTCTGGCTGAAGGCCGACCTGGAGGTGCTCGCCCGCCGGGTGTCGCGAAAGGACAACCGCCCGCTGATCACCGGCCGCGACCCCCTGAGCGTGCTGCAGGACCAGGCCGCCGAGCGCTATCCCATCTACGCCCAGGCCGACGTCATGGTGGAGACCGGCGACGCCGCCCACCACGTGACGGTGGACCAGGTGATCCAGGCCCTGTCGGCCTATGTGCAGTCGAAGTCCGAGGAACCCTCGTCATGACCCCCCGCATCGTCCCCGTGGGTCTCGCCGAGCGGTCCTACGAGGTCGTGATCGGCCGGGGTCTGCTGGACGAGGCCGGGGCGCGCATCGCCCCCTTCCTGAAGAACAGGCGGGTGGCGGTGGTCAGCGACGAGATCGTCTGGCGCCTGCATGGCGCGCGCCTGACCGCCTCCCTGGAGGCCGCCGGCATCGCCTGCCCGGCCATCGTGGTGCCGCCGGGCGAGCAGACCAAGAGCTTCGAGGGCCTGGCCGACCTCTCCGACCGCCTGCTGGCCCTGGAGCTGGATCGGGGCGACCTGATCGTGGCCTTCGGCGGCGGGGTGGTGGGGGACCTCGCGGGCTTCGCCGCGGCCATCTACAAGCGCGGTATCGACTTCGTGCAAATCCCCACCACCCTGCTGGCCCAGGTGGACTCCTCGGTGGGGGGCAAGACCGCCATCGACACCCCGCGCGGCAAGAATCTGGTGGGCGCCTTCCACCAGCCGCGCCTGGTCCTGGCCGACCTGGACGTGCTCTCCACCCTCAGCGACCGCGAGATGCGGGCGGGCTACGCCGAGGTCATCAAGTACGGCCTGCTGGGGGACTTCGCCTTCTTCGAGTGGCTGGAGGCCAACGCCGCCGCCGTCCTGGCGCGCGAGCCCGAGGCGCTGGCCCACGCCGTCGCGCGTTCGGTGGAGATGAAGGCGGAGATCGTCATCGAGGACGAGAAGGAGGCGGGCCGCCGGGCCCTGCTCAATCTCGGCCACACCTTCGGCCACGCCCTAGAGGCCGAGACCGGCTATGGCGCGGCCCTGCTGCACGGTGAGGCTGTCGCGGCGGGTTCGGCCATCGCCTTCCGCTTCTCCGCCGCCCAGGGGCTGTGCTCGGCCCAGGACGCGGTCCGCGCCGAGGCCGCCATCGCCGCGGCCGGCCTGCCCACCCGCATGGACGCCGTGACGCCTGCGCCCTTCGCCGCCGAGGCCCTGGTCCGCCACATGGGCCAGGACAAGAAGGCCGACGGCGGCAAGCTGACCTTCATCCTGGCGCGCGCGCTCGGCGACACCTTCGTGGCCAAGGACGTCAGCGCCCAGGCCGTGCGTGAATTCCTCATCTCGGAAGGAGCCAAGCCGTGAGCGTGCTGGCGATCATCGCAGGTCTCGCCCCCATCCTGATCGCCCTGCTCAGCCTGTCGGGCCTGATCTCGGCGGCGGAGACCTCGATGACGGCGGCCAGCCGCGGCCGGATGCACCAGCTGGAGCGCGAGGGCGACCGCGCCGCCCGCCGCATCAACGTGATGATGGCCGATCAGGAAAAGATGATCGGGGCCATCCTGCTCTCCAACAATGTCATCAACATCGGCGCCTCGGCCCTGACCACCCTGGCGCTGTCGGCCGCCTTCCCCGGCGCGCTGGGCGCCCTGATCGCCACCGGGGTGATGACCGTCCTGATCGTGATCTTCAGCGAGATCCTGCCCAAGTCCCTGGCCATCGCGCGAGCCGACGACGTGGCCCGGGCCCTGTCGATCCCGACCTATTGGGTGGTGCGCATCTTCGGGCCCCTGGCCAACGGCGCCCAGTGGGTGGTGCGCCAGACCCTGCGGCCCTTCGGCATCAAGCTGTCCATGGACATCGACGTCCTGGCCGCCCACGAGGAGATCCGCGGGGCGGTGGAGTACCACCACTCCGAGGGCCTGGTGGAGGAGCGCGACCGCCGCATGCTGGGGGGCGTGCTGGACCTCTCCCACATGGACGTCAGCGAGGTGATGGTCCACCGCATGTCGATCTCGATGATCGACGCCGACCTGCCGCCGGCCGAACTGGTGACCGCCATGCTGGCCAGCGCCCACACCCGGGTGCCGCTCTATCGGGACGACGCCGAGAACATCGTCGGCGTGCTGCACGCCAAGGACCTGCTGCAGGCGATCGCCGACTCCGGCGGCCGGATGGACGACCTCAAGGTCTCCGAGATCATCCGCGACCCCTGGTTCATCCCCGAGACCACCAACCTCAAGGACCAGCTCAACGCCTTCCTGAAACGCCAGAGCCACTTCGCCCTGGTGGTGGACGAGTACGGCGCCCTGCAGGGTCTGGTGACCCTGGAGGACATCCTGGAGGAGATCGTCGGCGAGATCGACGACGAGCACGACAGCGCCATCCACGGCGTCCGGCGCCAGGCCGACGGCGCGGTGGTGGTGGACGGCTCGGTGACCATCCGCGACCTCAACCGCGCCATGGACTGGGACCTGCCCGACGACGACGCGGTGACCGTGGCCGGCCTGGTGATCCACGAGGCCCAGACCATCCCCAAGATCGGCCAGACCTTCATCTTCCACCGCCACCGGTTCCAGGTGGTGAAAAGGGTCCGCAACCAAATCACCACCCTGCGCATCTCCGCGCCCCTGGATCACAACGCCCCGCTGGAGGCGTGACTCCGGCTCGCGCGGGAATTGTCGCGCCATGGAACCGAACCGAAGGCCGGGCTGTTCTGGCGTTAGGCGGAATGCGGGCGGGGAGCCAGCTTGACCATGAACGACACTGGACGGATGGCCAGGCCAGAGTTGATTATCGTGGCCCGGACCTGTCCTGCGGTATGGTGACGTCGGTGAACCTGCTGGAGATCTCCCAATGAGCGCTGTGACCGATCTGGCGGGTCTGCGGGTTCTCGTGGTCGAGGACGAGATGATGGTCTCGATGCTGATCGAGGACATGCTGTCGGACCTCGGCTGCGTGGTGATCGGTCCCGCCGCGCGCCTCGACGAGGCCATCGCGCTGGCCGAATCCACCCAGATCGACTGCGCGGTCCTGGACGTGAACCTGGGGGGGCAGCCGATCTTTCCGCTGGCGGACATTCTGCGGGCCAAGGGCGCGCCCTTCGCCTTCGCCACCGGCTATGGCGACGCCGGCCTGCGCGACGTCGACAAGGGCTCGCCGGTCCTGCAGAAACCCTTCCGCGAGAGCGACCTGGCCCGCATCCTGGGCGAACTGCGCGCCAAGGTCGGCTAGACCGCCATGGCGAAGTGGGCCGGCGTCTTCCTCGCCGTCATGGTGGCCGCGGCGATCGCCGGCTTCCTGATCGACGCGATCCGGGTGATCGCGGGCATCCTGTTCCTGGGCTGCGCCGCCGGCCTGGCGATCACCTATCTCAATCGAAACAGGTGACCGCCAAGGCTGAGGGTCTCTAAAGCCCCTTCGCCATCAGACCTTCCAGCACCTTGTCCGGGGTCATCGGATAGTCGCGCAGGCGGACCCCGCAGGCGTTGTAGATGGCGTTGGCCACCGCCGCCCCGGCGCCGCAGATGCCCAGCTCTCCCACCCCCTTGATCCCCATGGGGTTGGCCTTGTCGTCGGCCTCGGCCAGGAAGATGGCGTCCAGGTCGACGATGTCGGCGTGGGTGGGCACCAGGTAGCCGGCCATGTCCTGGTTGATGAAGGAGCCGTAGCGGGGGTCCACCACATTGCCCTCGGTGAGCGCCGTGCCGACGCCCCAGATCATGCCGCCGGTGACCTGGCTCCTGGCGGTCTTGGCGTTGAGGATGCGACCGGCGGCGAAGACTCCGAACATCTTGCGCATGCGCACCTCGCCGGTGACCGTGTCCACCCCAACCTCGGCGAAGTGGGCGCCATAGGTGTGCTGGGAATAGTCGCGGGCGTCGGCGGCGGGCGTGATGGAGCCCTCCACATAGACCCCCTCCGGCGCGGCCCGGGCCACCAGGGCGCCCAGGCTCTCGGAACGGTTCTCGATGGCGATATTGCCGTTGCCGAAGGTGACGTAGGTCGGATCGCCGCCATAGAGCGGCGAGTTGGGATCGCCGATGGCGAGCTCCGCCAAGGCCTTGCGCAAGTTCATATTGGCCTCGAAGGCCGCCGAACCGGCGGTGGCCGCCCCGAACTGGCCGCCGGAGCCGGGGGCCGGCGGGAAGTCGGAATCCCCCAGCTCGATCTTCACCTGCTCCATCGTCACCCCCATGGTCTCGGCGGTGATCTGGGCCAGGATGGTGTAGGTGCCGGTGCCGATGTCGGTCATGCCCTGGCGCAGGGTGACCGTGCCGTCGGCGTCGATCCGCACGCCCGCCTTGGCCGGCAGCAGGAAGTTGCCGCGGATGGCGCAGGCCATGCCCATGCCCACCAGCCAGCGGCCGTCGCGGACCTGGCCAGGCCTGGGGTTGCGGCGCTCCCAGCCGAAGCGCTGGGCGCCGGTGTTGAGGCACTGCACCAGCTGCCGGATCGAGAAGGGCTTGCCGGTTTCCGGGTCGACGTCCGGCTCGTTGCGCAGGCGCAGCTCGATGGGGTCGATGCCGAGCTTCTCGGCCAGCTCGTCCATGGCGCATTCCAGGCTGAGCATGCCCGAGGCCTCCCCCGGCGCCCGCATGGGTCCGGCGGCCGGGATGTCCATCTTCACCAGCCGGTGGCCGGTGAGACGGTTGGGGGCGGCGTAGAGGTTGCGGGAGAAGTTGGCCGCGTGCTCCACGAAGGGGGCGTTGCGGGCGCAGTGGGTGACCGCCTCGACGGCGAACGCGTTCAGCCGGCCGTCGGGCTCGGCCCCCAGCCGCACGCGCATGCTGACCGCCGGGCGGTGGATGGTGGCCTGGAACATCTGCTGGCGGGTGTAGGCGACCTTCACCGGCCGCCCGAGCGCCTGGGCGCCCAGGGCCGCCAGCGTCAGGTCGTCATAGGACTGGCCCTTGCCGCCGAAACCGCCGCCGATATAGCGGGTCAGCAGGTGGACCCGGTCCGAGGGGATGGCCAGAGTCTCGGCCAGGGCGTGCTGGCCGCCCTTCACCATCTGGATCGAGGTGTGGACCGTGACCTTGTCGCCGTCCCACCAGGCGGTGGTGGCGCAGGGCTCCATCTGCACGTGGTTCTGGATCGGGCTGAAATAGGTCTCGTCGATCTGCACCGGGGCCTTGGCGTAGGCGCCGTCGAAATCGCCGATGCGGACGTCCTCCTCGCCGTGGGGCATTTCGGCCGAGGCCAGGCTGGCGCGGAAGTCCAGCACCGCCGGCTCCACGGCGTAGTCCACCTGGATCAGGTGGGTGGCGGCGCGCGCATTCTCCCAGGTGTCGGCGGCCACGAAGGCCACCGGCTGGCCAAAGAACTCGACCCGATCGCCGGCCAGGGCCGGGTTCGACGCCCGCTGGCTGCGGGGATTGGCCCGTTCGCCGCGGCGCGCCTGTTTCGGGACATTCAGGTGGGTCCAGACGATCTGGACGCCGGGGGAGGCCTCGGCGGCGGCGGTGTCGATGGCGGTGATGCGGCCCCGCGCGATGGTGGCCGGCAGCAGGTAGCCATAGGCCGGCGGCGAGGGCGGCTCGACCTCATAGGCGTAGGCCGCCGTGCCGGTGACCTTCAGTTTGCCTTCGTAGCGGTCGACGCCCTTGCCGATGATGCCGCTGCGGTTTTCCGTGACGGGGTTCGGGGCCGCCCAATCCTTGACCGAGCTCATGCGCCTCTCCCTTGCTTGGCCTCGTCCAGGGCCGCCACCGTCATGCGGGCCACCAGGGCGATCTTGAAGCCGTTCTTGCCATTGTCCCGCGCGCCCGCCAGTTCGGCGTGGGCGGCCTCGACCGCGCTGGCGCCGGCGGCGAGCGCCGCCTCGGCCTTCTCCGCCCGCCAGGGCTTGTGGGCCACGGCGCCGAAGGCGACCTTGGTCCCCACCACCGCGACGCTGGCCAGGCCGCCCGCGTAGGAGGCCCGGTCGCGGGCCTTTTGGTAGACCTGCCCGCCCGCCGCGGCCGGGGGCAGGATCACCGCGGCGATCAGTTCGCCGGGCGCCAGGTTGGTCTCGATGTGCGGGGTGTCGCCGGGCAGGCGGTGCAGGTCGGCCACCGCCAGGGTCCGCGTGGCCCCCTGCGGCGTCACCGTCTCCACCTGGGCGTCCAGGGCGGTCAGGGCCACGGCCATGTCCGAGGGGTGGGTGGCGATGCAGGCCTCGCTGGCGCCGAAGATAGCGCTGTTGCGGTTCAGGCCCTCCAGCGCGCTGCAGCCTGAGCCGGGATGGCGCTTATTGCAGGGCTTGGAGGTGTCGTAGAAATAGGCGCAGCGGGTCCGCTGCAGCAGATTGCCGCCGGTGGTGGCCTTGTTTCGAAGCTGGCCCGAGCCGCCGGAGACGATGGACTGGGTCAGGACCGAATAGCGCGCGCGGACCCGGGCGTCGGCGGCCAGGTGGCTGTTGGTGACCATGGCGCCGATGCGCAGGCCGCCCTCGACGGTGTCCTCGATGGCCGACAGCGGCAGACGGTTGACGTCCACCAGATGGGTCGGCTGCTCGATGTCGAGCTTCATCAGGTCCAGCAGGTTGGTGCCGCCGGCCAGGAACCGGGCGCCCGGGTTTTCCGCCACGGCCTTCACCGCGGCGGCCAGGTCGGTGGCGCGCTCGTAGGTGAAGGGTCTCATGCGACCTCTCCAGCCACGTCGCGGATCGCCGCGATGATCTGGGGATAGGCCGAGCAGCGGCAGATGTTCCCGCTCATCCGCTCGCGGATCTCGGCGTCGGTGAGGGCGATGGCGGCCCCGAGGTCCTCGGTGGCCTGGCTGGGCCAGTTGTCCGCGGCCTCCTTCAGCATGCCCACGGCCGAGCAGATCTGGCCCGGTGTGCAGTAGCCGCACTGGAAGGCGTCCTGCTCCAGGAAGGCCTGCTGCATCGGGTGCAGGTTGGCTTCACCGCCGATGCCCTCGATGGTGGTGACCTCATGGCCGTCGTGCATGACCGCCAGGCTGAGGCAGGCATTGATGCGCTCCCCATTCACCAGGACGGTGCAGGCGCCGCACTGGCCGTGGTCGCAGCCCTTCTTGGAGCCCTTGAGGTTGAGATGCTCGCGCAGGGCGTCGAGCAGACTGGTCCGGGGATCAAGGTCGAGCGCCCTCGCCTGCCCGTTTACGGTGATGGTCGTCTTCAAACACGCCTCCCCAGCGCGGGGCCGCCTTGGCCGGCGGCGCCATTTCGAAAGTTAGAGTCAGTCCTCGCCCGGTGCGAGGGCCTTCACCGAGAGCGCATGCAGGGGACCTGCCAGCTCCTCGGCCAATGTCCGGTAGACCATCCGCTGACGCGCCACCTTGGGGGCGCCCTCGAAGGCCTGGGCTTGAATGACGACGTTAAAATGGCTCTCGCCCGAGGCGCTGGCCCCCGCATGCCCGGCATGGCGGGCGGAATCGTCTTCGATTTCCAGGCGGCTGGGGGAGAACGCTTCGGTGAGCTTATGTTGGATGGCCTCAAATATGGCGCCCATTTGGATTATCTTCAATTCTTGAAAGGGTCTCAGACCGCTTCATACTTGGGTCATGGCCGGCGCGTTTCAATACAAGCCTAAGTTCGTCGATATCCGGGTGCGCCCGCCGACCCCTGGGGAGGCCGCGCAGGCCGACGACGTCTATGCGCTCAAGCCCGGGGAACGGGCTTGCGACCATCCGGGATGCCGGTTGGCGGGCAGCGCGCGCGCGCCCAAGTCCCGGGACATGCTCAACGAGCACTACTGGTTCTGCCAGCCCCATGCGGCGGAATATAACCGCAACTGGAACTTCTTCGCCGGCATGAGCGAGGGCGAGATCAAGCAGCGTCAGGCCCAGAGCGCCCAGGGCGACCGCCCGACCTGGGACTTCAAGGCTGGCCGATTCTCCCGCGAGGCCGCCGCCGCGGCCCAGGGCTTTGGCCAGGGCAAGGGCTATCGCGACCCCTTCAACCTGTTCGGCAGCGGCAATGGCAATCCGCGGGCCGCCAACGCGCCCGAGCGCCGGCGTCTGGGCAAGCTGGAGCGCAACGCCCTGGCCGACCTGGACCTGGACGAGAACGCCGACGGCCCGGCGATCCGCGCCCGCTATATCGAGCTGGTGAAGCGCACCCACCCGGATTCCAACGGCGGCGACCGCTCGGCCGAGCACAAGCTGCAGCGGGTCATCAAGGCCTACCAGCAGCTTCGCAAGGCCAAGATGGCCTAGCTAGAAGTCGTCGGGCCGCATCTGTCGCGGCTTCTTCCAGGCCGGCCGCCCGCCGTCGCGCGGGTCGTAGGCGCCGGCCGCGTTGCGCCAAACGTGGCGGCTGTCCGGTTCGGTCAGGAACTTGAAGTGCAGCAGCTGCTGGTGATTGTCGAGCCAGTCGGCCACCCAGCTGTACATGGCCTGGGGCCACTTGCCCGACTGCCCGAAGCTGCCGGTGTAGACCGAGGCGATGAGGTTATCCCGGCCGAAGATGGCGCGGCCCGGGTGGTGGGGCACGGCGTCCTCCTTGCGGATGAAATGCCTGATCGCATCGCCATCGGCCTCGTTGACGGTCAGGCCCGCCTGGGCGGCGTAGGCCCGGGCGGCGTGGCTGAACCCGGCCGAGGCGATGCCCAGGCCCGAGATCGGGCGGTCGCCGAAGCCCTGCGGCGCGAGGGCCGAGCGTCCCAGGCCGCAGAGGGCGTCGGCCATGCCGCCCCCCAGGGAATGACCCGCCAGGAAGAGCCGATCGACCTGGCCCTGCGGCGCGGCGTCCCAGGCCCGCCTCAGTAGATCCACCGCCAGGGGAACCTGACCGCGGTAGAAGCCGAGCGCCATGGCCCCGGAGACCAGCCAGTCCTTCTTGGAGCGAAAGCCGTCCACCCCGCGCGACGCCACCACCAGGCTGCGGCTGGCGGGATGGTGGAAGGCGATGCCGTCATAGCCGCTGGCATGGTCGTTGGCGCGGGCCAGCTCGTTCCAGCCGGCGGGGACCAGGTCCCACAGGCCGCGATAGGCGATGCAGCCCAGCGCCGCCCCGGTGGCGTCGTCGATATCCGCCGCCGTGGCCGCTTCGGTGAGATGTTTGAGCATCTCGGCCTCAAGTCCCGCCGCCATCGAACCCCCTCCCCGGTGACAACCGAAAGATGGCGCCGGCGAGGCGCTCTCGCAATACGGTCCTAGACCGGCCTTTCGCCCGCCACTGTGGTCCTGTGCATCAGCCGCAGATGGCCGTCATAGCCGCCCTCGGCGAAGTGGACGGTGCAGCGGTTGTCCCACATCAGCAGCATGCCGGGCCGCCACTTGTGACGATAGACGAACCGGTCCTGGGTGATGTGGGCGAACAGGAAGCCGAGGATGGCCTGGGCCTCCTTGGCCTCGAAGCCCTCGATGCCCACCGTATAGACCGGGCTGACGAACAGCGCCTTGCGGCCGGTGACCGGGTGGGTGCGGACCAGGGGATGGGTGAGCGCCTGGTCGGCCTCCTCCGAGACGATGATGGCCATGGTCCGCTTCTCGGTCTCGCGGGCGAAGACCCCCTTGGTTCCATAGGCGCGGCCGGCCGAATGGATCGCCTTCATCGGCGCCAGCATGGCCTTCATGGCCGGGGAGAGGGCGTCGTAGGCGCTGGCGCAGTCGGCGAACAGGGTGTCGCCGCCCACCGGCGGGACGACCTGGGAGTGCAGCAGGGTGGCGGCGGGGGGCTTTTCCTGGAAACTCCAGTCGGAATGCCAGCCGGCGCCGAAATTCGTGGCCTTCTCGTCAGGCTCCCGGCGGAGCTCCAGGACGTTGGGGTGGCCCGGCATGGGGGCGATGAACGGATCGACCCCGAATTTTCCCATCTGCAGGGTGAAGGCCTCCAGCTCGTCCAGGCTCAGGGGCTGGTCGGGGAAGCTGACCACCGAATGACGGGCCCAGGCGGTGCGGATTTCCTCGCGGGCCTCTGGGGAAAGCGGGCGCGACAGGTCGACGCCGACGATCTCGGCGCCGAAGCCCGACTCGGTGGCGAAGACCTGAATCGCGCGATACGGCCGCACGGCTTGCTGCAACATGGGTGGACGCTCCCTTCGTCATTCCGGTATGGGTCGCAGGGACAGACCTTCATCAAACACACGTTTGCTTCGCACGCGTAAGCCTGTAATCGAACCGCACCATGACTTCCTTCGCCGAAAACCAAGACGACAAGCTCCTCACCCTGGTCCCGGACCGGAAGGTTTCCGTCCGTGAAACCTTCGGCGTGGATGTGGACATGACCGTGCCCGCCTTCAGCGAGCGCGACAGCCATGTTCCAGACCTCGACCCGTCCTACAAGTTCGATCCGGAGACCACCCGGGCGATCTGCGCGGGCTTCGCCTTCGACCGCCGGGTGATGGTCCAGGGCTATCACGGCACGGGCAAGTCGACCCACATCGAGCAGGTGGCCGCGCGCCTCAACTGGCCGCTGATCCGGGTGAACCTGGACAGCCACGTCAGCCGCATCGACCTGGTGGGCAAGGACGCCATCGTCCTGAAGGACGGCAAGCAGGTCACCGAATTCCGTGAAGGCATCCTGCCTTGGTCGATCCAGCGGCCGGTGGCCCTGGTGTTCGACGAATACGACGCCGGCCGCCCGGACGTGATGTTCGTGATCCAGCGCATCCTGGAGGCCCAGGGCAAGCTGACCCTGCTGGACCAGAACCGCGTGATCCGGCCCAACCCGTTCTTCCGGCTGTTCTCGACCACCAACACCATCGGTCTAGGGGACACCACCGGCCTCTATCACGGCACCCAGCAGATCAACCAAGGTCAGATGGACCGCTGGTCGATCGTCACCACGCTGAACTATCTGGCCCACGACGTGGAAGCCGAGATCGTGCTGTCCAAGGCGCCGCACTACAACAACCCCGAGGGTAAGCGGACGATCGCCGCCATGGTCCGCGTCGCCGACATGACCCGCAACGCCTTCATGAACGGGGACATCTCCACGGTCATGAGCCCGCGCACCGTGATCACCTGGGCGCAGAACACCGAGATCTTCGGCGGCGACATCGCCCTGGGCTTCCGGATGACCTTCCTGAACAAGTGCGACGAGCTGGAGCGCGGCACGGTGGCCGAGTTCTTCCAGCGCGCCTTCGGTCAGGATCTGCCGGAAAGCACGGCCCGCGTGCGGGTGGCCTAGAAGGCGACGCAAGGGGCCGGTCGGACTCATGGTCATGGCCGCCTAGTCGGCGTCGAATCGGCTACGCCCGCTTCGGCAAATCAGACTCTGCGGCATGGCCCAGGCCGAGACCGCCACGGGCGCAACCGCGGCGGCCTGAATCAGAAAAGGGCGCGGAGGTGACTCCGCGCCCTTGTCCGTTCGGGTGTGGGGCGGCTCAGCCGCCGCTGATCTTCTTGCCCACGAAGGCGCCCAAGGCCAGGAACAGCACAAAGCCGATCACGGCGACGACGAAGAGCAGCTTGGCGATACCCGCCGCGGCGCCGGCCATGCCGGTGAAACCGAGGGCACCGGCGATCAAGGCGACCACCGCGAAAATCAGGGCCCATTTCAACATGTCGAACTCCAGCCAGAGACATCCAAGGTCTTGCTGGCTCAACGCGGGCCTCGCCGTCGCGTTCCTGCCCGGATCAGGCGGCCAGTAGCGGCAGGGCTTCGGGGGGCTGCATGCGGCCGCCCACCGGCGCCATCTGCAGCCTGCAGACGCCCGGCCCGGTGACGAAGGGAACGTGGGCGGCGATGCAGGCGTCGAGTTCGAGGCGGTTACGCACGTTGGTGACCGCCGCCCAGATCTGCTTCTTGCGATAGAGGTGAAGCCGGTCTGCGAACCGCCGCAAGGCCGCCAGCCGCGCCCGCTGGTCGCCATGCGGCAGGACCAAGGTGACGCTGGTCACCGCCTGGGGCGGCAGCTTCTCGATCTCGAATCCGGGGTCCTGGGTGCGCAGGTCGATATTGGTGACATATCGCGAGAGGGTGGCCTTGATCGTCGCCAGGGCGGAGAAGGCGGGGTCTCGGGGGACGTCGTAGACGGCGGCGGCCAGCAGGCCCTTGTGGGCCGCCGGCAGGGTGGCGAGCATCGTTTCATAGGCCGTGCGTCGCGAGGCGCGGACGAGATTGGAATAGCAGACGGGCAGGTAGAGCATGGCATGGACTCCCGGCTCGGACAGAAGCCGGACCGCCGCCGCCGCGCAGTCGACGTCGAACGCCTGTGTGTCGGCCGGCATGTGCTCGTCGCCCTCCACCAGGCTGTAGTGTGTCTTCGCCGCGCCCGGCGTCGAGCTCACCACGTCGCCGACGAAGACCCCGCGCAGGGTGAAGTAGATGCCCTGGACCCCCTCGAGTTGCGGCATGGGTTGGTCGGCGGTTGCCTTTCCGGTCGCGCCGCGCGCCAGGTGCTGTTCGACCCAGTTGGGCCCGACCACCGCGCCGGCGGTCGTGACGGCCTGTTCGGCGCGGTGCGCCACGCCCTCGGTGATTTCGACTCGACTCAGGCGGCCCGGCGCCAGCAGGGACGGATCCAGCAGCGCCCGGCCGACGGCCGCCTCGTCCATGGCGGCGAAGGCCTGGACGGCCTCCGGCGTGCCTTCGAACAGCAGCAGCCGGACATCGCCGCCCTCCCCCTCACCGAACAGCTTGGTCTGGAGCTCTTCCCCCAGCCGGGCCAGTTCCTGGACGTCCAGCTCGTCGGCGCGAGGGTCGGTCAGCAGGAAGGAATAGTGGGTCAGGGGCGCGAACTGGCGGGGCCACTGCCAGCGGCTCTCCAGGTAGATGCCGGAAAACTTGGCGACCAACGGACCCAGGACGGCGGGGCTGAGCCCCGTCTTCTCCGCGTCCACCGCCACCCTCAGACACGCTACCGCCGTCACCGCTCGAACTCCTGGCCCAGGCCCCCGCCCCCAGAGACGCGTGGAGACGTAAACAGATTGCTGCTGACAAGTCTTCGCCGCGAGCCATCCGCCAAGCAGGACTTTCCTCGGTTCCCCCCCTCAGGCTATGACGTTTGATCATGGCCAAGAACCCGGAAAGCCCGCTCGAGCCCTTTAAACGCGCGCTTGCGAACGCGGCGCGCTCCCTGGCGGAGTCGCCTGACCTTGAGATCGTCTACTCCGGCGAGGGGCCCCTGCTCAGCGGCAACCGCGCGGTCTTGCCGCACCCGCCCCGCGACCTGACGCCGATGGACGCCGCGCGCATCCGCGGCCTGGCCGACCAGATGGCCCTGCGCATCTCCCACCACGACGCCCAGGTCCACGCCCGCACCCGGCCCGGCTCCGCCCTCGGCGCGCCGCTCTACGACGCCCTGGAGCAGGTGCGCATCGAGGCCATCGGCTCCAATGCGCTCGGCGGGGTTCGCGAGAACCTGAAGGTCGTGCACGAGCAGGCCTGGGCCAAGCGCCCCTTCAATCCCGTCGACGCCCAGGCCAATCCGCCCATGGCCGACATCGTCGCCCTGATGGCCCGCGAACGCCTGACCGGGGTCGAGTCGCCGCCGAACGCCAAGCTGCTGGTGGACATGTTCCGCGACGAGATCGAGGCCCGCGCCGGCGAGGACCTCGACAAGCTCATCGAGAAGATCGACGACCAGAAGGCCTACGCCAAGATGGCGCGCACCATCCTGCGCGACCTCTCCATGGGGGACGACCTCTCCGACGCCCCCGACCAGGCCGATCAGGACGACGAGGAAGGCGACGAGGGCGAGGCCGAGTCCTCGGAGGACGGCGGCGAGGGCGACGGCGAAGGCCAGTCCCCGCAACAGGCCTCGATGGACGACAGCGAGGCGACCCACAGCGAAAGCGAGGACGCCGACAGCCAGATGATGCAGGCCGAGGACGATCCCAACGCCGAGGACTCAGATGAACAGCCGGAGATGGGCGAGGGCGAGCAGCCGGCCCGCCCGGACATGAAGGGCGACGCCAAAACGCCGACCTACAAGGTCTTCACCACCGCCAATGACGAGGTGGTGGCCGCAGAGGAGCTGTGCGACGCCGAGGAGCTGACCCGGCTGCGGGCCTATCTCGACCAGCAGCTCGCCAGCCTGTCGAGCGTGGTCTCCCGCCTGGCCAACAAGCTGCAGCGCAAGCTGATGGCCCAGCAGAACCGCTCCTGGACCTTCGACCTGGAGGAAGGGATGCTGGACGTGGCGCGCCTGACCCGCGTCATCACCGACCCCACCGCCTCTCTGGCCTTCAAGGAAGAGGAAGACACCGAGTTCCGCGACACGGTGGTCACCATCCTGATCGACAATTCCGGCTCCATGCGCGGCCGTCCGATCATGGTGGCCGCGGTCTGCGCCGACATCCTGGCCCGCACGCTTGAGCGCTGCGGCGTCAAGACCGAGATCCTCGGCTTCACCACCCGGGCCTGGAAGGGCGGCTCAAGTCGCGAGGACTGGCTGAAGGCCGGCAAGCCGGCCCAGCCCGGCCGCCTGAACGACCTGCGCCACATCATCTACAAGTCCGCCGACGCCCCCTGGCGCCGGGCGCGGCGTAACCTCGGTCTGATGATGCGCGAGGGGCTGCTGAAGGAGAATATCGACGGCGAGGCCCTGATGTGGGCCCACCAGCGGCTGATCGGCCGCTCGGAGGCCCGCCGCATCCTGATGGTGATCTCCGACGGCGCGCCGGTGGACGACTCGACCCTGTCGGTGAACTCCGGCCACTATCTGGAACGCCACCTGCGCGAGGTGATCGCCGAGATCCAGGACAAGAGCCCGGTGCAGCTGATCGCCATCGGCATCGGCCACGACGTCACCCGCTACTACCGCCGCGCGGTGACCATCGTGGATGTCGAGCAACTGGCCGGCGCCATCGTCGAGCAACTGGCCGAGCTCTTCCAGGAGGAGCCGCGCAAGGCCAACCGCAAGACCGCCGGGCTGCTGCAGCCGCCGCCCAACACCCAAGGCCCGCAGGGCGGGGCGGCGCGCCGCTCCACCTTCAAGGAAGTCCGGAGGGCCGTGGCGTGAGGCGACTGATCCTGGGAGCGGCGCTCGCGGCGCTCACCGCCTGCGCCCAACCGGCCACCCTGCCCAAGGCGCCGGTGGCCGCCGGCGCCGGGATCACCCTCACCGCGACGCCCGTCGCGCTCAATCCCCAGGACCCGGCCCAGGATCGGGTCGGCGACTTCGTCTATGCCGGCGGCCTGGTGCTGTCCTCCGACCAGACCGCGCGCCTGCACGGCCTGTCAGACCTGCGGATCACCCCGGACGGCAAGCTTCTGTCCCTCAGCGACGAGGGCGACCTGCTGGAGACCCGGCTGGTGCTGGACAAGGCCGGGCGGCTGGCGGGCCTGGGCCCCGGCAAGCTCACCGTCCTGACCGGCCCCGACGGCAAGCCGCTGCAGGGCAAGAAGGAGGCCGACGCCGAGGGCCTGGCGGTGCTGGCCAATGGCGACCGCCTGGTGAGCTTCGAGGCCCTGGACCGCATCCTGCTCTATCCGGCCAAGGGCGGCGTCCCGCGCGTGGTTCCCGCCCCGGTGGCGACCTTCCCCTCCAACGGCGGCATGGAGGCCCTGGCCGCCGATCCCGCCGCCGGTCCCGACGCCTATGTGACGGCGGGCGAGGACTCCGGCGAGACCTGGACCTGCAAGGTCAGCAGCCCCTGCGTGAAGGGCCCGACCCTGCAGAAGCCGGTCGAGTTCGGCGTGGTGGCGGTCAACCGGCTGGCGGGCGGTAACACCGCCTGGCTGTTCCGCGCCTGGGACCCACTGCAGGGCAGCCGCACCACCCTGAAGATCCTCGGCCCCGCCGGCGAGGTGGCCCGCCTCGATTTGGCCCGCCCCCTGACCGTGGACAATATCGAAGGCGTCTCGGCGGTCCCCAACAAGGACGGCACGACCCGTTTCTACCTGATTTCCGACGACAACTTTTCAAAGTCCCAGAAGACCCTGCTGCTGGCCTTCGACTGGAAGCCGCAGAAACATTGAATTTGCGCGGGATGCGGGCGGAAAGCCGGCTCCCACCTTTTCTCATCCCACTCCCGCGAGGCGCCATTATGAGCCGCACCGAAGTCGCCCTCCCCACCCCCGAGGGCGACGGCCGCGCCTTCGTCTTCAAGCCTGACACCGGCGCCGGCCCCTGGCCCGCCGCCATCATCGCGATGGACGCCCCGGCCATCCGCCCGGCCCTGTTCGAGATGGGCGAGCGCCTGGCCGCCGCCGGCTACTATGTCCTGCTGCCGGACCTGTTCTGGCGCGCCGGGCCCTATCCGCCGGTGGATATCGTCGCGGCCCGGGCCGGCGATCCGGCGGCGGTGGAGCTGTTCGGCAAGCTGCGGGCCAGCACCGGCGTCGGACGCCAGATGACCGACGTGAAGGCCTGCCTCGACTTCATCGCGGCCGATCCGGACGCCAGGCCCGGCAAGGTGGGGGTGACCGGCTATTGCATGGGGGGCTCCATCGCCCTGCGGGCGGCCGGCACCTATCCCGACCGCATCGCCGCGGCGGCCTCCTTCCACGGCGGCAATATGGCCACCGATGACGAACGCAGCCCCCACCTGCTGGCCCCCAAGATCAAGGCCAAGGTGCTGGTGGCCGGCGCCATCGAGGACCGCAGCTTCGACGACGCCCAGAAGGCGCGGCTGGAGACCGCCCTGAGCGAGGCCGGCGTCGACGCCGAGGTTTCCATCTGGGAAGGCTGCAAGCACGGCTGGGTGCCCAGCGACATGCCGGTGCACAATCCGGCGGGCGCCGAGCGCCACTGGCGCGAACTGATCGCACTGTTCGATGAGACGCTGAAATAGGCCCATCCCCCGCTCGTCCCGGCAAAGGCCGGGACGAGCGGGGGAGTGGAAACGAAAAAGGCCGGCGTCACCGCCGGCCTTTTCCAAATCTAGAAGAGTGCGACGCCTAGGCGGCGGCGGCCGGCGCTTGCGCGGCCAGCTTGGCCTTCAGCTGGCGCTTGATCTTCAGGGCGCGGGGCGAGAGCTGCTCGTCCTTGGCCTTGACCAGGAAGACGTCCAGGCCGCCGCGGAAGTCCAGGGTGCGGCGGGCCGCGTTGGAGATGCGCAGCTTGAAGGTCTGACCCAGCGCGTCCGACTGCAGGCTGGCGGGCGCCAGGGCCGGCAGGAAGCGGCGCTTCGTCTTGATATTCGAGTGGCTCACATTGTGGCCGACCATGGGGCCGATACCGGTGAGTTCGCAACGACGCGACATGGCTTAAGACCTAAGCGAGAAAAGAGTGACGGCGAGCGGACCCGCGCGAGAGCGGGCGATATAGTCGAAGGGAAGCGGCGGCGTCAAGGCGGAGCCGCCTTTCGGGCTGCTTCATTACACTTTCCTACCACAACCCCACACCGACCTCGCTCCGATCGCCTTGTGTCCGCAAGTCCTTGGGATACAATACCTTGTAGGGAACAAACACTGAATCGGGCGGAGTCGCCGATTCGGTCCTGATTCGTTGCGGGCGCGTTCCGACAGTTCCCCTTGCCCATTAACTTCGCCCCATCCGCGCCAGTGGCGGGGAGTTTCCCCTTCCCCTAGCCTGGGCTGCAAATCACCCGCATGGGTGGCTCGGATTTCGGTTTGGGAGGGGAATTCCACATGGCGACGATGCGATCGGGCCTGCTGTGCGCCAGCGCCCTGGCGAGCCTCCTGGCGTTCCAAGCCGCCCCGGCGGCGGCGCAGGCGCCCGACTCGGAGGTTTCCGAGATCGTGGTCACCGGCACCCGCATCGCGCGGAAGGACTATGTCTCCGAAAGCCCCATCGTCACGGTGGGCGCAGACCAGATCGCCGTCGTGGGCATGGTGACGATCGAGAACACCTTGAACCAGCTGCCCCAGTTCACGCCGTCGAACGGGGCCGGGACCAACACCACCAACTTCGTCACCACCCCGGGCCAGGCCTACGCCAACCTGCGGGGCCTGGGGCCTACCCGGACCCTGGTGCTGATCGACGGGCGCCGGGTGGTGGCGGGCAATCCGAACGCCGTGGTCGACCTCAACACGGTCCCGACCTTCCTGGTGGAGAGCGTGGAGACCATCACCGGGGGCGCCTCGGCGGTCTATGGCTCGGACGCGATCGCAGGCGTGGTGAACTTCAAGCTGAAGCGCAATTTCGAGGGCTTCCAGGTCGACGCCCAGTTCGGGGCCGCCAGCCGCAACGACGCCGGCCAGACGACGGTCTCCGCCGGCTGGGGCCACAGCATCGCCGACGGCCGGGGCAATGTCGCGATGGCGCTCACCTATGACAAGCGCGAGGGCCTGCTGGCCGCCGACCGCGACTGGGCGGCCGTGGGCTATTCGATTCTCACCACCGGCCTGACGCCCTCGGGCGCCGCCACCATCCCCGACGGCCGCTTCGACCCGACCTCGAACGCCGGCGGCGCGGCCAACCTGCCCAGCCAGGCGGCGATGAACGCGGTGTTCGGCGCCTATGGCTTCGCGCCCGGGACCGTCGCCCGCGGCGCCAGCCTGAGCTTCAACGCCGACGGGACCCTGTTCTCCACCGCCCCGGTGAACAACTACAAGGGCGCCCGCGACCCCGGCTTCTCGGCCACCAGCTACACCTTCAACAGCGCCGCCTACCGCTACCTGAACCTGCCCCTGGAGCGCTGGAGCCTCTACGCCACCGGCCGCTACGACCTGAGCGACGCGGTGGAGGCCTATGGGACGGCCAGCTACACCACCTATGACGTCTCGCGGCAGCTTGGCCCCGCCTCGGCCAGCGACGGGGCCTTCCCCGGCCCCGACATCGTGGTCCCGGTGACCAACCCCTACATCCCGACCGACCTGCGCACCCTGCTGGCCTCGCGGGCCAATCCGACCGCGGACTTCTATCCGCGTCGGGCCTTCACCGAGGTGGGGGGCCGGCTCTCCAACAACACCTATGAGACCCTTCAGCTGGTGGGCGGCCTCCGTGGAGCCCTACTGATCAAAGACTGGAAATGGGACCTCTATGCCAGCTACGGCCAGATGGACCACACCGAGCGCCAGTTCGGCAATGTAAGCCGGGCGGCCATGCGCACCCTGACCTTCGCCGCCGACGGCGGGGCGGCCCTCTGCGGCGGCTTCAACATCTTCGGGGCCGGCAAGGTCAGCCCCGGCTGCGCGGCCTATATCGCCCGCGAGGTCACCAATTCCACCACCATCAAGCAGACGGTCGTCGAGGGCTACGCCACCGGCAGCCTGGTCGACCTGCCCGCGGGCGCGCTGAAGTTCTCGGCCGGCGCCCAGTACCGCAAGGACGACTTCGACTACGCCCCCGACGCCCTGCTGCAGGGCCCCGACATCGTCGGCTTCAATCCGGCGGTCCCGGTCAGCGGGGATATCACCTCCAAAGAGGTCTATGCCGAGCTGCTGGTCCCCATCCTGGCCGACCTGCCTTTGGTCGAGAGCCTGGACCTCACCCTGGGGGGCCGGGTGGCCGACTATTCCACCACCGGCCAGGTCAGCGCCTACAAGGCCGACCTCACCTGGAAGCCCGTCCCGAGCCTGCTGGTGCGCGGCGGCTACCAGCGGGCGGTGCGCGCGCCCAACATCGCCGAGTTGTTCTCGCCCCGGTCCCTGGGCTTCGCCGGGGTCGGCACGCCCGGCGCCGGAACCACGGCGGGCGATCCCTGCGACGTGCGCTCCTCGTTCCGCACCGGCGCCAGCGCCGTGGCGGTGCGCACCCTCTGCCTGGCGCAGGGCGTGCCCACGGCGATCATCGACAGCTTCAACCAGGCCTCCACCCAGGTGGAGATCACCGGCGGCGGCAATCCCAACCTCACCGAGGAGACCGCCGACAGCGTCACCGCCGGGGTCGTCTGGTCGCCTGCCGTGGACGCGCGCTTCCTGCGGCGGTTCAGCGTCAGCCTGGACTATTACAAGATCGAGGCAGCCGACGTGGTGGGGACCATCGGGGTCCCGACCATCCTCTCCTCATGCTTCAACGCCGACGGCTCCAACCCGGCGCTCACCAACGCCAACTTCTACTGCCAGCAGTTCAGCCGCCTGGCCTCGGGCAATATCACCGGGGTGAGCCAGACCCAGGTGAACCTGGCCTCGGTGAAGACCACCGGTCTCGACGCCCAGGTGGATTGGAGTTTCGACCTCGCCGACCTCGGCCTGCCGCAGGACGCCGGGGCGCTCGCCTTCAACCTGATGGTCTCCAGGCTCGACAGCTTCCGGCGCCAGGCGAGGCCCAACGCCGCCTTCGTCGACTTTGCCGGGACCATCGGCGCGGACCTGTCGGGCGGCGCCCTGCCCGAGTGGAAGTCGGTGTTGTCGGGCTCCTGGACCGTGGGGCCGGTGAAGGCCACCCTGCGCTGGCGGCATATGGCGGCCATGACCGACGCCCGCAGCGTGCCGACCTTCAGCCCCACGGCCGTCAACACGCCCGGCTACGATGTCTACGACCTATCGGGCGCGTGGAAGATCGACGACCGGGTCACCTTGCGCGCCGGGATCAACAACCTGGAAGACAAGGACCCGCCCTACTTCACCAGCTATTCCAACTCCAACACCGACCCCTCGGCCTTCGACATCCTGGGCCGTCGGGTCTTCGTGGGGATCAACGCGAGGTTCTAGGCGCGCGCTCCGTCAGCATCAGGTGCTGGATCAGCAGGATGGTCTTGGCGTCGACGATCACGCCGTCCTTCACCATGGCCATCGCCTCGCCCAACGTGACCTCCAGCACCTCGATGTCCTCGCCCTCCTCGGGATGGCCGCCGCCGGCGCCGACCTTGTCGGCGGCGGAATAGTGGGCGGTGAAGAAGCTGAGCTGCTCGGTGACGCTGCCGGGGCTCATATAGACCTTGAAGACCGGGGTGACCTCCGAGAAGCGGTAGCCCAGCTCCTCTTCGGCCTCGCGCTTGATGGCGGTCTCCGGGTCGTCGGCGTCCAGCAGGCCGGCGGCGGCCTCGATCAGGGGCTCGGGATGGCCGGTGACATAGGCCGGGATGCGGAACTGGCGGGTGAGCAGCACCGTGCCCCGTTCGGGATCGTGGGGCAGGATCACCGCCCCGTCGCCGCGGTCATAGGTCTGGCGGACCTGAGTCTCCCAGGCGCCGTCGCGGCGGCGATAGTCGAAGGTCACCCGATTCAGGGTCGCCCACTCGTCGGAGAGGGTGTGGAAGGCGAGGTTGCGGACCTGGTCGCTCATTTCTTCTCCGGCGGGGGCTTGATCTCGGACACCACGGCGACGTCGGCGGTCCCATCCGGGCACTTGTCGTCGTTGGCCACGACCCTCAAGCGGCGGCCGGCCACCACCACATCAGCCAGGGCGTTGGGATCGGCGTTCACCGCGAACTGCCCGGCCTTCAGGGCGTCGCCATCCTTCGCGCAATAGGCGCCCGACAGCGTCCCGATCCGCACCCAGACGCCCTTGTCCTGATAGACCCGGCGGTCGCGAATGGCGAAGATCACCACCTCGGGCGAGGCGTCGCCGTCGAGGTCGGCCACCACGGCGTCGCACAGCCGCCAAGTCTCGCAGTCCTGAAGGGGGTCCTCGAAGCTCTTCCACTTCTGCTCAAGGAATCCCGCCGGGAAGGCGCCGCCACCGGCGACGCGGACCAGTTCCTTGCGCTCCACCACTGAGGTGGTGGCCTCGCCGTAGCGGTCCTTGCGGGCAAGCGCCGAAGTGGCGCGCCTGGCGATCTGCGCGGCGTTTGGGCCGGTCTTGCGGGCGGCCAGCGTCTTGAGCGCGTCCATCCCCGGCTTGCCCGCCTCGAAGCGCAGGAACAGGTAGTCGAACTTCTCGGGGCTTACCGCCCCCCGATCCAGCCGCGCCACCTGGTCGTTCACCGACAGCCGGGCCGGATTGGCCAGGGGCGAGAACAGCGCCAGCAGCACGGCCACGACCACATGGGCGGTCACCACATTGGTCACCTCCAGGCGCTTGAGCCAGGGCCCGGGCCAGACCACAGCGGCGGCGTAGCCGGCGGCATAGCAGGTGGCCACGACGGTGCAGGCGATGGCGTAGATGCGGGCCGGGGTCAGGCCGTGCTGGCCGACGCGAAGCACCAGGCCGTAGGCGGCGATGGCGACCAGGGGCGCGATTATCAGGCCGGTGACCCGTCCCGCCCACCGGAGCGCCAGGGGAGGATGTTCGTTGTCTTCGCCTTCCTGATAGGCGGTGTTCAGCAGGATGATCAGCGCCGCGGCCGCCGACAGCAGGATGGCCGCGGCGCTCTTGGTGTCCCAGAGGGGCGCCAGCCCCGTAAACGGCAGGGCCGCCAGGAAACCGGTCCCGATCAGGGCCATGACCGGCGACAGCCAGGAGAGCAGGGTGAGCGCCACCGAGCGCACGCCCCGCACCAAGCTGGCGCGGACGTCGGTCAGGTGGATGGCGAGGGCGAAGAAAGTGGTGGTGGCCGGGAAGGCGAACCAGGGCTTCTGGATCGTCTCGCCCACCCACTTGATGCCGATCAGATCAAACAGGGC
This sequence comes from Phenylobacterium sp., assembly GCF_030645195.1. Taxonomy (GTDB): domain Bacteria; phylum Pseudomonadota; class Alphaproteobacteria; order Caulobacterales; family Caulobacteraceae; genus Phenylobacterium. The sequence continues at coordinate 1,515 of NZ_JAUSLW010000110.1, read as the reverse complement.
GCCGCCCAGGAACAGCAACAGCCAGAGCGCGCCGACGAACAGCACGGCCAGCGCCAGCCGGACCCCGTCTTTCCAGGTCTGGTCGAAATAGTGGTCGTAGCCGGCGATCCAGCGGCGGGCGATGTCGGCGCCGCTGACAAGGTGGTGGGCGATGAACAGGCCCGCGGCGGTGAAGATCACAAGGGGCGGGGCCGGCCAATGCTCCCTGTCGCCCGTCTCCAGCGTCGCCACCAGGCCGTGATAGGCGCCCAACCCCGCCACCGCGAGGGCGGCGGCCGAGCCCCAGATCACCAAGGTCCGGGTCCGCAAGCTCCCCAAGCCGCCCAGCAGGGCAACGGGCAGGAACAGGGCCAACATGGCGAGCGCGCAGAACAGAGGCGAGGAGACCCCCTCGGCCAGGCGCTTGTCCCATTCGTTGAGGCCGTAGAGGGCCAGGCCCTGGGCAAGGCCGATCCCGATCCTGGAGAGCGCGATTTCCCGCGACGCGGTGACCCTGTCGGACACTCCGGCGAACATGACGTGTTTCTCCCCGCTCACCTTACGGTCGCATGGGGGCGCCCAATGGCCAAGGGCGCGCGCCTGCTGGGGTGCGCCTGGCCTCAGAAGAACGGGCTGAGGGGCTCGCCGTCCTCGTTGGACAGCATCAGGCTGGCGACGTCCGGCGACAGGGCCGGTAGCTGCTCGGCGCTGACCCAGGCCATGAAGCGCGGATTGGCCACCGGGCCGGTGTCGAAGCCGGGGCCGCCGGCCAGCCGGAAATCGGCCGGGCCGCACCAATCCCAGGCCCGCTCGCCCTTGCGCGCCGCCACGCCGGCGAAGACCAGGGCGTCTCCCAGGTCGCGACTCTCATTGAGGGTGACGCGGGCCAGGGTCCTGCCGAAGCGGTCATGGCCTTCGCGCACGAGCTCGATGCGGGCGGCGTGACTCACCAGGTCCTGCGCCTTGGCGGCCGCCTGGACCCCCAGGGCCCCCTCGCCCCAGAAGCGGGCCTCCGGCGGCAGTTCCGGGGCGTCGACATTGGCCAGGCGCACGCCCTCGCCGTCCAACACCAGGGTGTCGCCGTCCAACACGCGCACGACCGTGTGCGCCCGCGCGTCATGCGGGGGCGAGGCGGGAACAGCGGAGCAGCCGCAGAGGCACGCTGCGGCGAGCAGGATGAGGTGGCGCATGAACATTGGAATGGGGCTCCCCGCCCCGGGCGGGCTTCATAGGCCTTCGCGTGGGCGCAGCCAGCCCCCTGCAACGCCAGATCGGTCTTTTCACGGACAGTGAGGCCTGGGCGCTACAGGGTGAAGCTTGCCATGCCCGCTGTCTGGGCATATTGATAACTGACCAGTCAGTTATTAGTGAGCGCCGATGCTCCCCACCCTTCCCGCCGGCCAGCCCAAGTTCCGACGCCGCAAGGCCGACCGCCCCGACGAGATCATCGCCGCGGCCTTCGAGGTGTTCGCAGAGAAGGGGTTCGCCGCCGCCCGCCTGGACGACATCGCCGCCCGCGCCGGTGTGTCCAAGGGG
>NZ_JAUSLW010000094.1 GCF_030645195.1 Phenylobacterium sp. | reverse complement strand
ATGGTAGTGGGTGGTGCCCGAGATGTTGCGGGTGCCGCCCGAGCCCGCGCCAGCCTCGTCGATGGCCTGGTGCATGGCGTCCAGCACCAGGGGGTTCTGGCCCTGGCCCAGATAGTCGTTGGAGCACCAGACCACCACCTCGCAGGAGGTCCCGTCCTCACGGGTCCAGGTCGCCTTCGGAAACGCGCCCCGGTGACGCTTCAGGTCGGCGAAGACCCGATAACGTCCCTCGGCATGGATCTGCTCGAGAGCGGTGCGAAACGCGGCCTTGTAATCCATCGACTTGAACTCACAGCGGTCCAGGGCCGTCATGGCCCCTCCAGTTTCCTAAACCCGTCGCCGGGCGGCGGACCTTGATGTAGGTCAACCTCCAGCCCCGCTTGATCCAGCGCAAGGCGGCGGGTCCTCGATGGGCGAGGGTCGAGGGCCGGCGTCCCGCCCGGAGGAGACGACATGATCTGGCTCCTGGCGCTGTCCATCGTGACGGCGGTTCCGCCCCCGCCGGCCGGGGTTCCGGGCTATATGAACGGGGGCCAGTTCGTCGCCATGTGCCTGGCCCAGGGCCCCGACGCCGAGGTCGGCGCCGTGCTCTGCCTCGGCTATCTGGTGGGCTCGGTCGACCAGTTGCTGGCGCGGGAGGCCAGGCGCTCGCCGGACCGCCGCACCATCTGCCTGCCCAAGGGCGCCACCGCCGAGCAGGTGCGCGAGGCGGTGATGACCCAGCTGGTGGCTCACCCGGAGGCCCAGGTCCACGCCGCCGCCGAGCTGATCCGCCTGTCCCTGGAGACCGAGTTCCCCTGCCCCGCGCCGGGGGAGACCCCCAAGCCCTGACGGTGAAGCTTGATCTCCGTCAAGGCGGGGCCGGGTGGGATTGGCGATTCTGACTCTAGTCTTTCCGGAGCACAGAGAGAGAATGGCTTTTCACCTGACCCCCTACCTCACCATGGTCATCGTCGGCTTCGTCAGCTTCATGGTCGTCCTGGCCTATGGCCGGTTCGTCACCCGCTCGGAGGACCGCAAGCCCCGCAAGTGATCCCGCCTCATCCGCCCACGCAAACGCCCGCCTCCAAGACCTGGATGGCGGGCGTTCTCATGAGCGGGAGACGCCTGGGCGCCGGGGCTTAGATTCAAAACTTGAGAGCACGTCGGGCGGCGGAACCGGTATCCACTTCCGCCTGATGTGCTCTAGTGGCTGAAGAGGACGAAGCGCTCGGGGCGGCGCAGGAAATCGCGGGTCACGCCCCCCAGCACCCATTCCTGCAGCCGGCTGTGGCCATAGGCGCCCGAGACGATGAGGTCGGCGCCGATCGCCTCGGCCTCGATGTTCAGTTCGATTCCAGCGCGGGCGGCCTCGGCGACCTTCACCCGCGGGCGGGCGGTCACGCCGTGGCTCTGCAGGTGACGGGCCACCTCCAGGGTGCGCTGCTCGGCCGCGTAGAGGCTGTCGGAATCGCAGACCTCCATCACCACCACCTCCTCGGCGCGCTTGAGGAAGGGCAGGGCGTCGGCGGCGGCGCGGCGGGCCTCGCGGCTGTCCTTCCACGCCACCACCACGCGCTCGGCGCGCAGGTCCACGGCGCCGGGCGGCGCCACCAGGACCGGACGGCCGCTCATCAGGATCAGTTCGGCGGGATCGGCGATGCGCAGGGGAGCGGTAGCGTCCAGGGGCGCGCAGCCGGCCACGATCAGGTCGGCGCGACGGCAAATTCGCGACAGGGCTGGGGCGGGCGGATCGCTGAGCGCCAGCCACTCGTGGCGGCCGGCGCCGACATGGCTGCGGAACAGGGCCTCGGCCGCGGCCAAGTCCTTGTCCACCTGCTCGCGGGCCAGGGTCGCCCACTCGGCGGCGACCATGCCATAGGGGTCGCTCAGCCCCATCCAGTCCACCACCTCGACGCCGACCCCCAGCAGGGTGGCGTCGAACTTGCGGGCGACCTGGGCCGCGAGCGTCAGGCGCTCGGCGGCTTGGGGATTGGATTCGGCGTGGACCAGGATGGTCGTGTAGGTCATCGAAGGTCCCTCACGCCGGAAGACGGTCTAGGCGGCCATGCGGGCCAGGGCGCCGCGATTGTTGACGCGGAAGCGGCGGGCGCCGGTGAACTCCACCACCAGGGCGCTCTGCAATTGGGTCAGCATGCGCGAGACGGTCTCGATGGTCAGGCCCAGATAGTCGGCCATGTCCTGGCGGCCCATGGGCAGGGTGACGGCCTCGGCGCTGCGGCGCTCGGCCAGCTCCATCAGGAAGCTCGCGACCTTTTCCGAGGCGGTCTTGCGGCCCAGCAGCAGCAGATGATCCTGGGTGCGGCTCAGTTCGCGGTTGGTTTCAGCCCAGACCAGACGCTGGAAAGCGTCCTCGCCGACCGCGGACCGGAGCGCCGAGGCCTTCAGCACCAGCACCACGCAGTCGCTCAGCGCCTCGGCCGAGAAGCGATGCAGGCCGTTGGTCTCAACCCCGAAGGTCTCCTCGGCGTAGTAGAAGCCGCCGATCTGACGCCGGCCGTCGCTCATCAGGCGCGAGGTGCGCACCGCGCCGCTGACGACCCGGTAGATGAAATCGGCTTCTTCGTCCTGGCCATAGATTTCCTCGTCCTTGGCGAAGGTCATCCGCACGCCCATCCGGGACATGACGTCGTTGGCCGGAGCGACGGCGGGAACGCCAAAGGCGGTGGTGGCTTGGGCTTCGTTGAGCAGATGGGCCTGGGTCATCAGCAAGTTCCCTCGGGTTGATGGACTATGGTTAGGCTTGCCGAAGGGCCTGCGAAATTCGGGACGTCCCCCTAAGTAGTTCTACGGAGGCGGCGCCGGCCCGTAGGGCCGATCTCCGGCGGACCGGGGGCAGACTGGGCGTTTGATCTCGATCAGGGCGGCCTCTCGACGATCGCGCAGGTTCGGGGTTGGAGGCCCGATGATCTCGAACGACGGACAATCGATGAATAGCGCTCCGCCGGGGCTGGCGCACGACGGCTGGGCGCGCCTGATCGCCAAGCCCATCCCCCTGGACACCTACCGGGAAAACGTCGCGGTGCTCTCGCGCCACTGCCACGCCCTGCGGCCCCAGCGACTGGTGGGCATGCGCAAGGTGGAGGTGCGCGCCGGCGGCCGCAGCCTGCTGGCCTCGCCCATGGTCTGCGACGATCCCAGCGTCGTGGGCGCCGACGAGGTCGGCCTGCCCGAGCCCCTGTTCCACCGCCTCGGCGTGCCGGCCGGCGCCAGCGTCGAGATCGCCCCGGCCCGGCCCGCGCGCAGCCTCGATCACGTCCGCGCCAAGGTGGCCGGCGAGACCCTGGGCCAGGCCCAGTTCGACGCCATCGCCCGCGACCTGGCCGACCATCGGTGGTCGGACATGGAGGTGGCGGCCTTCCTGATCGCCTGCGCCAGCTTCATGACCGCCGAGGAGACCCTGGCCCTGACCCGCTCCATGGTGTCGGTGGGCCGCAGGCTGACCTGGGAGCACGGCCTGGTGGTGGACAAGCACTGCATCGGCGGCATCCCCGGCAACCGCACCTCCCTGATCGTCGCCCCCATCGTCGCGGCCCACGGCCTGCGCATGCCCAAGACCTCCTCGCGCGCCATCACCTCGCCCGCCGGCACCGCCGACACCATGGAGGTCCTGGCCCGGGTCGACCTGGACGAGGCCGAGATGCGGCACGTGGTGGAAACCTGCGGCGCCTGCATCGTCTGGGGCGGGCGGGTCAATCTGTCCCCCGCCGACGACGTGCTGATCTCGGTGGAACGGCCGCTGTCCATCGACACCGCCGAACAGATGGTGGCCTCCATCCTGTCGAAGAAGATCGCGGCGGGCTCCAGCCACCTGGTGCTGGACGTGCCGGTGGGACCCTCGGCCAAGATTCGCGACGCCGGCGCCGCCCTGCGCCTGAAGAAGCTGTTCGAGTTCGTCGCCAGCCGCCTGGGTCTGAGCCTCGACGTCATCCTCAGCGATGGTCATCAGCCGGTCGGGCGCGGCGTCGGGCCGGTGCTGGAGGTCCGCGACGTCCTGGCCGTGCTGGAGAACCACAAGGACGCGCCGCTGGATCTGCGCGAAAAGGCCATCCGCCTGGCCGGCCGGGTGCTGGAGGCCGATCCCGCCCTGCCGATCGGCGCCGGCGAACACCGGGCCCGGGACCTGCTGGAGAGCGGCGCCGCGCGCCGCAAGCTCGACGACATGATCGCCGCCCAGGGGCCCTCGCCGATCAAGGCCGAACTGGGGAGCCTGGTCCATGAGGTGGCCGCGCCCCGCGACGGTCGCGTCGAGGCCATCGACTGCCTGCGCATCGCCACCATCGCGCGTCTGGCCGGAGCGCCCAACGACCCAGGGGCGGGCCTGGACCTGCTGTTCAAGGTCGGCGACACCGTGCGGGCCGGCGAGCCCCTGTTCCGCATCCACGGGTCGGAGCCCAGCGACTTCCACTTCGCCGTCGAGGCCGGCGGCGAGGACTGCGGCGTCAAGGTGTCGGCATGATCAGCGGCATCCACGCCTTCGCCGACGAACGGGCCCCGGCCTCGCGCCTGGCCGAGATGCTCGGGGCGCCCCTGCACATCTCCGGCCTGCACGTCTTTCCCGACGGGGAGAGCCTGCCGGAGGTCGGCCCGGCGACGGGCGATGTGGCCCTCTACCGCTCCCTCAACCGGCCCGACGCCAAGCTCATGCCCCTGCTGCTGGCCGCCGACGCCCTGCGCCGTCGCGGAGCCGGACGGGTGGTCCTGGTGGCGCCCTATCTCTGCTACATGCGCCAGGACGAGGTCTTCAGGCCTGGCCAGCCGCTGAGCCGCGACGTGGCCGGCCGGCTGCTGGGGGAGACCTTCGACGCCATCGTCACCGTCGAGCCGCACCTGCACCGGACCACGGACCTGGAGAGCGCCTTCAATGGCGCCGAGGTGGTGGCCCTGTCGGCCGCCGAGCCCCTGGCCGCGGCCCTGCCGCCGCCGCCGCCGGGCGCCCTGGTGATCGGTCCCGACATCGAGTCCGAGGCCTGGGCCGCCGCCCTGGCGCGCCACCTGGGAACCCCTCACGCCACCTTCCTCAAGACCCGACATGGCGACCGCGAGATCGAACTGACCTTCGCCGATCCCGCGCTCGTGGCGGGCCGCCACGTGGTGCTGATCGACGACGTCTGTTCGACCGGCGGGACGCTGGTGGCCGCCATCCGCCAGCTTCAGAGCTTCCAGGCCGCGGAGATCGACGTGGTGGTGACCCACGCCCTGTTCGACGCCGAGGCCGAGCTGCGCTTGCGCAAGGCCGGCGCGCGCCGGATCTTCTCCAGCGACTCGTGTCCCCACCCGACCAACGCCGCCTCGCTGGCGCCGTTGCTGGCCCAAGCCCTGAAAGACCTCAGCCTATGACCGTCGAGCTTACCTTCCACGGCGCGGCCGGTTGCGTCACCGGCTTCTGTGCGAGCCTGAAGACGGACAAGGCCACGGTGCTCATCGACTGCGGCATGTTCCAGGGCCCCAAGACCCTGAAGGCCCTGAACTACGATCCCTTTCCCTTCGACGTGAAGGAGGTCGACGCGGTCCTCCTGACCCATGCCCACATCGACCATTCGGGCCTGCTGCCCAAGCTCATGAAGGCCGGATTCAAGGGGCCGATCTACGCCACCGCCGCCACCCGAGACCTCTGCGAGATCATGCTCGCCGACGCCGGCGGTATCCAGGAGAGCGAGGTCGAGCAGCTCAATCGCCGCAATCAGCGGCGGGGCCGGCCCCTCGTCGAACCGATCTATCGCGCCGTTGACGCGGCACGGATCATGAAGCAGTTCGAACGGGTGAAGCTGGGGGAGACGGTCGCCGCCGTCCCGGGGATCAGGGCGGTCTATTGGGAGGCCGGCCACATCCTGGGCGCCACCTCCATCGAGGTCACCGTCGACACCGAGGAGGGGCCGGTCCGCATCCTGTTCTCCGGCGACTTCGGCCCGGGCGGGCGTGACTACATCCCCGATCCGCAGGGGCCGGCGGGCGTCGATCACCTGGTGATCGAGTCCACCTACGGGGATCGCCCGCGCGACCCCGTCGATCCCGCCATGCGCCGCCACAAGCTGGCCGAGGAGCTGAACGCGGCCCACGAGGCCGGCGGCCCGCTGCTGATACCGGCCTTCGCGGTCGAGCGTTCCCAGGAGCTGCTGGCCGACATCCTGACCCTGATCGACTCCGGCGAGGTGCCGGAGACCGACGTCTTCCTGGACTCGCCGCTGGCCATCAAGGCCTCGAAGATCTTCGTCGAGCGCGGCTGGAACAAGGACACCGGCTGGAACCCCTTCAAGGACGTCCGCGCCGCGGGCCGCCTGAAGTTCCTGGCCAAGCCCTGGGACAGCGACAGCCTCGACCGGCTCTCCGGCTGGCACATCATCATGGCCGGCAGCGGCATGTGCGACGCCGGGCGCATCCGCAAGCACCTGAAGCGCTGGCTGTGGGACCGGGGCGCCACCGTCCTGCTGCCTGGCTTCCAGGCCGCGGGCACCCTGGGTCGGCTGCTGGCGGAGGGCGCCAAGCGGGTCAAGATTCAAGGCGACGACGTCCGGGTGGCGGCGCGCATCCGCATCCTCGACGCCTATTCCGGCCACGCCGACGCCACGACCCTGACCTCCTGGGCCAAGGCGCGCCAGCCGGTGGGCGGCAAGGTCTTCCTGGTGCATGGCGAACCCGAAGCCCTGGAGGGCCTGCGCGAGCGACTGGTGGGCGCGGGCTTCGATCCCGAGTCGCTGATGGTCCCGGCCCTGGACGACTCCTACGTGATTGGCCGCACCACCGGGGTTCTCGAGCCCGGCGGCTCCCCGCGCCTGCCGCCCGAGGCGGCCGCGTCCCTCGACTGGCACAATGCGCGGGCCCGCCTGCTCATCGAACTGGACGAACGGCTCGAACGCGCCCGCTCCGACGCCGCGCGCGAGGCGATCCTGGCGCAGGTGTCCAGGGCCCTGGAGGCGCGTGAGTCAGCTTGACCAAGGTCAAGGCGGCCGGGTTCCAGACGGGATGAATTGAAATTCCCATCCGAAAGGAATCCCAATGGCCAAGTCCCTCGCCAAGAAGCTCTCCAACAACCTCGACGACGCCCTCGACGACGTCATGCACGAGTTGAAGCTCGCCTCCGAAAGCCTGGAGGAAGGCGCCGAGGACCAGTTCTCCAAGGCGTCCGCCGCCCTGACCAAGGCCGCCCACGCCCTGGCTGGCGAGGTGCGTGACCGCTCCGCCAAGGTGACCAAGACCGTCACCGCCGAGGCCAAGGAACATCCGGTGGCCGCGGCCACCGCTCTCGCCGTCGCCGCCGCGGCCCTGGTGGGGCTGGTGGTGGCCGCCCGGCGGTCCAAGCCGGACTGAGGCTCAATCGTGAATGGGGTAGGGCGCCGCCTTGGCGATCACCTTCTCCAGACCGGGATGCGGGGGTCCTTCGTCGGCCTCCGCCTCTTCCTCGTCGGCCTCTGTCTCGGCCACCTTCGGGGAGGGCAGGAAGGTGCGCACCAGGGCGGTGAACGCGGCGGCGAAGAATCCCAGGCCATCGCGGACCGGGTGCGGCAGCTTCGCGGGCTCTGGGGTCTCGGCGGGCATCTTCATCTCCACGGGCCAGCATCCTGGACGCTGAGCATGCGCTCGCCTTGATGGGGATCAAGCGCCTTCGGCGAGCCTGCGCCCGACCTTGAGCGACATCAAAGCGAGTCGGCATACAAGCTGGGATGAAGACGTCTTATCTGATGGAGCGTTCCATGGCCCTCGCTGACATTCTGCTGCACATCGACTCCTATCCCGACCCCACGCCCCTGGAGACGGTCGATGAGGCCCTCACACTCGCCGCCAGGCTCGGGGGCAAGGTCACGGCCCTGGCCCTACAGGTGGCGATCCCGGTGAAGTCCAACCTCCTGGCCGAACAGCTGGTGGGTCTGACCGCCCTGGCCGCCGAAGAGGAGGCCAGGAGCCTGGAGGCCTGCCGGACCCGGACCGAGCACTTCTCCAAGGCCGCGGCCCAGGCCGGCCTGGCGGCCGACGCCGTGATCGAACGGGTCCATATCCACGAACTGGCCGAGCATGTCGCGCGTCGGGCCCGGACACGGGACGTCTGCATTGTCCCGCTGGCGGGGAAATATGATGGCCAGGGAGAGGTGGCGCAGCGGGTGATCTTCAGTTCCGGCCGCCCCGCCCTGGTGTTCAAGTCCGGGACCGTCGGCAAGGGCGATGAGCTTGGGACCGTGGTGGTGGCCTGGGACGGCAGCCGTTTCGCCGCCCGCGCCATGGCCGACGCCCTGCCGATCCTGGTCCGGGCCAAGCAGGTCAGGATCCTGACCATCGTCAACGAAAAGCCCTCCGCCACCTCCGGCCTGGGCGCCGAGGCCGTGCGGCACCTGGCGACCCATGGCGTGAAGGCGGTGGTGGACGAGGTCGACGCCAAGGGCCACGCCATCGGCCCGGTGCTGGACCGCTATCTGGAGGAGAAGTCCCCCGACCTGTTCGTCATGGGCGCCTATGGCCATTCGCGCCTGCGAGAGCTGATCCTCGGCGGCGCCACCGAGCGGATGCTGCACGACCCCACGGTTCCGATCTTCCTCTCGCACTAGCCACCCCGGGGCAGTTGACCCCTGTCAAAGCGGGGCCGTACGCTAGGGGCCACAACTTGCGGTCATTGGAGGACCAACCCATGACCTACCGCGACATTCTCGTGCAGATCGATGAAACTCCGGCCTCGGCGGCGCGCGCCATTACTGCCGCGGGATTGGCGGCCAAGTTCCAGGCGCAGCTGACGGGCGTGTTCCTGAAGAGCGAGTTCTTCCAGAACTACATGGCGGCCGACGCCATGGCCTACATGTCGCCCTCCGACATCGATCGTCTGCTGAAGGAGCATGCCGCGGCGACCCTGAAGGCTTCGGAGGACGCCCGGGAGCGCTTCGAGCGCGCCGCCTCCGAGGCCGGCGTGGTTTCCGACTGGCAGGTGATCGACGGGGACTATGACGGCGCCCTGATCGCCTATGCCCGGCGCTTCGACCTGACGGTCATGCCCCCGGCGGCCACGGCCGCCCTAGGCACGAACAAGGTCTCGGCCGCCGATCTCGGCCTGGCCAGCGGCGGCCCGGTGCTGGTGGTCGGCGAGCAGGGTGGCTCGCCCCATGTCGGCGCCAAGATCCTGGTGGCCTGGAAAGGCACGCGCGAGTCGGCCCGGGCCCTGCGCGACGCCATGCCCTTCCTGATGACCGCCGACGAGGTCCATGTGCTGGTGGTCTCGCCCCACGGCGAAGGCGGCCCCGATGGGGCGCTGCAGCGCCACCTGGAGCGGCACGGCCTGAAGGCCAAGCTGATCGTCGACCCCAGCGACGACATCTCCGCCGCCGAGGTCTTGCGCCGGCAGGTCAAGGCCCTCAGGGCCGACCTGGTGGTCATGGGGCTCTATGGCCGGCCGCGCATGCAGGAGCTGGTGCTGGGCGGGGTGTCCCACGACCTGCTGCGCGATCCCCCCGCGGCCCTGCTGATCTCCCACTAGAGCATGTCAGGCGGAAGTGGATACCGGTTCCGCCGCCCGACGTGCTCTCATGTTTTGAATCTAGACCCTGACCGTTTCAGATGGGTCCATCTGAAACGGTCAGGGTCTAGAGCGTGACAGCCTGAACCGCGGCGGGGCTGCGATCCTGGAGGAGGTGTCCTATCTCGCACGCTGACACGGTCGCGCGCGATGCGCTGGCGGAGGCGGCCCGCCGATGAGGACGAGCCACGGCCGCAGCTTCACCCACGATATCGTTCAGCGCCTGGGTCAGGAGATCGTCTGCGGCGTCTATGGCGCCCAGAACCCCTTTCCCATCGAGGCGGAGCTTTGCCGACGCCTGGGGGTGAGCCGCAGCGTGCTGCGCGAGGCGGTCAAGATGCTGACCACCAAGGGCCTGCTCAACGCCCGTCCGCGCCAGGGCACCTGGGTCGAGCCGGAGAGCAACTGGAACCTGCTGGATCCCGACGTGCTGCGCTGGTTCCTGGAGCGCAAGTTCTCGCCGACCCTGCTGCTGGAGTTCACCCAGGTGCGGCTGGCCATCGAACCCTTGGCCGCCTCCATGGCCGCGCGGCTGGCGGGGCCCGAGGCCAAGGCCAGCATCGCCGCGGCCCTGGACCGGATGAAGGCCGCCGAGCGGGGCGAGGACGATCCTCTGGAGTCCGACATCGCTTTCCACGTCGCCATCCTGCGGGCCAGCGGCAACCGGTTCCTGACCCAGATGCGGGACCTGATCGACGTGGCCCTGCGCACGTCCATCCGGCTCACCAGCCGCCGCAAGGGCGCCCGCCTGGCCAGCGTGTCGGATCACCAGCGGGTCGCCGAAGCGATCCTGGCCGGTGATGCCGAGGCGGCGAGCCAGGCCATGCGCGACCTCATGCTCGAGGCCCTGACCCTGATCGAGAAGGAAGCCGCCGCGCCCGCCTAAGCGGTCGCGGCCTCATGGCTGTAGATGTCGCACAGCAGACCCAGGACCCGCATCGCCGCGGGATCGGCCAGCCGGTAGAAGATGGTCTGAGCGTCGCGGCGCGTCTCCACCAGGCCCTCGGCGCGCATCTTGGCCAGGTGCTGCGAGGTCGCTGACTGGGCCATCCGGGCGTGGGCGGAGAGGGTTCCCACCGAGGCCTCGCCCTCGATCAGGCGGCAGAGCAGCAGCAGGCGCTGCTCGTTGGCCAGCAGCTTGAGCAGGCGCGCCGCCGATTGGGCGCTGCCTTCCAGCTGCGAGAGCTCGCCGGAGGAGGGGCGGGGCAGGAGGTCGTCGGTCATCTGCTCAACTCAGAATGTGCGCAGGCAGGATCAAGGCGATCACCCCGCCTTGGCCGGCCGGCCGTCATCGCGCAGCACCACATAGATCGCCGGGATGACCAGGACGGTGAGTAGGGTCGAGGAGGCCAGGCCGAACAGCAGCGAGATCGCCAGGCCCTGGAAGATCGGGTCGGTCAGGATCACGGCCGCCCCGATCATGGCCGCCGCCGCCGTCAGCACGATGGGCTTGAAGCGGATGGCCCCGGCCTCCAGCAGCACCTCGCGCAGGGCGCGGCCTTCCGTCTGGCTGTGGCGGATGAAGTCCACCAGCAGGATCGAGTTTCGTACGATGATGCCGGCGAGCGCGATGAAGCCGATCATCGAGGTGGCGGTGAAGGGCGCCTGGAACAGGATGTGGCCGATGACGATCCCCACCAGGGTCAGCGGGATCGGCGTCAGGATCACCAGGGGCAGGCGGAAGCTTTTGAACTGGGCCACCACCAAGACGTAGATGCCGAGGATCGCCACCCCGAAGGCCGCGCCCATGTCGCGGAAGGTCACCCAGGTGATCTCCCATTCGCCGTCCCACAGCACCGTGGGCCGGCTCTCGTCGGTCGGCTGGCCGTGCATGCGGATATCGGGCTTGGGGACGTCCTTCCAGTCGGCTTGGCGGATGGCCTTGTCCACCGCCATCATGCCGTAGATGGGCGCCTCATAGGCCCCGGCGAGTTCGCCCATGATCATGTCGACGTCGCGGCCGTCGCGGCGGAAGATGTGGGTCGCGCCGGCTTCCTGCGAGGCGGTGACCACCTCGTCCAGGGCCACCAGCCGGCCGGACCCTTGCGAGACCGCCACCGGCAGGGCCGAGAGCCCTTCACCCCAGCTCCGGGCGGACTGCGGCAGGCGCACGGAGATCTCCAGGGGATCGCGGCCCTCGCCGCGATGGGCATAGCCCACCACCTGGCCGCCCAGGGCCGCGGCGATGGAGTCGTAGACATCGCGGTCGCTGACCTTCAGGGCCTCCAGGCGATCGCGGTCGGGAACCAGGCGCAGGCCCGGCCGCGGCTGGCCGTAGCTGTCGTCGATGTCGACGATGTAGGGCACGGAGTGGAAGGTCGCCTTGACCTGTTCGGCCACGGCGCGCCGGGTCTTGGCGTCGGGGCCATAGACCTCGGCCAGCAGGGTGGCCATCACCGGCGGTCCCGGGGGCGCCTCCACCACCTTGATCGCCGCGCCGGCGGGCAGGGCGATCGCGGCCAGCTTGCGGCGCAGGTCGAGGGCGATGGCGTGGCTGTTGCGATGGCGGTCGTCCTTGGGCGCCAGGGCGACGGAGAGGTCGCCCATCTCCGGCTTGTTGCGCTGGTAGTAGTGCCGCACCAGGCCGTTGAAGTTGAAGGGCGAGGCCGTGCCGGCATAGGCGTCGATGGCGGTGACCTCCGGCAGGGCCCGGGTGATCACCGCGGCGTCGGCCAGGGTCCGCTCGGTGGCCTCCAGCGAGGTCCCCTCCGGCATGTCCAGCACCACCTGCAGCTCGGATTTGTTGTCGAAGGGCAGGAGCTTCACGGTCACCGTCTTGGTGGCGAACATGGCGCAGGCCACCAGGGTGGCCAGGCCCACGGCGATCAGGAAGGTCCAGGCGCTGCGGCGGGTGGCGATCACCCGGCCGGCGACCTTGCGATAGACCGCGCCCAGCTTGCCTTCGCCGTGGTGGCCATGACCTGCATCGAGCGTCTTGCGGGCGAAGCGGACCATCAGCCAAGGCGCGATGACCACGGCCACGAAGAAGGAGAAGACCATGGCGGCCGAGGCGTTGACCGGGATCGGCGCCATGTAGGGGCCCATTAGGCCCGAGACGAACAACATCGGCAGCAGGGCGGAGACCACCGTGAGGGTCGCCACCACGGTGGGGTTGCCCACCTCGGCTACGGCCTCGACGGCGGCGTCGATCCGGCTGCGTCCGTCGGCCATCGCCCAGTGGCGGGCGATGTTCTCGATCATGACGATCGCGTCGTCGACGAGGATGCCGATGGAGAAGATCAGGGCGAACAGGCTGACCCGGTTGATGGTGTAGCCCATCAGGTTTGACGCGAAGAGGGTCAGCAGGATGGTGGTGGGGATGACCACGGCGGTCACCGCGGCTTCCCGCCAGCCGATGGCGAAGCCGATCAGGATGACGATGGAGATGGTGGCCAGGCCCAGGTGGAACAGAAGCTCGTTGGCCTTTTCGTTGGCGGTCTCGCCATAGTCTCGGGTGACCGCGACGCTCAGGCTGTCGGGCAGCAGGGTCCCCTTCAGGGCCTCGACGCGGGCGAGGACCGCGTGGGAGACGACGACGGCGTTGGCGCCCTTGCGCTTGGCGATGGCCAGGCTGACGGCCGGCGCCTCGCTCCAGCCCTGGACGGTTCGCGCATAGCGCCAGGCGCGGGCCTGGTCCTCGCGCGGCGCCATCACCACCTGGGCCACGTCGCGGACATAGACGGTCTCGCCCTTGGCGGAGGGCAGGGCCAGCAGGCCGATCTCGGTGGCGTCGGTCAGGGTGCGGCCGGCGGTGACGTCGACGGCCTGGCCGCCATTGCGCACCTGGCCGGCGGGGAAGGCGCGGTTGGCCTGGCGGATGGTGTCCATCAGCCCGCCCAGGGAGACGCCGTGCAGGGCGAGCTTGGCGGGATCGGGCTCGACCCGGATCTCCTGGGGCCGGCCGCCGACGATGAAGGTCAGGCCGACATCGTCGACCTTGGCCACCTCGGTGCGCAGCTTGCCCGCCAGTTCATAGAGCGCTTGGTCGGTCCACTGGCCGGCCGCGCCGGGCTTGGGGGAGAGCGTCAGGACCAGGCTCGGGACGTCGTTGATGCCCCGGGTCTGGATCAGGGGTTCGGGAATGCCGGCCGGGATGCGGTCGTAGTTGGCGCGCACCTTCTCGTGGATGCGGACCGCCGCAGCGTCGGGATCGACGCCGACCTTGAAGCGGGCGGTGACCATGACCTGGTTGTCGTCGGCGAAGGTGTAGACGTGCTCCACCTCGGCCACGCTCTTGACGATGGTCTCCAGGGGCTTGCCCACCAGCTCCACGGCGTCCGGCGCGCGCAGGCCCGGCGCTGAGACCATGATGTCCACCATGGGCACGCTGATCTGCGGCTCCTCCTCCCGGGGGATGGAGGCGAGCGCCAGCAGGCCGACGGCGATGGCGGCCAGCAGGAAGAGCGGCGTCAGGGGCGAGCGGATGGTGGCCCTTGTCAGCCGTCCGGAGAGGCCGAGGTTCATCGCACCGTCCCCGCAGGGGTCAGGACGTCGCCGGGGCGAAGTCCGGAAAGGATCTCCACCGTGTCGGCCGTGGGCCCGGCGGTGGTCTGGACGGGTGTCTCGGAGACCGTGCCGTCGGCCCGAATCAGGCGGACATAGTCGACCCCGAAGCGGGTGGAGACATAGGCCCGCGGCGCCACCAGGGCCTGGCGCTCGCCGATCTTGACCCGGGCGCGCACGCGCTGGCCGATCAGATCCTGGGGCAGGCCGGGGGCGGTGATGTCGGCGGTGGCCTGGCCGGCGGTGATCGAGGGATAGACCTGGGTGATGGCGCCGGCGGTGGCGATCCCACGCAGATCCTCGGCCGCCAGCTGGACGACGTCGCCGACCTTCAGGGCGCGGGCCTGGCCCTCGGGCAGTTCGACCCGGACGACCATGGGGCCGGCGGTGATGCGGGCGACAGACTGGCCCGCCATGACCACCGAGCCGATGGGCACGTTGGCGATCAGGACCCGTCCGGCGGCGGGCGCCAGGATCGCGCCCTGGGCGCCGAGTTCGGCGCTGGCGGCGCGCTGGGCGCGGGCCGCGGCGAGGTTGGCCTCCGCGGCCTTGGCCTGGGCCTCCACCTGATCGAGGCGGGCCTGGGCGTAGAC
Organism: Phenylobacterium sp.; assembly: GCF_030645195.1. GTDB lineage: Bacteria > Pseudomonadota > Alphaproteobacteria > Caulobacterales > Caulobacteraceae > Phenylobacterium. The sequence continues at coordinate 2,381 of NZ_JAUSLW010000094.1, read as the reverse complement.
GCCCTGGTTGAAGAGGGTGCGAGTGCGGGCGAGATCGGCGCGGGCCCGGGCGGCCTCGGCGGCGGCGGCGGCGGTCTGGGCGTCGAAGGCGCCCGTCTGCAGGGTCAGGCGGTCGTCCTTGACCCGGGCGATGAGCTGGCCCTGGCGGACGATGTCGCCCTCCTTGACCTCCAGGCTCACCAGCAGACCCGAGATCCGCGCCCGGGCCTCGGCCATGTCGCGGGTGGTGAGCGTGCCCGGCACGGGCTTCAGGTCGGCGATCGGCTGGCTGCGGATCGTCAGCCGTCCGGCCACGGGCGCGCTCTTGGCGACGGGGGGCGTCGGCGTGGTTTCGCCGCAGGCGCCCAGCAGCAGGGCCGCGCCCAAGGCTCCGATCAGATACGGCCGTGCCGCCATGGTTCGCCCTCCCGGTGTCTGTGATTAGGCGCGGTCGCGGACCGAGCCGGTGTCGCTGTCGAGGGTGACCGTCGGCAGGCCCGCCGCCTTCCAGGCCATGATGCCGCCGGCCAGGTGGGAGTCGATGGCGTGGCCGGCCTTCTGGCAGCGGTCGATCGCCGTGGCCGAGCGTTTGCCCGAGCCGCACTGCAGGACCATCAGCCTGTCGCCCGCCGCCGGCAGGACGCTGGGGTCGAAGGTCGAGAGCGGGAAGTTGAGGGCGCCGTGAATGCGTTCGGCGGCGAATTCCGCGGGCTCGCGCACGTCGATCAGCAGGATGGCGTGGGCGTCGAGATCAGCCTTCACCTGTTGCGGGGTGAGGTCCTTGGTCTTGGGTGCGGCGAACATGACGAGGCTCCTTAGGGCGGCCAGTAAATTCATAGTTGCGCATATGCAGACTGTCGCATATAAAGTCAAGCCATCAAGGCGAGACCCTAGAGGGGCCGCTCGCGCGCCGACGTGATCGATATCAAAGCCCGCCGCCCCGATGGGGTCGAGGCTTCCGTCACGAGAGCGCCGTTGGAGGAGACTGACCGTGGCCAAGCCGAGAATCGTGATCCTGGGCGCCGGACTGGGCGGCGCCATTGCCGCCTTCGAGATCAAGGACGCCGTCGGCGACCGGGCCGAGGTCAGCGTCGTCTCGCAGGGCGACGTCTTCCACTTCGTGCCGTCCAACCCCTGGGTCGCCGTCCACTGGCGCAAGCGCGACGCGATCGAGGTCAAGCTGCCGCCGGTGTTCAAGAAGCGCGGCGTCGCCTTCACCGGGGTCGGCGCCAAGAAGGTGTCCCCGGCCGACAACCGGATCGAGCTCAATGACGGTGCGGTCCTGGACTACGACTATCTGGTGATCGCCACCGGCCCTGAGCTGGCCTTCGACGAAATTCCGGGCCTGGGGCCGCACGGCGGCTTCACTCAGTCGGTATGCCATGTCGATCACGCCGAGATGGCGGCGGCCGCCTTCGACCGGTTCGTCGAGGCCCCGGGCCCCATCGTGGTGGGCGCCGTGCAGGGCGCCTCCTGCTTCGGCCCGGCCTACGAGTTCGCCATGCTCCTCGACACCGAGCTCAAGCGCCGCAAGCTCCGCGATCGGGTGCCGATGACCTTCGTCACCTCCGAACCCTATATCGGCCACCTGGGCCTGGATGGGGTCGGCGACACCAAGGGCCTGCTCGAGAGCGAGATGCGCAACCGGCACATCAAATGGGTCACCAACGCCAAGGTGACGTCTGTCGAGCCCGGGCTGATGCACGTCGAGGAGATCGCCGAGGACGGATCGGTCAAGACCACCCACGACCTGCCCTTCACTTTTTCCATGATGCTGCCGGCGTTCCGTGGCGTTGCCGCGGTGCGCGGGATCGACGGCCTGACCAATCCGCGCGGCTTCATCGTTGTCGACAAGCACCAGCGCAACCCGACCTTCCCCAATGTCTTCGCGCTCGGGGTCTGCGTGGCCATCGCGCCGACGGGAAAGACCCCGGTTCCGGTTGGCGTGCCCAAGACCGGCTTCATGATCGAGAGCATGGTGACCGCCATCGCCAAGAACCTGGGTCAGATCCTGGACGGGCAGGCGGCCACCAACGAGGCGACCTGGAACGCCTTCTGCCTGGCCGATTTCGGGGATGGCGGCGTCGCGTTCGTCGCCCAGCCGCAGATCCCGCCGCGCAACGTCAACTGGGCGGCCGAGGGCAAGTGGGTCCACTTGGCCAAGGTGGCCTTCGAAAAGTACTTCCTGAGCAAGATCAAGCGCGGCGAGAGCGAGCCTTTCTACGAAAAGCTGGCCCTCGACGTGATGGGCCTGCGCAAGATCAAGGGCTAGGCCATGCGCCAGTTCATGTCCCGCCTGCAGCACGGCCAATCGCGCGCCCGACGCAGCGTCGCTAGCGCAATGAGCGCAAGCCAAATCGTCGCCTGGACGCGCCAGGCCCTGGCCGAAGTCCGGCCGATCT
>NZ_JAUSLW010000080.1 GCF_030645195.1 Phenylobacterium sp. | reverse complement strand
TCCTCCTCCGGCACGCCGGGGCCGGTGTCGGTGACCGAGAATTCGATCTCGCCGGAAGAGCGGCGGCGCACGCGCAGCATGATGGCGCCGCCGGAGGGGGTGTATTTCACGGCGTTGTCGAGCAGGTTGGCGAGCGCCTGGGCCAGGAACTCCTGATTGCCGCGGGCCTGGAGGCCGTCGGCCATCTCAGCCTGGAAGTCGAGGCCCTTGTCCTCGCACAGCGGTTCATAAAGCTCGGCGATGTCGGCGGCGAGCTGGGCGGGGTCGAAGAGGATCTGGTCGGGGGCCTGGCCGGCGGCCTGCAGGCGGGCGATGGCCAGCACCGCGCCGAAGGTCTTCAGCACCCCGTCGGTGTCCTCCAGGGCCTGGGCCAGGGCCTGTTCCGGGTCGCCCTTGCCGGCCTCGACGTCGAGATAGGCCACCTCCAGCCGGGCGCGCAGGCGGGTGAGCGGCGAGCGCAGGTCGTGGGCGATCGCGTCGCCGGCGTGGCGGTGGCCGGCCATGGAGCGCTCCAGCCGGTCGAGCATCTCGTTGAGGCCGGCGGCCAGTTCGTCGAACTCGTCGCGGGTTCCGCGCACCGGGGCGCGGGCGGCCAGGTCGCCGTTGCGCACGGCGGTGACCACGTCGGTGAGGCCGGCCATGCTGCGGCTGACATTGCGGCTGACCAGCACGCCCCCCAGCAGGCCCAGGACCACCACCAAGGTGCCCGCGCCGCGCAGGGCGTTGACGATCTAGCCCACATAGGCCGGGTCTACGCTGACGTCGGCGACGACGAACAGGATCTCCCCGCCCTTCAGGTGCTCCTGGAAGCCGCGGGCCGGGTGCTTGATGGGCCGCCCTTGCGCGTCGAAATCGGTGACCGAGAAGCTGGCGCGGGCCGGGACGGCGTTGATGTCCTCCAGGGGGGACTCGGCGATGGAGCCGGAGATCCGCGTGCCGTCGGGCTTCATCAGCAGGTAGAGGAAGGGCCGCTCGCTGGCCGCCCGCTCGATGAGGGACTGGTTGACCGCGTCGACGCCGGCCCGGTCATAGGCGGCGACGAGCGAGTTCATCTCACGGGTGATGTCCTGGTCGGTGCGCCGCGTCGCCTCCCCGGCGGTGGCGACATAGATATAGGCCAGGAAGGCGCTGGCCGCGGCCCCGAACAGGGCCAGGAACAGCAGGGTCAGCCGGAACGGCGTCGTGCGGAACATCCGCGGAAGGCGCAGCCCGGGGGACATCAGAAAGGCCTCTGGGCGTGCGCGGTCCTTCTCCCCTTGCGGGAGAAGGTGTCGCGCGAAGGCGCGACGGATGAGGGGTCGCGCTGCGTTCTCAGAACAACATCCGTCATCCCGGGCGACCGGAGGGAGACCCGGGACCCAGGTGACTGGGCTGGGCTCCTGGGTCCCGGCTCTCCGCTTCGCTGCGGCCGGGATGACGGAGTGGGTTTGCTTGAGGTGTCCATCGACCCCTCATCCGACCGGTCTCCGACCGGCCACCTTCTCCCGCAAGGGGAGAAGGGAAAGATGGTTGGGATCAGAACGTCCAATTGGCCGCCCCCTACGGCTCCAGGCGGTAGCCCGCCCCGCGGACGGTCTGCAGCATGGCGCGGTCGAAGCCCTTGTCGATCTTCGAGCGCAGGCGGGAGACGTGGACGTCGATGACGTTGGTCTGGGGGTCGAAGTGGTATTCCCAGACCTTCTCCAGCAGCATGGTGCGGGTCACCGACTGGCCGGCGTGGCGCATCAGGAATTCCAGCAGCTGGAATTCGCGGGGCTGGAGGTCGATCTCCTTGCCCTGGCGGTGCACCGAGCGGCCAATGAGGTCCATCTCCAGCTCGCCGACCCGCAGCAGGGTCTGGACCGAGCCGGTCTCGCGGCGGCGCGACAGGGCCTCGACCCGGGCGCTGAGCTCGGCGAAGGCGTAGGGCTTGACCAGATAGTCGTCGCCGCCCGCCTTGAGGCCCGCGACGCGGTCGTTGATCTCGCCGAGCGCGGAGAGGAACAGGACCGGGGTCTGGTCGCCCTCGCGGCGGATGGTCTCCACCAGGGTGACCCCGTCCATCCTGGGCATCATGCGGTCGACGATCATCACGTCGAACTCGCCGTCGCGGGCGGCCTTGAGGCCCTCCTCCCCGTCGGCGGCGCGGACGCAGGCGTGGCCGCCCTCGGTGAGGCCGCGGTCCATGGCCTCGGCCGCCTCAAGGTCGTCCTCAACGATCAGAATGCGCATGCCGTACCCCCAAATCAGTTTCCGGAGATTAGCCGGAAACCTTGATCGGCAGGAAGGTGGTGCGGCCGGCGCGCAGGACGCCCACCAGGATGCTGGGACGGCCGCCCTTCTTGGCGACGTCCACGGCGGCGGAGAACTCCGAGGCGCTGGTCACCGGCCGGCCGCCGGCCTGGGTGATGACGTCGCCCTTGCGCAGGCCGCGCTGGGCGGCGTCCGACGACTGGTCGACGCTGTCCACCACCACGCCGCGCACGGGGCCCTCGATGTTGAGGCGGCGACGGGCGGCGTCGTCCAGGGGCGCGAGCTTCAGGCCGAGCACGGCCGGGAGCTGGACGGCGGGGCCGCCCTCGGCGCCCGGCGCGCGGGGCGAGCCGGAATTGTCGTTGGAGGCCAGCTCCTTCTCCGTCGGGCGGACGCCCGAGCGGATGTCGACGGTCTTGCGACTGCCGTCGCGCAGGACCTCGACGTGCAGGACGTCGCCGGCCCGGGCCTTGGCGACCTCGCGGGTCAGCTCCGATGAGGTTCGCACCTTCACGCCGTTAACCGCCACCACCACGTCGCCGGGGACGAGGCCGGCCTTGGCCGAGGGCCCGCCGGGGACCAGGTCGGCGACGATGGCGCCCTTCTGACCGGCCATGCCCTGGGCCTCGGCCATCTCGGAGGTGAAGTTCTGGATCGAGGCGCCGATATAGCCCCGGGTGATCTTGCCCCCGGCGATCAGCTGCTTGGTGATGGCGTCGGCCACGTCGGCGGGGATGGCGAAGCCGATGCCCACCGAGCCGCCCGAGGGCGAGAAGATCGCGGTGTTGACCCCGATCACCCGGCCATAGATGTCGAAGGTCGGGCCGCCGGAATTGCCCCGGTTGATGGGGGCGTCGATCTGGATGTAGTCGACGAAGGTCTCGCCGATGTCACGGCCATAGGCCGAGATGATGCCGGCCGTGGCGGTGCCGCCCAGGCCGAAGGGGTTGCCGACGGTGATCACCCAGTCGCCGACCCGGGGCTTGGCGGCGTTCTCGAAGTTGACGAACGAGAAGCCGGAGCCCTTGACCTTGAGGACCGCCAGGTCGGTGCCCTCGTCGCGACCCACCACGACGGCGTCCAGCTCGCGCTCGTCCTTGAGCACGACCTTGATCTCGTCGGCGTTCTCCACGACGTGGTTGTTGGTGACGATGTAGCCGTCGGGCGAGATGAAGAAGCCCGAGCCGGAGGACTGCTGGTTGGGCAGGCGCGGCTGGCCCTGCTGGGCGCCCTCGCCGTCCTCGCCGTCGGGCGCGGCGCGGGGCACGATGTCGAAGGGCAGACCCGGGATCTGGCGGCGCAGGGCCGCGGCGTCGACCTTTGAGGTGACGTTGATGGAGACCACCGCGGGGGAGACCTTCTCGAAGATGTCGGCGAAGGAGAGCGGCGCGCCCGGCGGCGGGGCGAAGATCGGGGCGGTCGAGGCCCGGATGAGCATCGACTGGTCGACGCGGTCGGCGACCGGCTTGCCGACGCTGGCGCCGGCCACGGCCGCGGTCGCGATGCTGACGCCGGCCAGGGCGCCCCAGAGATAACCGTTCTTCTTCGAGGTCATATGCCTTCAATTTCCCTGTGGGCCCTTGCGGGTCACCAACAACCTAGGTTCGATGCCTTACAGCGCAAGCGCCGCGCAAGTTACGTTTAGGTCACGCTGCGCGCAGCAAGGCGACCGATATTGGGCGCAATCGTGTCACGTCTGATCATCGTCGGCGAGATCGGCCAGACGGGCGGCCTCTTCCTCCGACAGTTCGGAGGACGGGCGGGGCGCGCGAAGGTTCCGCGCCAGCAGCCAGACCCCGAGACCCACCACCAGGAAGGGGGCGCCCCACAGGGCCGCATTGCCCCAGGAGAAGCTCGGCTTGAGCAGGACGAACTCGCCATAGCGGTCGGTGAGATAGGCCTTCACCTGGTCGTCGGACTTGCCGGCCTTGATCTGGTCGCGGACCAGGCGGCGCAGGTCGGAGGCCAGCTCGGCCTGGGAGTCGTCGATGGACTCGTTCTGGCAGACCAGGCAGCGGACCTCGCTGAACAGGGCTCGGGCGCGGGCCTCCTGGGCGGGATCGGCCAGGCGTTCGGCCGGGTCGGAGGCCGCGGCGATGCAGAAGACCGCCGCCAGGATGGCGAGAAGCTTCCTCATGCGGCGGCCGCGCGGCGGCCCACGGCCAGCCGCAACCGGCGGTCGGAGAGCGAGATCAGGCCGCCGAGCGCCATGACGCCGGGGCCTAGGAAGATCAGCAGGGCCCAGGGGTTCCAATAGGCCCGCACCAGCCAGACCTCGCCGGGGCGGCGTTCCCCCAGCACGACATAGAGATGGCTGGCGCCCAGGGTGCAGATGGCCACCTCCGAGGTGGTCTGGCCGCCGGCGGGGTAGAAGCGGCGCTCGGGCCGGGGCGCGCAGATCAGGGCGCCGGCCTTGCGAGCCGAGATCACCGCCCGCTCGGCGTCGAAGTTGGGGCCGTCGACACCCTGGATGGCGTCCAGGGTCAGCTCGTAGGCGCCGACGTTCAGATGTCCGCCGATGACCAGGGTCTCGGCGGCCTCGGCCTTCCAGCCGGTCTCGAAACAGGCGCCCAGGACGAAGATCCCCAGGCCGGCATGGGCCAGCGTCATGCCCCAGGCGCCGCGCGGCAGGCCGGTGAGCCGCCGCCAGGTCTCGGCGGCCGAACCGCGGAAGGCCCGGGTGCGCTCGGCCAGCTCCACCAGGGCGCCGAGGATCAGCCAGGCGCCGAGGCCGAGGCCGGCGCTGGCCAGCGCCTTGCGGGGGCTGACGACGGCGAAGGCCAGCAGGCCGCAGGCGGCGGCGATCAGGGCCGCGACCCACAGGCGCTGGGCGACGCCGAGCGCGTCGGCCCGCTTCCAGGCCAGCAGGGGCCCGGCCGGCAGCAGGATCAGCAGGGCGGCCATCAGCGGGGTGAAGGTCAGGTTGAAGAAGGGCGGGCCCACCGAGATCGCCTCGCCGGTCGCCGCCTCGCGGATCAGGGGATAGAGGGTGCCCAGCAGGACCGTGACCGTGGCCGCCGCCAGCAGGATGTTGTTGAGCACGAGCGCGCTCTCGCGGCTGACGGGGGCGAAGACGCCGCCGGGGCTGAGCGCCGGGGCGCGCCAGGCGAAGAGGGCGAAGCCGGCGCCCGCCGTGGCGCCCAGGATCATCAGCAGCAGGACGCCCCGGGTCGGGTCGACGGCGAAGGCGTGGACGCTGGTGAGCACGCCCGAGCGCACCAGGAAGGCGCCCAGCATGGAGAAGGTGAAGGCCGCGAGCGCCAGGAAGACGGTCCAGCCGGCCAGGGCGCCGCGCTTTTCGGTGACGATAGCCGAATGCAGCAGGGCCGTGGCGATCAGCCAGGGCATGAAGCTGGCGTTCTCCACCGGGTCCCAGAACCACCAGCCGCCCCAGCCGAGCTCGTAATAGGCCCAGAAGGCGCCGAGCGTGATGCCGACGGTGAGCAGGCTCCAGGCCATCAGGGTCCAGGGCCGGACCCAGCGGGCCCAGGCGGCGTCGGCGCGCCCCTCCACCAGGGCGCCGACGGCCAGCGAGAAGACCACCGACATGCCGACATAGCCCGCATAGAGGGCGGGCGGGTGGAAGGCGAGCGCCGGGTCCTGCAGCAGGGGGTTCAGGGAGCGGCCCTCGATGGGGATCTGGGCCAGGCGCTGGAAGGGGTTGGAGGCCAAGACCGTATAGGCCAGGAACACCGTGCCGATGGCGCCCTGGGTGGCCACGGTGACCGCCTTGAGGCCCGGCGGCAGGCCGCGCCTGAAGCCCGCGACCGCGGCGCCGAAGCCGGTCAGGGCCAGGCACCAGAGCAGCATGGAGCCCTCGTGGCTGCCCCAGGTTCCGGCCACCTTGTAGAGCATGGGCTTTTCGGTGTGGGAGTTGGCCGTGACATTGGCCACCGAGAAGTCGGAGGTGACGAAGGCGTGCATCAGGGCGGCGAAGGCCACGGCGACGCAGGCGAAGGCCGCGAGCGCCGCTCCGGCGCCGGCGCCGGCCAGAACGCTGGCGCGCCGCCAGCGGCCGGCCACGGACAGGACGACCTGGGCCAGGGACAGCACCAGGGCGAGGATCAGGGCGAAGGCGCCGGTCTCGGCGATCATGTGACGGGGGACTTCCGGGGCGCGTCGTAGCCGGGCTTTTCGCCGTCGCCGCGCCACTCGCCCTGTTCCTTCAACGCCTTGGAGACCTCGCGGGGCATGTAGCGTTCGTCGTGCTTGGCCAGGACCTGCTTGGCCTGGAAGACGCCGTCCTCGCGGTAGGCGCCGGTGGCGACGATGCCCTGCCCCTCGCGGAACAGGTCGGGCAGGTCGCCCTGGAAGACGATGCGGTCGGCGGCGAGGGAGTCGCGGACGGTGAACTCCACCCGGCCGTCAGGGTGCTTGACCACGCTGCCCGCCTCCACCAGCCCGCCCAGCTGGAGGGTGCGGCCGGCGGGCGGCTTGGCGGCGTCGGCCTGGCTGGGGGTGTAGAAGAAGGAGATGGAGTCCGAGAGGCCCCACAGGGTGAGGCCGACGGCGAGCGCCAGGACCGGCGCGATGGCCGCCAGCAGGGTCAGGCGGCGGCGCGCCTTGGGGGACTTGGGCAGCCAGCCGCTCATGTCATGGGTTCCGTCTTGGCGGCCGCGTCGAGGGCCTGGAGCAGGTCGGGATCAGCGGCGAACCGCTTGCGGGCGGTGGCCAGGGCCGTGTCGCGCTTCTCGGTGTCGCCAAGCACGGCGTAGGACCTCACCAGCCGCACCCAGCCCTCGCCGTCACTGGGGTTGGCCTCCAGCCTGGCGGCGAGGCCGGCGACCATGCCGCGGATGGCGTCCATCTGCGGCATGGCCGGCGCGGCGGGCGCCGGGGCGTTCTCGGCCTGGGAGATGGCGGATGCCAGGGCGCCGCGGCGGGGGTCGGTCATCGGCAGGTCGGCCTGCAGGGCGCGCCAGGCGGCGACGCCGCCGGCCTTGTCGCCCGCCGCGATGCGGGCGCGGGCCAGGTGGAAGCGCGGGGTGACGGCCTTGGGGTCGAGGCTCAGGGCGCGTTCGAAGGCGCGCTGGGCCTGGGGGGTGACCTCGCCGCCGCCCTGGGCCACCAGTGCCTCCCCCAGCAGGCTCCAGAGGTCGGGGCGCTTGGGATCGAGGGTGATGGCGCGGCGCAAGGCGCGGGCGGCGGCCGAGGGGTTGTCGGAGGCGGCGTGGGCCATGGCCAGGTAGCGGAAGCCCTCGGGGTCCTTGGGCCGCTCCACGGTCATGGTCTGGAGGACCGCGGCCATCTCCGGCGCGGACAGCGCGGCCGGATCGGTGGCCCGCCAGGCGGCCAGCCGGGACTTGAAGGTCTGGTCGGCGAAGCCCGGGGAGCCGACCCAGAAATAGAGGCCAAGCGCGATCAGCGGCGTGACGGCGGCCACGGCCAGGACCGGCTTGCGCAGGCCGGTGTCGGCGGTCCAGGGCCGGGCCGTGGCGTCGGCGGCGTGGAGCAGGCGCCGCGCGGCCTCGGCATGGGCGCCCTTGCGCTCGCCCTCGGCGATCAGGCCCCGGTCGGCGAGGTCGTCGATCTCGCCGAGCTGGCGGCGATAGAGGTCCAACGTCGGATCCTGGGACCCAACGTTGCGCGCGGCTTGCGCGGCGGCGTGCAGGACAAGGCCGGCGGCGGCGGCGGAGATGAGGCCGGCGGCGATCCAGAAGGCGATCATGAGGGGCGTTTAGACGAAACCGGCGACCAGCGCGAGGTCCGTAAGATTACGCAGCCCACGCGAAACGCGCTACGCGCCGGTTCGCCGAAACGAGGACCGACTTGAGGGCTCGAGAGGGTGCGATGCAGAGGTTGCGACGAACCTCACCTCCCGACGTCCGCAATGGCGGGAAGCAGAACTGACCTCGGTCAATGTCCGATCTGCGCCAGAAGCGGAACTTGGTTTCCGGCGGAGAACCGGACATCTGTGCGAAGAGCAGTCTTTGCCCAGGTCAAGGTGCCGGTTCCGCTCGACCGCCTTCCTCATGGGTTCGGCCGTCCCGGATGTGATAGAGGCGCTTGAACGTGGGGATGATCTTCTCGTCATGGGTGACGATGATGATCGCCGTCTGGTAGCGGGCCGCCATGTCATTCAGGATCTTGACCACCGCCAGCGCTCGTTCCCCATCGAGCGGCGCTGTCGGTTCATCGGCGAGGATCACGGGGGGACGGCTCACCAGCGCCCTGGCGATGGCGACGCGCTGTTGTTCTCCCCCTGAGAGCTGAGATGGCATGGCCTTGGCGCGATGGGCGACATCGAGCGCCGTGAGCAACTCCACCGCTTGGGCGCGGGCCTTGGCGTTGGTGACGCCGGCGAGCATCGGCAAGAGGGCGACATTGTCGGTCACATCTAGAAACGGGATCAGATAGGGCGACTGAAAAATGAAGCCAATCCGGTCACGACGCAGCGCCCGAAGATCAGGAATCTTCCATGCGTTGTCGTAAATGGTCTGCTCGCCGATCGTCATCCGCCCGGACGTTGGCTCGATCACCGCCCCTAGACATTTGAGCAGGGTGCTCTTGCCAGACCCCGACGGTCCAATGAGGCCGACGACCTCTCCGGGCCCGACATGCATGTCAACGCCCTGCAGCGCATGGACCGCTGTTTCGCCTTCCCCGTAGGTCTTGACGAGATTGTCGATGCGGATGCCGTCAGCCACCGATGGCCTCCGCGGGATCGATCCGAAGCGCGGCGCGGATGGCAAGCAGGCTGGCGATCGCGCAGATCACCATGACCGCGATGAAGCCGCGCACGGAATCGCTGGACAGCAACAGGACGTACTTGGGGAATATCGGGGCCCAGACGGTGGCGGCGATCTTACCGACGACAAAGCCGATCAGGCCGAGTCCAAGCGCCTGCTGCAGGATCATGAACGAAATGGTCCGGTTGCGTGTGCCGATCAGCTTCAGCACCGCGATCTCCCGGATTTTACCCATCGTCAGCGTGTAGATGATGAAGGCGACGATTGCCGCGCTGACGATGGAGAGGATGACGAGGAACATGCCGATCTGACGCGCGGATGTGGCGATCAGCTTGTCGACCAGAATCTCCTCCATCTCCGCCCGAGTGTAGACCGTGAGCCGTTGCCAGCGCCGGATCGGCTCGGCCACCTGGTC
>NZ_JAUSLW010000079.1 GCF_030645195.1 Phenylobacterium sp. | reverse complement strand
GTGCACCCGCTGCGTCCGCTTCATCACCGAAGTGGCCGGCGTGCCGGACATCGGTCTCATCTCCCGCGGCGAAGACGTTGAAATCACGACCTATCTCGACAAGGCCGTGGCCAGCGAACTGTCGGCCAACGTCATCGACCTCTGCCCGGTGGGCGCGCTCACCTCCAAGCCCTACGCCTTCAACGCCCGACCTTGGGAATTGAAAAAGACCGAGAGCGTCGATGTGATGGACGCCCTGGGCTGCGCCATCCGCGTCGACAGCCGGGGTCCGGCGGTCCTGCGCGTCCTGCCCAGGCTGAACGAGGACATCAACGAGGAGTGGATCAGCGACAAGACTCGCTACGCCGTCGATGGTCTGTCGCGTCAGCGTCTCGACAAGCCCTATATCCGTGAAGGCGGCCGCCTGCGGCCCGCCACCTGGGCCGAGGCTCTCAGCCTCGTCGCCGCCAAGCTGAAGGCCGCCACCCCCGACCGCATCGGCGTCATCGCCGGCGACCTGCAGGACGCTGAGTCCATGAAGGCCGCCAAGGACCTCTTCGGGTCCCTGGGGGTGAAGAACCTCGACTGCCGCCAGGACGGCATGGCGCTCGGTTCCGGCGCCCGCGAGACCTGGCTGTTCAACTCCACCATCGCCGGCGTCGAAGCCTGCGACATGATCCTGATGGTCGGGACCAATCCGCGCCTCGAGGCGCCGGTGCTAAACGCCCGGTTCCGCAAGCGCTGGGTCGCCGGCGCCCTGGAAGTGGGCGTCATCGGCGACCAGGCCGACCTGACCTACGGCTATGAGCACCTCGGCGCGGGCGCGGCCAGCCTTTCGGGCCTGGCCAAGTCCAAGAGCGAGTTCGTCAAGCGCCTGAAGGCCGCGAAGAACCCCGCCATCATCCTGGGGGCCGGCGCTCTCGGCCGCGCCGATGGCGGGGCTGTCGCCAAGGCCGCGGCGGAGGTCGCCAAGGCCTTCGGCATGACCTGGAACGTGCTGCACACCGCCGCCAGCCGCGTCGGCGGCCTGGACCTGGGCTTCATTCCCGGCGAGGGCGGCAAGACCGCCGTCCAGATGGCCGCCCCTGGCGCCCTGGACGTGCTGTTCCTGATGGGCGCCGACGAGATCGACGCCACCGCCAGCGACGCCTTCACCGTCTATATGGGCGCCCACGGCGACGCCGGCGCTCACATGGCCGACGTCATCCTGCCGGGCGCGGCCTATACCGAGAAAGACGGCCTCTACGTGAACACCGAGGGCCGGGTCCAGATGGGTCAGCGCGCGGTGTTCCCCAAGGGCGAGGGCCGCGAAGACTGGTCCATCCTGCGGGCCCTGTCGGATCGCCTGGGCGCCACCTTGCCCTACGACACGCTCGCCCAGCTGCGCGCCAAGCTGTTCGCCGATCACCCGACCTTCGGCCGGATCGACTACGCCCCGGGCGCGGCGGCCTCGGCCATCGACCTGTCGGGCATCCCGGCGGCCGGATCGGCCACGGACTCGCCGCTCACCAGCGCGGTGCGCGCCTTCCACCTCACCAACCCCATCGCCCGCGCCAGCGTGACGATGGCCGAGTGCGCGGCCGCTGCGGCCGGCGCCTCCAAGATCGCGGCGGAGTAGGGGATGGATCCGACCATCAATTTCTGGGCCACCCAGCTCGGCTGGACCCTGATCACCGTCGGCAAGATCATGCTGGTGATCCTGCCGCTGCTGGTCTGCCTGGCCTTCTTCATGCTCGCCGACCGCAAGATCTGGGCGGGCGTCCAGATGCGCAAGGGTCCCAACGTGGTGGGCCCCTTCGGCCTGCTGCAATCCTTCGCCGACCTCATCAAGTTCGTGCTGAAGGAACTGGTGATCCCCGACGGCGCCGACAAGGCGGTCTTCCTGCTGGCGCCGGTGCTGACCTTCCTGCTGTCCCTGGTTGGCTGGGCGGTGATCCCCTTCGCGCCGGGCTGGGTGATCTCCAACATCAATGTCGGCGTGCTGTACCTCTTCGCCATCAGTTCGCTGGGCGTCTACGGCATCATCATGGGCGGCTGGGCGTCGAACTCGAAGTACCCCTTCCTGGGCAGCCTGCGCTCGGCGGCCCAGATGGTCAGCTACGAGGTCTCCATCGGCTTCGTGATCATCACCGTGATCCTGCTCAGCGGCAGCATGAACCTGACGACCATCGTCGAGAAGCAGGCCGGCGGGTTCTGGAACTGGAACTTCCTCGGCGGCGGCCTGCACAACTGGCCCATCACCATCATCATGTTCGCCATGTCGGTGATCTTCTTCATCTCGGCCCTGGCCGAGACCAACCGCCCCCCCTTCGACCTTCCGGAAGCCGAGTCCGAACTCGTGGCCGGTTATCAGGTGGAATATTCCTCCAGCCCGTTCCTGCTCTTCATGATCGGCGAGCTGGTGAACATCGTGCTGATGTGCTCGCTGATCACGGTGCTGTTCTTCGGCGGCTGGCAGGCGCCCATCGACTTCGCCTTCGTCCACCAGTGGGGCGACCTGGCGCAGGGCTTCTACGGCCTGATGTGGTTCTTCCTGAAGACCTGCTTCTTCTTCTTCCTGATCGCCATGGCCAAGGCCATCGTGCCCCGCTACCGCTACGACCAGCTGATGCGCCTGGGGTGGAAGGTCTTCCTGCCGACCTCCCTCGTCGCCGTGGTCCTGGTGGCGGCCTGGCGCGTGTTCGGGCCGGTCGCCGCATGAAGATCCTGCTCGCCCTCTCCGCGACCCTGCTCTGCGCCGCCTGCGCCAGCGGCGTGACCCCCAATGGCGGGGTGGCGAGCTATGACGCCCTGAAGACCGCCCGCGCCGAATGCTTGGCCAAGGGCGGCGATCTGAGGCTGACGAAGGAGGGTGATCCGCAGTCGATCACCGCCTACGTCTGCAAACGAAAGTGACGCCAAGATGATGCAGCGTATCACCCAGGCCGTGAAAGGCGCGGCGCTGATGGACTTCGTCGGCGCCTTCGGGATGGCCATGAAGTACATGGTCCGCCCCAAGGCCACCGTGCTCTATCCCTATGAGCGGGGCCCCCAGTCGCCGCGCTTCCGGGGCGAGCACGCCCTGCGCCGCTACCCCAACGGCGAAGAGCGCTGCATCGCCTGCAAGCTCTGCGAGGCCATCTGCCCGGCCCAGGCCATCACCATCGAGGCCGAGCCCCGCGCAGACGGCAGCCGCCGCACCACCCGCTACGACATCGACATGGTGAAGTGCATCTATTGCGGCCTGTGCCAGGAGGCCTGCCCGGTCGACGCCATCGTCGAAGGCCCGAACATCGAGTTCGCCGTGGAGACCCGCGAAGAGCTCTACTACGACAAGGAACGCCTGCTCGATAACGGGGACCGTTGGGAGCGGCAGATCGCGAAGAATCTGGAACTGGACGCGCCCTAC
>NZ_JAUSLW010000073.1 GCF_030645195.1 Phenylobacterium sp. | reverse complement strand
ATGACCCCGGCCTTGACCCCCAGGTCGATGATCTCGCCCAGCTTGGAGATGCCCTCGCCGTACATGATGTCGAACTCGACCTCGCGGAACGGCGGGGCCACCTTGTTCTTCACCACCTTCACGCGGACGTTGTTGCCCATGATCTCGTCGCGGATCTTAACCGAGCCGGTGCGACGGATGTCCAGGCGCACCGAGGCGTAGAACTTGAGCGCGTTGCCGCCGGTGGTGGTCTCCGGGCTGCCGTACATCACCCCGATCTTCATGCGAATCTGGTTGATGAAGATCACCAGGGTGTGGGTCTTGGAGATCGAGGCGGTCAGCTTGCGCAGGGCCTGGCTCATCAGGCGGGCCTGGAGGCCGGGCAGGCTGTCGCCCATCTCGCCCTCGATTTCCGCCCGCGGCGTCAGGGCCGCCACGGAGTCGATGACGATGATGTCCACGGCGCCGGAGCGCACCAGGGTGTCGGTGATCTCGAGCGCCTGTTCGCCGGTGTCGGGCTGGGAGACCAGCAGTTCATCGAGGTTCACCCCCAGCTTGTTGGCGTAGGAGGGGTCCAGCGCGTGCTCGGCGTCCACGAAGGCCGCGGTGCCGCCGGCCTTCTGGACCTCGGCCACCACGTGCAGGGCCAGCGTCGTCTTGCCCGAGCTTTCCGGGCCGTAGATCTCCACGATCCGCCCCTTGGGCAGGCCGCCGATGCCGAGCGCGATATCCAGGCCCAAGGACCCCGTGGAGACCGACTCGATCTCCATGTGGCTCTTGTCGCCAAGCTTCATCACCGAGCCCTTGCCGAAGGCCCGATCGATCTGCGCCATCGCTGCTTCCAGCGCGCGCTGCTTGTCACCGTCTTCTCGTGCCACGAGCTTCAATGCCGTTTGAGACGCCATACCAGCACTCCCTATCCCATGATTCCGCCAACCCGGTGGGGTAGATTGCTCTCCCCGCCGCCGGACTCAGGTGTACTTATTTTGTTCTCTGTTCACAAGATGTTCTTTTCCGGGTATGCGACCGGAATTGACGTGGGGGACCCGGGAGTTAGGAGCCTCAGCGCGACCACCAGGGATAGGCCGCGGGCATGTCTCTGGAGACCTTGCCGCTGAAGGCCGGCCGCCGCTTCTCCAGAAAGGCCGCCACGCCCTCGCGCACGTCGGGCCCGGCGCCGAGCGCCACGGCCAGGGGACCATCCACCTTCAGGGTGTCGTAGGGCGAGGCCGCCTCCGACAGCCGCCACAGCATCTGACGGGTCAGGGCCACCGACACCGGGGCGGTGTTGTCGGCGATGGAGCGCGCGATCGCCCGGGCGCGGGGCAGCAGATCCTCCGGCGCGACCACCTCGCTCACCAGGCCGCCCTTCAGCGCCTCCTCGGCCGAGAACAGGCCCCCGTCCAGGCACCAGCGCAGCGCCTGGGAGATGCCCACGAGCCGGGGCAGGAACCAGGCGCTGCCGGCCTCGGGCACCAGGCCCCGGCGGGCGAAGACGAAGCCGAACTTGGCGGTGTTCGCCGCGATGCGAATGTCCATGGGCAGGGTCAGGGTCAGGCCCACCCCCACCGCCGAGCCGTTGAAGGCGGCGATGGAGGGCTTGCGGCACTCATAGACCGCCCCCACCATCCCCGACCCGCCCGAGCGCCCGGCCTTGGAGACATCCCCGAAGGCCGCCGAGCCCTCGGCCGAGGTGGTGTCGAAGGCGCCGGCGCCCGCCGACATGTCGGCCCCGGCGCAGAAGCCCCGCCCCGCCCCGGTCATCAGCACAACGCGGACGGCGTCGTCCCGGTCGGCGGCGTCGAAGGCGTCGGCCAGCTCGGCGCCCATGGTGGCGGTATAGGCGTTGAGCTTGTCGGGGCGGTTGAGGGTGATCTGCATGATCCCCTCTTCGACGTCACAGAGGATATGCTCGTAGATCCTGGACACGGGTCGCCTCCCTAAGGCTTTGGCGGGAGGCTAGGCGGGTGACGTCCACGTCAGGCAAGCGGCGTTCGGGCGCCGCGCGCCCGCACCGCAGCGCCGGATGCCCCACGGCCAGGCTGGTTAAGGTCCTGGTCACCGAGTCACCCGCAACTCCACGTTTTGGCGTTCCCAGTGACAGAGTTTCGATGAGGCCATCCCCCTCCCCCGCCTTCGACCACGGCGCCGCCCTGCGGGTGCCGCCGGCCCATGACGGCCGAAGCTGGAGCAAGCTGCTCTATTGGCTAGGCGACGAGGGCCACGCCCTCGACGAGACCGGCCTGGTCCAGGTCGCCACCCCCAACGGCTGGACGGTCGCCCGCCCCGGCGACTGGATCGTGCTGACGGTCGGCGGCCAGTTCCACGTCGCCCACGCCGGTCCTCGCGCCCTGGACGCCTGACCATGCAGACGGGCTCCTGCCTCTGCGGCGGCGTCCGCCTTGAGGTGTCCGGCGGCCTCCCCGATATCCAGGCCTGCTATTGTGGTTCGTGCCGGAAGGCCCAGGGATCGGCTTTCGTCGCCGTCCTGCCGGTGGCCAAAACCGACGTCCGCTTCACCGCCGGCGAGGACCTGCTGGCCGCCTTCGAATCATCGCCGGGCAAACACCGGGTCTTCTGCCGTGTCTGCGGTGCGCCGATCCTCAGCCGCGCCGCGGCGCTCCCCGACCGCCTGCGCCTGCGGGCGGGTCTGCTCGACGGGCCCCTGGGGGTGAGGATCGCCTCCCACGCCTTCGTGGCCGAGGCGGCGGACTGGTGCGTCATCGACGGCGACGCCCCGCGCTATCCCGGACCGCGCCCGGCCTGAGCCCTATTTCCCGGTCTTCGGATTGAGCCGGGCCACGCCGCCGCCGGGCAGGCGGGCCTCATAGGGGCCGAACCGCGGATCGGGCTTCAGATAGTCGGTGGAGACGTACTGGGCGCCCGAGGCGAAGGCCTGGGCCTGCCGCGTCCGGTCATTGGCCCGGGCCTCCAGGGTGTCGGCGTCGGCCCGGGTGCGCACGATCAGGCCGCTGGCCAGGGCCGCCTCGATGCGCCCCGCCAGTTCAGTCGGCTCGTTGAGGGTGACATAGGCCGCCGCCGGCCCCTCGTCGGTGTTGATGAACATGGCCCGCCCCTCCAGGGAGCCGCGCGTCCCGCGATAGAGCTCGGGCTTGGCGCCGCTTTCGTCCATGGCGAACATCACCTTGCCGCGCGCCGCCTTCAGCCGGGGCCAGCCGCCGGCCTTCACCGCGGCGGCCAGGGTCGTCGCCCGGCCCTGCACCTTGTCTGGCGTGATCAGGGCGCGCTCGGGGAAGACCGAGCGGATATCGGCGTCGATCTGGTCCATGGCCCTGGCGTCGAAGGGCAGGACGGTCGCCGCGCCCGGCACGCCGACCAGGTTGTCGTCCTTCAGGTTCATGATCACCAGGATCGGCACATGATTCGGATGGGCCTTGGACCAAGCGCGGATCTCCTTCAGGCAGCCCACGAAGGTCGGGCAGCTGGAGCGGTAGTCCATGTCCTGGACATGCATCACCTTGAACCCCGGCGCCTTGAGGGGCGCGAGGTCGTAGGGCGCCTCGGCGGCGTCCCGGGCCATCCTCATGGCCAGCGGATCGGCGTAGCGCCCGCCCTCCGGGTCGTTCAGCAGATCCAGCTCCAGCTGCCGGGCGCCGGCGTCCAGCTCCTGGGTCAGGGGCGCGTGGGCATAGTCCAGGGTGGCGGCCAGGTCGGGCTTGGCCATCCGGATCAGGGCCATCTCCTTGGGGGCGATGGCCTGCTTGTAGCTGTTGTGGGTCCCCACCACCTGGATCGCGTTCATCGGCACGGCGTCGATGACCCGCCGCGTGCAGCCGGGCGCGCCGGAGGGATGTTCCAGGTCGCAGTTGGCGGCGACCGCGAGACCGGCGGCGAGAAGCAGTGAGATCATGGACACCCTCCTGGAGCGGGATGAGGAAAAGTGGGAACCGGCTTTCCGGCCACATCCCGCTCCAACCCCGGGAATTAGATCACGTTCATGACCGGGAGCGCGACGCTGATCTCCAGCGGCGTGTCGGGAAACCGGCCCTCGACGAGGTCGGGCAGCAGTTCGCGCAGGCGTTCCGGATAGATCATCTCCTGGCTGGCGGCGATCTCCTCGGGGCTCCACCAGCGCATCTCGTCCATCAGCTCCACCTCATGGGCCTCCCAGGCCGCGCGGCTGGGATCGCCGCCCAGGCAGCGGGCCACGAAGTAGCTCTCCCTCAGCAGGACCAGCTCCCCGCCGTACAGGGTCAGGGGGCTGGCGCGCAGCCAGACCACCGGGCCGAGCTCCACCTGGGTGAAGCCGCTCTCCTCGGCCACTTCGCGCAGGGCCGCGGCCTCCAGGCTCTCGCCCTCGTCCACCCCGCCTCCCACCGTGAACCAGAAGCTGGGGGCCTCGGCGGTCAGCCGGCCGCGCATCAGCAGGATGCGTCCGTCCTGGTCAAACAACAGAACCCGCGCCGTCAGCCGCTCTCGCATCTCAGAAACCGCTCCGAACGCTCAAGGACGCTTTGAGAAGACTATCCTCAATTTGAGGTGTCCCGCGCAACACCGCCAGTCGTGGAGGATAGCAAAATCTTCCAGCACACAAGATGTGCGACACCCGACATTGCCGGAGACCCTCGACTGCGCCAGTTCGCCGCACCCCCACGCCCACCAAGGAACGATGTTTTCACAAGCCGTTAAGCTGACCGGCGCAGGAATTGAGCGGCAATAACAGGAATCCATCCCTTGGGCGTCGCACCACACCGGTTACTCGGGTTCGCCTTCGCCAACGCAGATCTTCTGCTTGAGATCGCCAGCGACGGTCAGATCGCCTTTGCGATCGGCGCCAGCGAGGCCCTGTCCGGCTCCCAGGAGACCGCCCTGGTGGGCCGGGCCTGGCGCGACTTCATCGATCCGCGCGACCGCGCCATGGTCCAGGCCCTGCTCGACGGCCTGACCGAGGGCAAGCGCGCCGGCCCCCTGGTGGTCAGCTTGGCCAGCAATGGCCGGGGCGAGCGCGCGGCGGCGATGTCGACCTTCCGCCTGCCGGCCAATGACGGGGCGATCTCCTGCACCTTCAGCCGCGCCCAGCCCAGTCAAAGCCACGGTCTGCACGATCGGTCGGGCCTGGAGGCCGTCACCGCGGCCCTGTTCGAGACGAGCAAGGCGACCGGCCTGGAACTCGAACTGGCGCTCGTCGAGAT
Organism: Phenylobacterium sp.; assembly: GCF_030645195.1. GTDB lineage: Bacteria > Pseudomonadota > Alphaproteobacteria > Caulobacterales > Caulobacteraceae > Phenylobacterium. The sequence goes on along the minus strand of NZ_JAUSLW010000073.1, from coordinate 66,419 downwards.
GGGCGGCCTGCCGGCCCTTCGCAAGGCGATCGGTCCCGAGGCGGTGAGCGCCTTGGAGCAACGCCTGGCCGGCGTGCTACGCGCCCAGTCCCATGGCGGCGGCGCGGCGGCCGACCTGGGGGGCGACCGCTACGCCCTGGTCCGCCATACGGGCGAAACCGGCGAGGTCCTGGCCAAGCGTCTGCTCCAACTCCTGGCCATCGACCCCGTCCACGGCGTCGAGGCCAACGCCAAGACCCTTGCGCTGAAGGGCGACGTCTCGCCCAGCCAACTCATCCGCGCCATCCGCTATTCCCTGGACTCCTTCATCAAGGACGGGATGAAGGCCGAGGGGCCCGACACCCTGAACGAGGCTGTCAGCCGTTCGGTGCGCCGCACCCTCGTGGACGTCGGCGCCCTGGGCCAGGCCGTGGCCGACCGCAGCTTCCGCCTCGTCTATCAGCCTGTCGTCGACCTGAAGAAGAACGGCGGCCTGCACCACCATGAGGTCCTGGTTCGCTTCGGCGACAACGCCAGCCCCTTCCCCATGATCCGCATGGCCGAGGAGCTGGACCTGATCGAGCCCCTCGACCTGGCCGTGGTGGAACGCACCCTCGCCAAGCTGGTGGAGGATCCCTCCCTGCACCTTGCGGCCAACATCTCCGGCCGCAGCATCGTGAGCTCCAGCTTCGTCGAGGCGGTCCGCACCATGCTGGCCGACAATCCCAAGGCCGAGGGCCGCCTGCTGTTCGAACTGACCGAGAGCGCGGCCATCGAGGACCTGGCGCTGGCCGACCGCCACCTGCAGGCCCTGCGCGCCGAGGGCATCCTGATCTGCCTGGACGACTTCGGGGCCGGGGCGGCCTCCCTGGCCTATCTCCAGCAGCTGTCCCTGGACATCGTGAAGATCGACGGCCGCTACATCCGCGAGCTGCAGCACGGCGGCCGCGAGTCCACCTTCATCCGCCACCTTGTCTCCATGTGCGGCGAGCTTGGGGTCAAGACCCTGGCCGAGATGGTCGAAACCCCCCAGGCCGAGGAAGCCGTCCGCCGCGCGGGCGTCGACTACGCCCAGGGCTGGCTCTACGGCGCGCCCAACGACGTGCCGATGGGCCCGCTCTCCGCCACGGTCACCAACGCCGTCCGGCCCGGTCGCCGGGTCGGCGCCGTGGACAGCTGGGGCTAACCCCCTACCCCTGGGCCGCCAGCCAGTCGGCCATGTGGCGCTCCAGCACCGTCATCGGCATCGAGCCCGAGAGCAGGGCCGCGTCGTGATAGGCCTTGATGTCGAACTTCGCCCCCAGCCTGGCCTTGGCCCCGTCGCGGATGCGCATCCAGATGGTGTGGCCGACCTTGTAGCTGCAGGCCTGGCCCGGGGCGACGCAGTAGCGTTCCACCTCCCGCTGGGCGCGGCTCTTGGGATAGCCGGTGACGCTGACCATGTAGTCGGTGGCCTTCTCCCGGCTCCAGCCCTTGGAATGCAGGCCGGTGTCGATCACCAGGCGCGAGGCGCGGAACAGCAGGGATTGCAGGAAACCCGCCTGGCCCAGCGGGTCGCCATCATAGGAGCCGGTCTCGCTGGCCAGTTGCTCGGCATAGAGCGCCCAGCCCTCCGAGAAGGCCGAGAACCCGCCGCCGGTGCGCCGGATGATCGGGATGCGGTCGCTCTCCTGGGCCAGCGCGATCTGCAGGTGATGGCCCGGAACCGTCTCGTGATAGACCAGGGTCGGCAGGTTATATTTCGGCCATTCGTGGGTGTCCTTCAGGTTGATGAAAAACGCCGCCGGGCGTGAGCCGTCGAGCGCCGCGCTCTGGTAGTAGCCGTTGGACGCCCCGTCCTGGATGAAGGCGGGCACCCGCTTCACCTCCACCTTGGCCTTGGGCAGGGTGTTGAAGGCCAGGGGCAGCTTCTTGTAGATCTCGCCGATCTGGACGTTCAGCGCCGCGATCAGCTCGGCGCGACCCGCGTCGGTATTGGCGTAGACCTGGGACGGATTGTCGTTCAGCCCCTTCAGCCGCTCGGCCACCGTGCCGGTGGTCATGCCCTGGCTTTTCAGGATCAAGTCCAGCCGCGCGGTGATGTCGGCCACCTGATCGAGGCCCAGCTGGTGGATCTGCTGCGGCGTCAGGGTGGTGGTGGTCGAGGCCTCGCAGGCGTCGGCATAGTAGGCTTCGGCGTTCTTCAGCCGGCCGATGCCCGCCTCCGAGGTGGCCTTGGCGCGGTTGGCCTGGACCGCGGCGATCTGCCGGTCGAGGGCCGGGAAGATCTCCTGCGCCACGATCTTGGCGGCCGGCGTGGCGTAGTCGGCGGTCAGGCCGGCGGCCTTGGCCTTGGCGGCCAGGGAGGTCACCAGAACGGTCTTCTCCGGCGGCTGGTCGCGCAGGGCCCGGAGCTGGGCCAGGGTCAGGTCGCAGACGAAGTCCGGCGGCACGACGCCGGCGGCCACGTCGATCTTCATGCGTTCCAGGTCCTGGTCCAGCACCTTGCCGAACGCGTGCAGGCGCGAGATCCAGGCCTCGGCGTCGGCGGCGTTGGCCACCCGGTGCTGGTTGTCCAGGAAGTCCGGGATCTCCTGATAGGCCCCGTTCTGCTGGCTGATCACATAGGGCGAGAACCGGCCGCCGACGCTGCCGAACTTGTACTTCTCGCCGTTCGAGAGGGCGTGGCTGTTCTGGTAGAGCACCACGTCCAGGTCGACCTTGGACGCCGTCGACAGGGCCGTGCGGTCGACGCCGTTCAGCGCCGCCACCCGGGTCCGCACCTTGGCCAGCCGCGCCTCGCGGGCCGCGGTCGAGACCTCGTCCAGCTGGCCCTTCAGCGCCGCCCGCGCCCCCTTGTCGAGGCCCAGGGAGGTGGCCCGCTCGGGACTGTCGTCCACCTGGTCCTCGAAGATCCTGTCCAGCAGGGTCTTGAGCTTGGCGTCCTCCGACCCCTGGGCGAGGGCTGGAGCCGCCGTCATCAGGGCCGCGCCGGCGGTGGTCAGCAGGAAACTGCGTCGGTCGATGCGATTCATAGGTTTCAAGATCCCGGGCGTGGAGGTCTGCGGCGGCTTGAGCGGCGTACGTGGCTCAAGCCTGTTGCGAGTGTCGCGGCGAGCCTAGAGCACGTCAGGCGGAAGTGGATACCGGTTCCGCCGCCCGACGCGCTCTAATCTTTTGAATCTAGGGCTTCACGTCGGACGGAACCCATGGCGCGGGAATATTCACCGCCATCGGGCGAGGCCGTGGATCGTCGGCTTGCCCGCCCCGCGCGCCGCGCGCATAGCTCGCCCCATGTGCATCGAGTTCCACCTGCGGACCCATCCGGGCGAGGATTTGCGGCGTTTCGAGACCGCGCCGGTTTTCTGGGCCGACACCCCGCCGGCGCGCGCCCGCGACCAACCCGCCCGCCCCACCGACCTGGCCTTCATGATCCGCCCCACCGATCCCGCCGATCCGGCGGCGGGCCTTGAGGGCGTCACCCGCCGCTGGTGGATGGTGCCGGCCTTCCACAAGGGACCGGTCGCGGCCTGGAAGACCCTGTGCGCCAACGCCGAGGTCGAGGCCCTGGACGCCTCGCCCCTGTTCCGCGACGCCTACGCCGCCCACCGCGCCCTGGTCCCCCTGAGCTCCTTCATCGCCTATGAGGAGCCGCCCGGTTGGCGCAAGGGCCAGCCCAAGCGCCGCTGGGAGGCGAGCTGGACTCCGGCGAACGCCGCCGACCAGGTCCGCTACTTCGCCGCCATTTGGGACGTCGCGACGCCGTCCGACCTCGACGCTCCGCTTGAGAGCTTCGCCATCGTCATCCGCCCCGCCGGGCCCGACCTGGCGGCGATCCAGCCCACCGAACCGGTGGTGCTGACCCTCAAGGAGGGCCTGGCCTGGCTGAAGCTGGACGGGCCGGGCAAGGCCGCCCTGGCCCGGCCCGCCCCAGCCGGAACCTATGAACTCACCGAACAGCCGCGGGACGTCGTCATGTCCCGCGAGATGCGCCGAGCGCTCTAACCCGCCACGATCCAGCCGTCCGGCAGGCTGCTGAGGGTCACGTTCACCAGCACCACGCGGTCAGTTCCGCCCAGGTCCACCACCGTGTCGGCGCCCTCCTGGCGCAGGCTGTAGGACGGCGCGAAGTCGAGGACGAGACGGTCGCCCTCGGCATAGTTGAAGTCGTTGATCCGATCGAGGCCGCCGCCCACGAAGGCGTGGAAGGTGTCGGCGCCGGTCCCGCCCGCAACGGTGTCGTCGCCACGGTCCCCCCACATCAGGTCATTGCCGCCGCCCCCATCGAGGCTGTCATTGCCCTGGCCGCCGCGCACCCAGTCGGCGCCGTCGCCGCCGAACTGGGTGTCGTTCCCGAGGTTGCCGTAGACGATGTCGCCGCCGCCCTCGCCGTAGAGCAGGTCGTTCGCCTGACCGCCCACCACCCAGTCGAAGCCCTCGCCACCGCGCAGGGTGTCGTCGCCCTGGTTGCCGTTGATGTCGTCGAAACCGGCCCCGCCGACGACGCTGTCATTGCCCGCGTCACCGCGCAGGTAGTTGGAGTCCGCGCCGCCCAGGATGTAGTCGTCGCCGTCATTGCCGTTGATGATGTCTGCGCCCGCGCCGCCGTCCAGGGTGTCGGCGCCCCCGCCGCCGGCGATGCTGTCGGCGCCCGTCAGGCCGCGCAGGACGTCGCCGAGACCGCCCCCGGCGATGCTGTCGGCGCCGGCCAGGATGTAGGCCTTGGCCGCCGCCTCGTCGCCGGTCACCGCCCACTGCACGAAGGTGATCACCGGGACGTTGGTCCCGGTGATGTCGAACACCAGTTGGCCGAAATAGGTCTCCTGCAGGCGGGTCAGGGTCCCGCCGGTCAGCTGTCCCGCGCCGTTATAGGTGAAGCTGCCAAAGAAGTTGTCGTCGACGCCGCCCCCCGAGGTTGTGAGCTGAATGGCGTTGGCCACCGTGACGTCTCCCGACAGAAGCAGCAGGAGATCGAGCTGGTCGAAGTCCAGATTGAAGTTGCCGGCCACCACGGTGGTCATCGTCTCGCCCCCTAAGCGTCAACTGAGAAGACACGTCATACGTGTGGTCCGGGAGCCCGTCTAGCCGAGCCCCGACATAGGCGCCCCCGCGTCACCGTTGACAGGGGCGCACGCCCGGTCGCCAATTCTCCCAACAAAAAGACGGCCTTGGGAGGATGTGATGACCGCGTGGATGTTCGCCGACGTGTGGGAGGCGATCGCCGCCAAGCAGCCCGACCGCCCAGCCCTCATCCAGGGGGAGCGGGTCATCACCTGGGGCCAGTTCGACGCGCGCTCCGACGCCCTCGCCGCCCACATCGTCGCCGCCGGGATCAGCCCCAAGGCCAAGATCGCGGCCTATCTCTACAACGGCCCGGAATACATGGAGACCTACTACGCGGCCTTCAAAGCCGGGGTCTCGCCGATCAACACCAACTACCGCTACGGCGGCGAGGAGCTGGTCTACCTCTTCGACAACGCCGACGCCGAGGTGGTGGTCTTCCACGCCCAGTTCGCCGACATGCTGGACTCCCTGCGCGCCCGCCTGCCCAGCGTGAAACGCTACATCGCCGTGGCCGAGCCCGGCCATCCGGTCCCCGCCTGGGCCGACGACTATGACGCCGTGGTGGCCAAGGTTCCCGCCGCCCGGCCCTTCAAGGCGCCCTGGGGCCGCTCGCCCGACGACCTGATGCTGCTCTACACCGGCGGCACCACCGGCATGCCCAAGGGCGTCATGTGGCGCCAGGACGACCTCTTCAACGTCATCGGCGCCGGCGGCCAGGCCCTGCAGGGGGTTCCGCCGCTCACCAGCGCCCAGGAGGCCGCCGACCGGCTGGATCCCAAGGGGCCCCGGCCGCCGCTGAACATCATCTGCTGCCCACTGATGCACGGCACCGGCCAGTTCTCGGCCTTCATCACCTTCAACCTCGGCGGCGCCGTCGCCGTCCTACCCTCGCGCCAGTTCAACGCCGTCGAACTGTGGAACGAGGTGGAGCGGCTCGCCGCCGACGGGGTGGTCATCGTCGGCCTGGCCTTCTCCACCCCCATGCTGGAGGCCCTGGAGGCCAATCCCGGCCGCTGGAACCTCTCCAGCGTCAAGTCCATGAGCTCCTCGGGCTCCATGTGGAGCCAGGAGAACAAGCGTGGCCTGTTGCGCCACGTCACCAACGCCATGATCATGGATTCCCTCGGCTCGTCGGAGGCCGTCGGCCTGGGCGCCTCGGCCTCGGCGCCTGGCGCGGAGGTCAAGACCGCCGACTTCATGCTCGGCCCCAACTGCGCGGTCTTCACCGAGGACGGCGCCCGCGTGCAGCCAGGCTCCAACGAGCGCGGCATGGTGGCGGTCTCGGGCTTCCTGCCCCAGGGCTACTACAAGGACCCCGAGAAGAGCGCCAAGACCTTCCAGACCATCGAAGGCCAGCGGTGGAGCGTCCCGGGCGACTGGGCCATGGTCAACGCCGACGGCACCCTGAAGCTGCTGGGCCGCGGCTCCCAGTGCATCAACACCGGCGGCGAGAAGGTCTTCCCCGAGGAGGTGGAGGAGGCGCTGAAGAACCACCCCCATGTCCGCGACGCCGTGGTGGTGGGGATTCCCGACGTGCGGTTCGGCGAGCGCATCTGCGCGGTGGTCGAGCCCGACGGCGCCGTGGAGCTGACCCTGCCCGACCTCTCGGCCCACGTCCGCGCCCAACTGGCCGCCTACAAGGCGCCGCGCGAACTGGTGATCGTGGACTCCATCGGCCGCGCACCCAACGGCAAGGTCGATTACAAGGCGGTCAAGGACCGGGCGCTGAAGACGCTAGGGGTTTCGGCCTAACTGCTGGCGTCGCGCTCGTAGCGGTCCACCACCTGGGCCAGGCCCGCGAGGATCGCCTCACGGGTCGCCGCGTCGGCCTCGCTGCGATGCAGCAGGCGCAGGGACGACAGGTGAACCTGGACGCCGCGGTCATCGCGCCGGCCGACCTCGCCCGAACGGTCCAGAAGTTCGCAAAGCGACCGGGCCGCGGTGGCCAGGCTGTCGTCGGCGAACACCCCGCAGAAGTTGATCAGGCGGGTGGCCAGAAGGTACATCGCCTCGGGGTCGAAGCCTGGCTTGGCGACCAGGGCGTCCATGGCGTCCAGCGACTCGTCCACTTCCGACAGGCAGGTCTCGCGGGACGCCTCGATGGCCGCGGCGCCGCGCTTCAGCGCTTCGGGTACGTACATCCCCCCCGGCGCCTTGATCAGCTTGGAGAGATTGGTGGTGACGTGAAACTTGCGGACGACGCTCATAGGGCGACTTTCTGCGGGGCGATAATATTGTTCAATTCGTCCTGGGACAGGTTGTCACCGGCGACGGCGGCGACCTCGGCGGGCTTGTCGTCGCGGCGCCGGCCGTCGGGGAAATCGGTGGGCATGCCCGACTGCTTGAAGCGGCGATCGGGGCCGATATAGGTGTCGGTCTCGAGGAACATGCGCCGGCCCTGAGCCACCCAGAGAATCCGCTCCAGGATGACCTTGGGCGTGATGGGCTTGGTGATGATGAAGTTGGCGCCGCAGTCGCGGGCCCGCATGACCTGGGTCCGGCGCGAGTGGGCCGTCACCACGATGGCCGGGATGGTGCGCGTCTGCTCCCCGCTCTCGTGCCGCAGCCAGCGGACGAAGTCGTAGCCGTCCATCACCGGCATCTGGCCATCGGTCAGGATGATGTCGATGCGGCGCGCCTTGACGATCTCCATGGCCTCCATGGCGCTGGAGGCGCGCTGCAGATCCTTCATGCCAAAGCTGCTCAGGACGCTAGCCAACAGGTCGAGCGCCTGGGAGTTGTCATCGACGATCAGGCCGGCGGCGTTCTCCAGATTGAGGCGAGTCGTGCTCTGCATGGGCTCACCTGAAACGCTAGGAGTAAACGAGGTCTTTTCAACACATCATTTACCCAATTCGGGGGCATGAAAGGACACTTGGTCACAGGATTCGTCATGCGCCGCATCGCTTTTGTCCCCCTCCTCGCCGTCTTCGCCCTGGCCACCGACGCCGGGGCCGCGCCGGGCGGCGGCGTTGCGGCCCTAGTGGCCAGCCCGGCCTTCAAGGCCGCCGTGGCCAAACTCGACGCCGACCATGATCGCACCGTGGCCGACATCGTGACCCTGACCGAGATCCCCGCTCCGCCCTTCAAGGAGACCGCGCGGGGCCAGGCCTATCTGGCCCTGCTCAAGGCCCACGGCCTCACCGATGTGGAGATGGATCCCGAGGGCAATGTCATGGGGGTCCGCCCCGGCGCGAAGACCGGGGGCAAGGGCCCCTATGTGGTGATCGCCGCCCACCTGGACACCGTCTTCCCGGAGGGGACCGACGTGAAGGTCCGCCGCGAGGGCACGAAGCTGATGGCCCCAGGCATCGGCGACGACACCCGCTCGCTGGCCGTCCTGCTGGCCTATCTGCGGGCCATGGACGCCGCCAAGATCACGACGACCTCGGACATCCTCGTCGTCGGCAATGTCGGCGAGGAGGGCGCGGGCGACCTGCGCGGGACCCGCTACCTGTTCAATACCGGCCGGTACAAGGGCCGCATCAGCGCCTTCTTCTCCATGGACGGCAATGACCCCTCCCGGGTGGTCGACCAGGGCGTGGGATCCAAGCGCTATCGCGTGATCTTCCGCGGCCCCGGCGGCCACAGCTACGGGGCCTTCGGCATGGTCAATCCCATGGCGGCCATGTCCAGGGCCGTGGTCGACCTCTACGCCGTCCAGTCGCCCGCCACGCCCAAGACCACCTATTCGGCCAGCGTCACCGGCGGCGGGACCTCGGTGAACGCCATCCCGAATGAGGTCTTCATGGACTTCGACATGCGCTCGGAGAACGCCGCCGAACTGGCCCGGCTGGACACCAAGCTCCAGACGATCCTGGCCCAGGCCGTCGACGGCGAGAACGCCGCCCGCTCCACCCGCTACGGCAAGGTCAGCTTCGAGGCCAAGGTCATCGGCGAGCGACCGGCCGGCGCCACCGACCCCAAGGCCGCCATCGTCACCGAGACCCACGCGGCCATCGCCGCCCTGGGCTTCACGCCGGGCCACGACGCCTCCTCCACCGACGCCAATGTGCCGATGAGCCTGGGGATTCCCGCCGTCACCATCGGCTCGGGCGGCAAGGGCGGCCGGGCCCACGCCCTCGACGAATGGATCGACGTTGAGAAGGCCCCCAGCGTGAGGGGTATGAGCGTCGGCCTGGCGGCCCTGCTGGCGGTGGCGGGGGTGGAATGATCCCCCGCCAGAAGGGCGTTACCCCTTCGGCCCGGCGTTGGACTTGTTCTTGTTGAAGGGCTTCTTGAAGCCGCCCTCCTTGGGCGGGCCCTTGTAGGGAGCGCCGCTCTTGGGCGGACCCTTGAAGTTCTCGGGCTTGCCCTTGTAGCCGCCGCCTTCCTTGGGCGGACCCTTGTAGGGGCTGTCGCTCTTGCCCTTGTACTCAGGACGCGGCGCGGCGTCGCCCTTGCCCTTGTAGGCCGGACGCGGGCCGGTCTTGAAGGACCGGGCCGGGCCGTCCGAGGGCGCGCCCCGCGGGGGGCCGCCGGCGCCGCGCGGCGGGGCGGTCTTCTGGCCCGAGGCCGGCGCAACGGTGGGCTCGATCTTGATCTCGTCGTTGATCGTGGCCTTCACCGCGGCGGCGAACTTGGCCTCGGCGTGGCGGGCGATCTCGAACTTGGTGTCCTGGTCGAAGATCTTGATGGAGCCGATCTCCGGCTTGGTCACGTGGCCCAGGCGGCAGATCATCGGGATCAGCCACTTGGGGTCGGCGTTCTTGGCGCGGCCGACATTGATCCGGAACCAGGTGACCTCGCTGGGGTCCAGCCGTTCGGGACGGCCCACCGGGCCCTCACGATCGGGGCTCCAGCGGTCGGCGCGCGGCATGGGGCCCGACGACGACCCCTGACCGTCGCGGGGGTCCTGGTGTAGGTCCTCGGCGGCCGGCAGGCGCGAGCGGTGCAGGCGGATCAGGGCCGCGGCCACCTCTTCCGGCGTGCGGGTGGCCAAGACCAGCTTGGCCAGGGCCATGTCTTCTTCCGCCAGGGGCTCGGTGAGGATCGGGTCCTCCAGCAGGCGCGTCTGATCGCGCTCGCGGATCATCTCCGGGGTCGGCGGACCCTGCCAGGTCGCCTCGATATTGGCCGAGGCCAGCAGCTGCTCGGCCTTGCGGCGGCGGGTGTAGGAGACCAGCAGGACCGAGACGCCCTTCTTCCCGGCCCGGCCCGTTCGGCCCGAACGGTGCAGCAGGCCGGCCTTGTTCACCGGCAGGTCGGCGTGGATCACCAGGCCCAGGTCGGGCAGGTCCAGGCCGCGGGCGGCCACGTCGGTGGCGACGCAGACCCGGGCCTGGCCGTCGCGCAGGGCCTGCAGGGCGTCGGTGCGCTCCCGCTGGCCGAGTTCGCCGGAGAGGCCCACCACCGCGAAGCCGCGCTCGCGCAGGGCCGCATGCATGTGCCGCACACCCTCACGGGTGTTGCAGAACACCAGGGCCGAGGGGCTCTCGAAGAAGCGCAGCACGTTGACGACGCCGTTCTCCACCTCGTTGGGGGCGACGCGGATGGCGCGGTATTCGATGTCGCCGTGCGGTTCGTGGCGATTGCTGGTGTCGATCCGCACCGCGTCCTTCTGGTAGCGCTTGGCCAGGGTCGCGATCTCGCGGGCGATGGTGGCCGAGAACAGCAGGGTCCGGCGGTCGGCCGGCGCGGAGTCCAGGATCTCCTCCAGGTCCTCGCGGAAGCCCATGTCCAGCATCTCGTCGGCCTCGTCGAGCACGACGACGCGCAGGGCCGAGAGGTCGAGATTGCCGCGCTCCAGGTGATCCTTCAGGCGGCCGGGGGTGCCCACCACGATATGGACGCCGTTGGCCAGGGCCCGCTGCTCGCGCCGCGGGTCCATGCCGCCGACGCAGGTTTCCACCCGGGCGCCGGTCTGGGCGTAGAGCCAGGTCAGTTCGACGCTGACCTGCATGGCGAGTTCCCGCGTCGGCGCGATCACCAGGGCCAGCGGCGAACCGGCCGGCCCGAACTTTTCGGCGCCCTCCAGCAGGGTGGGTCCGGCGGCCAGGCCGAAGGCCACGGTCTTACCCGATCCGGTCTGGGCCGAGACCAGCAGGTCGCGGCCGAACGCCTCTTGCGCCAGCACGGCATCCTGGACAGGGGTGGGCTCGGCATAGCCGTGGGCGGCCAGAGCGCGCTCCAGGGCCGGGTGGGTCGGGGGGAAGGGCATTTGTGTCGATAGTCCGATCGGTCAACCGCGGCGCTGAGAGAACGCCGGGGGGCGCGGCTAATGGCGCCACGCGGCGGCTTATACAAGCCCGCGCGTAATAAATCCTGCGGAATACTTGCGACTGTTTCGCGGATCGAAACGCCAGCTCAGCCGTTCATGGGCCATGGCATACACGATGAAGAACGGTCGCACCCCGCCCACCACCACGGGGGAAGGCGTCCTGTCCTATGCGGGCTTCAAGGGGAACGTGGCCTACGAGATCATCGGATCCCTGGCCGGCCTGCGCCAGGGCGGCGCCTCCCTGCGCGGCTCCTTCATGACCACGCAGGAGATCGCCGACAACGCCTTCAAGGCCTGCGACGGCCACCTGCGCCTGGCCGACGGCAAGGAATACCGCATCACCATGGTCGGCTACACGCCCGGCAGCGCCACCGGATACTTCGAGCTGAAGATCTAGCTCTTCCTCCCTCCCCTTTATGGGGAGGGGCAGATCGCGAAGCGATCAGGGTGGGGAGTATCGGCAGGCTCCCCCACCCGTCCGGCGTTCCGCCGTCCACCCTCCCCATGAAGGGGAGGGAGAAGCCTAAGCCGCCTTCTGAAGCTCCTGCTTCACGCGCTCGGCCAGGGTCTTGATGTCGATGGGCTTGGGCAGGAAGGAGACGTTGGTCTCGCCTTCCAGCAGGTTGGAGAACTCGGCCTCGGCATAGCCGGAGATAAACATCACCGGCGCGCCGGCCAGGTAGATGCGGGCCTGTTTCAGCAGGTCGGGGCCCTGCATGCCGGGCATGACCACGTCGGAGATCATCAGGTCGATGGTCCCGGCGTGCTGTTCGGCCAGGTCCAGGGCTTCCTCGCCCGACGCCGCCTCGATCACCTCGTAGCCACGGGCGCGCAGCAGCTTGGCGGCGACGCCGCGCACGGCGTCCTCGTCCTCGACGAACAGGATGCGCCCGGCGCCGGAGAGGTCCCGCGCCGCGGGTCGAGTGGCCTTGGGGACCAGCGGCTTGTCCAGAACAGCGGGGGCCGCATGGACCGGCAGGAAGATGCGGAAGGCCGCGCCCTCGCCGGGGCGGGAGTCGACGCTGATCCAGCCGTCGGACTGTTTGACGATGCCATAGACCGTGGCCAGGCCCAGGCCCGTCCCCTCGCCCACCGGCTTGGTGGTGAAGAAGGGGTCGAAGATCTTGTCGACCACGTCGGGCGCGATGCCGGGGCCGTCGTCGGAGACCTCGATCAGGGCCTGCTCCCCCTGGGCGGAGGGATAGCCCAGGGCATGGGCCTCGGCCTCGGTGACCCGGGCGGTGCGGATGGTGACGCAGGAGCCACCGTTCATGCGGGTGGCGTCACGGGCGTTGACCGCCAGGTTCATCACCGCGGTCTCCAGTTGGCCGCGGTCGGCGCGCACGTGGGGCAGGTTGCGGCCGTACTCGGTCTCCAGCCGCACGTCCTCCTGCAGCACCCGGCGCAGCAGCACCTCGAACTCGCTGATCAGCTCGCCCAGGTCGAGGATCTCGCGCTGGACGGTCTGCTTGCGGGAGAAGGCCAGCAGCTTGCGCACCAGATCGGCGGCCCGGGTGGAGGTGGAGCGGATCTCGCTCAGGCCCTCATAGGAGGGGTCCCCCACCGGGTGGCGCGTCGACAGCACGTCGAGCTGCATGAAGATGGCGGTGAGCAGGTTGTTGAAGTCGTGGGCCACGCCCCCGGCCAGCTGGCCGATGGCCTGCATCTTCTGGCTCTGGGCCAGCTGCAGCTCGATCTGCTTCTGCTCGGAGACGTCCACCAGATAGGCCACCCAACGGCCGGAGCCCTTGGAGAGGTACAGGTGGGCGATCTTGGTGGGGTCCTTGGCCAGGCGCACTTCCAGGGCCCCGGCGCCGGCGGCGCCGTCCTTCAACTTCTGGGCGGCGTCGGCGCGGCTGGCGGTCTCGATCAGGTCGCCGAACACCGAGCCCACCCCGCCATAGCCCGGCGCGGCGGCGAGCGTCGGGTTGGCCTCGATGATGGTGGCCTCCAGAGGGTCTTCCCCCTCCAGCAGGGCCGCCCCGAAGGGCGAGGCCGCGGCGAAGGCGTCCAGCACCTTGGGCGGCGGCGGCACGGCCGCGGAGAAGGCGGTGAGCACCTCCAGGGCGGCCGACGGCAGGGCGAGCGGCTCGGCGGGGCCGGCGGCCAGCCGCACCAGGTAGCGGCGCGCGCCCAGCGGCGAGATGGTGGCGTTGTGCTCGGCCCCGTTGGCGCGGATCGAGGCCTGGGCGGTCAGGCCGCGGCGGGCCGAGGTCAGGGCCGAGAACAGGCTGGCGGCGGAGGGGCCGCCCTTGGGCAGGCGCGGGGCCATGCCGAGAACAGTCTTCCAGGCGCCGTTGGCGGCGTGGATGCGGCCGTCGGCGGCGGCGATGGCGGCGGGTTCGGACAGGGCCTCGATCAGCTTGTCGGCGCCGGGCTCGCTCTCGGCGGCGGCCTCCACCGAGCCACGCAGGGCGAACAGGCCCAGGCAAGCCACGCCCGACAGGCCGATCAGCAGCATCAGGCCGGCCAGGGTCGCGGGTCCGGCGTTGATGGCCGGGGCGGCGGCGAAGGCGACGGCCATGAGGAAGAACACCACCGCCGCGGCGGTCAGCGGATCAAACCGGCGTTTTGCGGTCGGCTCAGCCATGGGGTGTCCCAGGCGGGCGCCCTGAACGGGTTGGCCCGGCGAATCGGTGTTCAGCATACATGAAGCCCAGAGATTACGCGGCTTTACGGTGAATGGGGATGGCTTGGCGGCGGGCGGCCGGCCGGGGTCGGATCATCCGCCGACCCGGGCGCGCATCGGCGCCATCTTCGGCTTCTGCTTCTGCTCGCTCTGCATGATGAAGCCGATGATCTTGGCCACGGCCTCGTAGTGCTTCTGGGGGATGAAGTCCTCGATCTCCACCGAGGCGTAGAGTGAGCGGGCCAGCGGCGGGTCGACGATCACCGGCACGCCGGCGTCCTCGGCCACCTTGCGGATGCGAAGCGCGACGGCGTCCGCGCCCTTGGCGACGCACTGGGGGGCGGACTCCGCCCCGTCCTCGTACCTCAGCGCCACGGCGTAGTGGGTCGGGTTCATCACCACCACCGTGGCCTTGGGCACGTTCTGCATCATGCGCGAGCGCGCGCGCATCATGCGCAATTGCTTCTGCTTGCCTTTGACGTGGGGGTCGCCCTCGGTCTGCTTGTATTCTTCCTTCAGCTCTTCCTTGCTCATCCGCATGCGCTTGGTGAAGCGCTGCTTCTGCCAGAACCAGTCCAGCCCGGCGATCAGCAGCAGGAAGCCGGCGATGGAAAAGGTGAGCCGGCGGATGATGTCCACCGCGAAGGGCAGGATCGACATCGCGTCCATGGCCGCCAGGTTGGACAGCTCGGCCATGTGCGGCTTGACCACCAGGTAGCCGATCCACGCCACCAGGGCGATCTTCACCAGGGACTTGATGAACTGCATCAGGGCGTCGACGCCGAACATCCGCTTCAGGCCGCCCACCGGCGAGACCTTCTTGAAGTCCATCTTCAGCTTGTCGGGGCTGAACATCAGGCCGGTCTGGATGACATTGCCGGCGATCCCGGCCAGGGCCGCGGCGCCCATCACCCCCAGGATCAGCGGCGCGGCCGCCCCCATGACGTGGCGCAGCACCCCCTGCCCGCCCCCGCCCTCCAGGCTGATGGACTGGGGGTGGGCGATGAAGGGCGTCAGGGCGTTGGCCAGGTCCCGCGACATCCAGCCCCCGGCCACGGCGATGACGCTGGCGGCCGCGGCGAAGGCGGCGAGCGTCGGCAGGTCGGCGGTCTTGGCGACGTCGCCCTTCTCGCGGGCCTTGCCCAGTTTCTGGGCTGACGGTTCTTCTGTTTTTGACTCGGGATCTGTGTCGTCGGCCATCTCAGCCTCCGAAGATCATGAGCAGTTCGCGGTAGCGGCTCATCCAGACGGTGCCGATGACACCCAGGCTGAGCGCCACGATCGAGAGGCCGAACAGCACCATCAGGGGCGAGGCCACGAAGAACACCTGGAACTGCGGCATCACCCGGCCCACCAGGCCGGTGGCGATGTTGAACACCAGGGAGAAGACCAGGACCGGCGCGGAGAGCTGCACGCCGAGCTTGAAGCAGCCGGCCACGGTCTGCACCGCCAGCGTCGCGGAGTCGGCCACCGGCAGGTCCCGGGTGAAGGGGAACAAGGTGTAGGACTTCACGATGGCGGCCAGGAACAGGTGGTGCAGGTCCGTCACCATGATCAGCACCAGGCCGATCAGGCCCAGGAAGGTGCTCACCGTCGAGGAGCCCGGCGCCACGCCCGGCGCGGCGGTCTGGGCGAAGGACAGGGTGGTCTGGATGGAGATGATCTCGCCGGCCGTGGCCAGCGACATCAGGAAGATGCGCAGGATCGAGCCGATCATCAGGCCGATCAGCACCTCCTTGAGGATGCCGGTGACCATGCCGCCCACCGCGTTCGGCACCGGCGGCAGGTGCGGCGCCACCACCGGCATCAGCATCAGGCTCATGACGAAGGCGAAGGCCAGGCGGATGCGGGGCGGCACGGTGGTGTCGCCGATCCCGGGCATCAGCATGACCAGGGACGACAGCCGCGAGAAGATCAGGCCGGCGACATAGACCTGCTGGGCGGTGGCGTAGGATTCCACCGGGCCGTCCTCACATCGCCGCGATGCGGGCGGCGATGTGGCGCATGAAGCTGCTCATCAGGGCGCCCATCAGCGGCAGGAAGATCAACAACGACACGAAGATGGCCACGATCTTCGGCGCATAGACCAGGGTGGCCTCCTGGATCTGGGTCAAGGCCTGCATCAGGCCGATGCCCACCCCCACCACCAGGCCCACGATCAGCACCGGCGCGCAGAGCTGCAGAGTCAGCCAGATGGCGTCCCGCCCGACGTCCAGAACCTCGGCGCCGTTCATGAAGGGCCTCTCGAAAGGGGGAATTGAAGACTCCTCCATGTGGCGCAGACATGGTTAACGAAGGGCTACTAGAAAGCGAGTGTTTCCTATTTGTTCTCGCGACGCGTTCTGGCAAAATCGCCGCATGCACGCCGCGCCTGAGACCCGGAAGATGGCCAGGATGCTCCGACGCCGCCTCTCCTTGCCGGAAGGCTTGCTGTGGCGCGCGCTGAAGGGCGGCAAGTACGGCGCGCTTCACGTCCGCAAACAGCACCCGATGGGCCCTTATGTCCTCGACTTCTTCTGCGCCTCGGCGAGCCTGTGCGTCGAGGTCGACGGGACGAGTCACAGCGCCGGAGACCGGCCGCATCGTGATGAGCGTCGGGACGCTTGGCTGGCGGCCCGCGGCGTGCGGACGCTGCGGATCAGCGCTCAGTTCGTTCTCGAAGACATAGACGGAGCCATCGCGATGGTCCTGGCGGCGGCCGGCGCCCCAACCCCCTCCGTCTCCGAGCTACGCTCAGATCCACCTCCCCCGAACCGGCCTTCGGCCTGGGGGAGGAATTGAAACGCTCTAGTTCCTCCCCCAGCGCGCAGCGCGGTTCGGGGGAGGTGGCGCGCGCAGATATGCGCGTGACGGAGGGGGCTGGGGCCTCTCCGCCATCACTTCGCCAACCCCCTCGCCGCCTCGGCGGGGCTGGCCTTGGCGGTGTCGCGGTCGACGCTGTAGTTGGCCGCCTGCATGGCGCCGACGGGGATCGAGCCCACCAGGGGCTTGAGCGTGGCGATCAGCCGCTGGTCGGAGGCCCGCCTCGGCGAGACCAGGATCACCGCGTCATAGGGCGGCAGGGCGCCCTTGGGATCGGTGAGCACCACCAGCCTGTCGGCGGCGATCCGCCCGTCCGAGGAGAAGGCCGAGATCACGTCGGCCTCGCCGCCCGAGAGCGCCCGGTACATGAAGGTCGGCTGGAAGGACCGCTGGGCCCTGAAATGGAAGCCATAGGCGGCGTCCACCGCCTTCCATTCCGGCCGCGAGAGGAACTCGATGTCGGTCCCCAGCGTCAGCTTCGGCGCCTCGCGGGCCAGGTCGGCCAGGCTGACGATGCCCAGCGCCCTGGCCCGGTCGGCCTTCATGGCGAAGGCGTAGGCGTTCTCGAAGCCCAGGGACCCCAGGACGGTCACCCCGTCCCTCGTCTTGAGTTCGGTGGTGAGGCCTTCCAGCACCGCCTGGCGCCCGGGATTGTCCTGCCGGTTCAGCACGTTGGTCCAAAGGGTGCCGGTATAGTCGACATAGACATCCAGCTCCCCGGCGGCCAGCGCCCGATAGGCCACCGCCGAGCCCAGGTCCTCCTTGCGGCTAACGCTGGCGCCGGCCCGCTCCAGCCGGTCGGCCATCAGCTCGGCCAGGATGTACTGCTCGGAGAAGTTCTTGGCGCCCACCACATAGCTGCCGGGCTTGCCGAAGCTCGCCAGGGGCAGGATGGCGATGACGACCCCCACCGCCAGGCCCGCGGCGCCTGCGATCATCAGCCGCCGGTCGCGCCGCGCCGCGCCGGTCTCGATCAGGCCCAGCAGCTGATCGGCGGTCATGGCCAGGGCCGCCGAGGCCGCGCAACCGAACAGGACGCCGACCCAGTTCTCGGTCTGCAGGCCGGCGAAGATGTAGTTGCCCAGGCTGGTCTGGCCGACCGGGGTCGAAAGCGTCGCCGCCCCGATGGTCCAGACCGCGGCGGTGCGGACCCCAGCCATGATCACCGGCATGGCCAGGGGCAGTTCCACCTGGAACAGCTTCTGGCGGGCGGTCATCCCCACCCCGTCGGCGGCCTCACGGACCGCCCGGTCGACGCCGAGGATGCCGGTGGTGGCCGTCCGCAGGATCGGCAGCATCGAATAGAGGGTGAGCGCCAGCAGGGAGGGCAGGAAGCCCAGGGCCGAGAAACCATGACCGGTCAGCGACAGACTCAAGGCGGAAATGGCCAGCAGCAGGGGATAGAAGAGGGCCAGCAGGGCCAGGCTGGGAATGGTCTGGATCAGCCCCGCGAAGGCCAGGACCGGCCAGCGCAGACGCGGGCTGCGGCTGGCGGCGACCGCCAGCGGCAGGCTGATGACCAGGCCGAGCGCGAGCGCGCTGGCGCTCAGCATGACGTGCCAGGCGAGGTATTCCGGCAGCAGGGCCCAGGCGGCCGCGAGCTGGGGACTCACGCCGCGCCTCCCAGACGCTCGGCCAGGCGCTGGGCCTGCCGCTTGGGCGCGTCCAGCAGGGCGCGCACATCCGGATCCTGGCTCTGCCGGCTGAGTTCGGTCGGACCGCCGTCGGCGACGATGACGCCGGCCTTCAGCACCACGATGCGGTCGGCCAGCAGAACGGCCTCGCTCATGTCATGGGTGACCATCACCGTAGTGAGCGAAAGCTGGTCATGCAGGGCGCGATAGTCTGTCCCGAGCTGATCGCGCGTCACCGGATCCAGAGCCCCGAAGGGTTCATCCATCAGCATGATCTTCGGCTCGGCCGCCAGGGCGCGCGCCACCCCCACCCTCTGCCTCTGACCGCCGGATAGGGCGGCCGGCAGCCGGGCTCCCATCTCGGCCGGCAGGTCCACCAGGCGCAGCAGGTTGGAGACGCGGGCGGCGATCCGCTCCTGGGTCCAGCCCAGCAGCTTGGGGGTGATGGCGATATTCTCGGCAACGGTCAGGTGCGGGAATAGCCCGATCTCCTGGAAGACGTAGCCGATCCGCCGGCGCAGGAGGTGGACGGGGACCGCGCCCGCGTCCTCCCCCATCACTCGCACGGTCCCGGCGCCCGGGGTCACCAAGCCGTTGATCGTCTTCAGCAGAGTGGTCTTGCCCGAGCCCGAGGGCCCCACCAGGGCCACGAACTCGCCCGGCGCGATGGCGAGGCTGACGCCGGCCAGGGCCGCGTGGGCGCCGTAGCGTTTCTCGATGGACGAAAGTTCGATCGCGGTCGGGGCCATGCCCGGACCTTAGCGAACGAAGCTCAGATCGGCATACGCATGATTTCTTGATAGGCGCTGATCACCTGGTCGCGGACGGCCATCACCGTCTCCAGGCTGGCCTCGGCGGCCGAGATCGAGGTGACCACGTCGATCAGCTCGGCCTTGCCGGCCACATTGGCCTTGATCTGGTTTTCCGCGTGCTTGGAGGCCTGCATGGCGTCGGTCATGGCCGACTTCACCATGGCCCCGAAGTCGAGCCCGCCCTCGGCGGCCCCCCCGATGGGCTTGGAGCCCCCGATCCCTTGGGTGGAGGCATAGGCCTTGGCGGCGGCGAGCGCGGTCATCATGGCCTAGTTTCCTATCGCTTCAGCAGATCGAGGGTGCGCGTCTCCATGGCGCGCGCCGTCTCGATCACGTTGAGGTTGGCTTCGTAGGCCCGCTGGGCCTCCTTCATGTCGAGGGCCTCGATCAGCGGGTCGACATTGGGGGTCTTCACATAGCCCTTGGCGTCGGCCGAGGGATGGCCGGGCTCGTACTCGGTCTTGAAGTCGCTCATGTCCTGGGCGACGCGGGTCATGCGGACCCCCATGGCGCCGTCGATCTTCACCGCGGTGAGCACCGGCGCCTGCCGCCGGTAGGGGTCGCCGCCGGCGGTCTTGGAGGTGGAATTGGCGTTGGCCAGGTTCTCGGCGATGATCCGCATCCGCGCCTGCTGGGCGCGCAGGGCCGAGGTGGCGATGGCCTGGGCGGCGCCGCTGACGGGCTTGATCTCGGGCATCTAATCCGTCCTAGCGGCCCGGCGCCCGCGCGGCCATCCGCAGCAGGTTCAGGGATTTCTGGTAGAAGCCGATGGCCGCGTCGTAGCTCATCCGGGCGTCGGACATCTTCAGCATCTCCTCCTCCAGCACGACCGAATTGCCGTCGAGGGTGGTCTCGGAGTCCTTGACGGTCTGGGCCTTGAAGCTGCGCGCGACGCCGCCGGCCCGCTGGCTGGGCGGCGTCATATGACCCGGCTGGGTCACGGCCTGCAGCCCGGCCCCGCTGGTGGCCAGCTTCATCTGGGCGGCGAAGTCGTAGGGCTTCAGGTCCTTCGGCGAGAAGCCCGGGGTCTCGGAGTTGGCGACGTTCTGGGCGATCAGCTTCTGCCGTTCCGACAGATAACCGAGCCGGCTGCGCAGCATAGAGAACAGGGGGATGTCGCCGATATCCATGCCGAACATGGTGAATAAATAGGGTTAATCGCTCCTTAAGACCCTTGCGGCACTCCTGGCCCTGACCGGCGCTTTCGGCCGGCCGTCTCCTTAATCGTCTCATCGCGATGGACTTCGCCATCTTCGCCCGGGCCGTGTTCGCCCTGGCCGTGACCCTGGGGCTCGTGGGCCTGGCCGCCGTCGCCCTGCGACGGTTCGGGCCGGAGGCGCTGGCGCGCTTCACCCCCACCCGCAAGGAACGCCGCCTGGCAGTGGTGGAGAGCCTGGTGCTGGATCCCGCGCGGCGCCTGGTCCTGGTGTCCTGCGACGGCGAGGAACGTCTGCTGCTGCTGGGGGAGGGCCAGGTCCTGCCCTCCGTGAAGAAGGGCCGCGCCTGATGGCCGGAATGTTCAAGTCCGTCACCCAGCTGCGCGCCGAGGACTGGCGCAAGGCCTTCCTGCTGGCCGCGCTGGCCACCCTGGCCAGCCTGGTCGTGCCCGCCACGGCCCTGGCCCAGGCGGTGAACATCAATCTCGGCACCGGCGCCGGCCTCACCGAACGCGTGGTCCAGCTGATGGGCCTGCTGACGGTCCTGTCGCTCGCACCCTCCATCGTCATCATGACCACCTCCTTTGTGCGGATCGTGGTGGTCCTGTCCCTGTTGCGCACGGCGCTCGGCCTGCAGCAGAGCCCGCCCAACGCGGTGATCATCAGCCTGGCCCTGTTCCTCTCGGCCATCGTCATGGGCCCGACCGTGCAGCGGTCCTATGACGAGGGGATCAAGCCCCTGCTGGACCAGCAGATCGAACTGCCCCAGGCCTTCGAGGCCGCAAGCGACCCCCTGAAGAGCTTCATGCTGGCCCAGGTGGACCGCGAAGACCTGGCCCTCTTCGTGCGCCTGTCCAAGATCGAGCGGCCCAAGACCGTGCAGGAGATTCCCATCCGGGTGGTCACGCCGGCCTTCATGATCTCGGAGCTGAAGCGCGCCTTCGAAATCGGCTTCCTGCTCTTCGTCCCATTCCTGGTCATCGACCTGGTGGTGGCCAGCGTGCTGATGAGCATGGGTATGATGATGCTGCCGCCGGTGGTGGTGTCCCTGCCCTTCAAGCTGATCTTCTTCGTCCTGGTGGACGGCTGGCGGCTGGTGGCGGGCAGTCTGGTGGAAAGCTTCCAGCGCGGGGCCGGCGCGGGCTGATCAGCCCTTCTTCGCCGCCGCCGCGGGCGCCGCGGGCGCCGCCTGGGCGGAGCGGGGGGCGATCGGCGTCGCCGCGGTGCGCAGACCCACCGGGGCCGGGCGGTCACGGAACTTCACCTTCATCTTGGTCACCCAGCCGGCGAAGGCCTCGTTGTCGGCGGTGATGCGGCCGAAGTCGGCGACGCTGAGCCGGCCATCCTGGACGCCAGACAGGGCCACCCGCAGCGCGTCGGGGTTGCGCGCCTGCTCGGCGAAGCCCTGGTAGCGTTCGCGCAGGCGGGTGAGCGCCATGTCCTCGCCGGCCAGGCTGTAGGCGACCCCGGCGCGCAGCAGCTTGCCCTCTTCCTCGCTGGCCAGGGGCCCAGGGCCCTTCCAGCGGTCGCCGAGCGACTTCTCGAACAGAATTCCGGCGCCGGCCCAGTCCTTCTTCTTCCAGACCACCTCGGCGCGCAGATCCGCGCCCTCTTTGGAGGTGTCCCGCTCCATGACCTCCAGGGCCGCGTCGAGCCGGCCGAGATTCATCAGGGCCCGGGCCTCCACCAGCCGCCGCTCGGTGTTGAGGGCGGTGGGCAGGACCGTGGTGCGGGACGCGTTGATAGCGCCCAGCGCCTGCTCGGGCTTGCGGTCCATCAGGTAGATGACCGCCAGGTCGGTGGCCACCTGGGCCCGCGGCACGCCGTCCAGGCGGTTGTCGGCCTGGTATTTCAGCAGGTCGGCGGCCTGGTCCAGCAGGTCGACGTCCACCAGCCGGCGGACCAGGCGGCGCACCATCAGGTCGCCGTCGGCGCCCAGGGGCGTCAGTTCCTTGAAGTCGAAGAACAGGGCGAGCGCCTGGATCGGCTCCAGCCCGTCGGCCGCGCCGTCCAGGAACAGGCTGCGGAAGGCCGTCGCCAGGTCGCTCTGCAGCTGCAGGGCCTCGGGCAGGTCGGGCAGGCGCTGACCCGCCGACCGCAGCGCCTCCAGCGCCTCGCGATAACGGCCCTGGTTCAGGTAAAGCTGGCCCAGCGCCCGGATGGTCTCCAGCTCCGTGGAGTCGCCGCGCCAGCGATAGCGCAGGCCGTCGAAGACGTCGGCGGCCTGGACCGGGGTGATCTTGCCCGCGGTGAGACGGATCTGGGTGGCCCGCAGCAGGGCCGGGGCCGAGATCGATTCCACCGGGGCGCCGGCAAGCGCGGCGTAGATGCGCAGGGCGCGGTCTGGGTGGCCCTGGGCCTCCACCACCTTGGCCTGAATTAACCGGGTCGCCAGCTCCTCCAGGGGCGCGGTCCGATCCATCAAGGCTAGCTTGATGCGGGCGTCGGCGCCGTCGATGTCGCCGAGCGCCAGGGCCGCCTGGGCGTCGGCGCGGGCGAAGCGCGCCTTCCAGACGGGGGAGAACTGATTGAAGGCCTCGGCTCCGGCGGCGAACTGGCTGCGGGCCTCGGGCCACTGGGCCAACTGGGCGGCGATATAGGAACGCCACAGAGCCGCGGAGGGGTCGTCGGCCAGGATCGGAGCGGAGAAGTCAGCCTCGGCCTCCTTGTACCGGCGCGCCATCACCCGGGCGATGCCGCGCAGACCGCGGAATTCGGGGTCCTCCAGCAGTTCCTGATGGCTGCGCGCGCTGTCGTTCAGCACCCCGATGGCTTCGAAGGAGAGTTCCGAGCCCACCAGGAAGCGGGCGAGCGCCATGCGCGCGGCGACCGGAGCGTCGCGGCCCTTGGCGGCCTCCTCCATGGAGGCGTTGAGCAGGCCGTTGTAGCGGGCGAGGAAGCCGCCATGGCCGGTCTTGGGCCAGTTGGCGTAGTCGATCAGGGCCGGCATGCCCGCCGGCTGCGGGGCCCCCAGCTCGGCCTCGGCCCGCTCCACCCCGGCCGAGGCGGGCGAAAGGGTCAGGCCGGCCGGACGCCCGATCTGCACGAGGTCGCCGTTGTGGGAGAGGGACAGGTCCTCGACATAGGATTCCAGAGCCAGGCCCTGGGCCGAGGGCAGGACCGCCATCTGGACGTATTCGCGCCGGCTCGGCACACCCTTGGAGGGGCCAAGCGCGGTGACCACCGACAGGGCGTCGCCGACGATGGGGTCGTCGACCCTCACCGTCCGGGTGGCGCCCGCGACCACGGCCTTCAAGGCGGCGGGACCGCCGACGTCGTCGCGGACGATGCGGACCTGGCTGCTCTGGCTCTGGGCGCCGGGACCGATGGCCACGGTCCAGACCGGCCCGACGGCCGAGGCGAAGAAGGGCGTGCCCTTGGGCGCGGCGATCCGCACCGCCGAATAGTCGGCGCCCTTGAAGCTCTGCACCTTCGAGAACTGGCGAAGGCCCCGAGGGGCCTTGGAGACGTCAAGGTCGGCAGGGGCGTCGAAGACCACCCAGATGGCGTCGCCGCGCCGGAACACCGCAGCTCCGTTGGGATTGGCCCAGGGGAAGCTCAACAGCACCTGGCCATTGGCCAGCTTGGCCTCCATCTGGACGACCCCGCCGGCCGGGATCGGGTTGGGCCGCACCGGCTCCGGTTCAGTCAAGGGCGGCGCGGTCTCGGCGATCTCCGGCTCGGGCGGCGGCGGCCGCTCGAAGAGGTTGATATAGGTGGCGCCGTCGGCGTTCCCGACCTTGGCCTCGGCGTCGTCGGCGAGCGTCAGGACCAGTTCCAGCCCGCCGCCGGAGTGGCGGGCCTCGGCGGTCTTCAGCCACCGGGGCGGATCGATCCGCAGGCGGGCGATGTCGGGATTGGCGTCCCGGTTGAACTTCAGGGTCAGGACCTGGCCGTCGCGCTTGGTGATGGCCCGCGCGCCGCCGGCCCAGTGCAGCTCGATCCGCGAAAAGTCCCTGGCCTGGGCCACATGCACGTCCAGCGGGCCGCGGGGCGCGACCTGCACGGGCGTCGTCGCGGCCACGCCCGCAGGCGCGATCACGCCGGCGATGCAGATCGCCGCGACGCTGGAGTGAAGGGTCCGGCGCAGGCTCAAGGAACTAGCCGGCCTTCGGCGGAGCCGCCGCCGCGGGGGCTGCGGGCTGGGCGGCGTCAGGGGCCGCGGCGGCCTGCTTGACCGGGGCGGCCTTGGCGGCGGGCTTGCGGGCGGCGACCTTCTTGGGCGCGGCCTTGCGGGCCTTGGGCTTGGCGGCCGGCGAAGCGGCCTTCTCGGCGGTGGGATCGGCCGCGGCCAGCTGCTGCGCCGAGGGGGTGGAGGCCGCAGCGTTGGTGGCGGCCGCGTCGGCGGAGGCCGCCACCTTGCGGGCGTCGGCGAAGCGGCGCGACAGGCTCTCGGTCAGGCGCTTGGCCTCGGCCGGGGGCATGGCCGCGATGATGGCCGACAGGGCGCGTTCCTTCATCTTGCCGGCGATGGGCAGGCGCACGGAGTCGTCCAGCAGCACCATGCGCGGGGCGGCGTCCTTGGCCTTCATGCCCTCGAACACCTTCACCAGGCGGTCGACCTCGGCCTGCTCCTTGCCGTCGGCCTGGCTCAGCAGCGACTGCACGTCGCCCTTCAGCCCGGTCAGGGTCTTGACCTTGGCGTCGAGCTTGGCCTCGGCGGCGGCCAGCAGGGCCAGCTGGACGTCGATGTCCTGCTCGCGCTGATCAAGCTGGCCTCGGCGGGAGCCCAGGCTTTGCAGAATCTGCAGTTCGGCGGGCGAGAGGCCCGCCTCCTTGGCCAGTTCCGCCGCCGTCGGGGCGCAGACCGCCGGGGCCCGGGGCGCGGCGGGCGCCAGGGTCGAGGCGTCCAGGACCGAACCGACGGCCGCGCCCTCGGAGCCGGCCTTGCCCTCGGCCGCCTTCTCCTCGGTGGCCTTTTCGCCCCTGGCGCCCTTGAGCGGCTTGGCGGCCTCCTCGGCGAAGGCCTTGGCGCCGGAGATCATGTCGGGCAGCGAGCGGGCGCCGGCCATGGCGTTGACCGCCAGGACCCCGGCGGCGGCGATGCCCACCAGGGGCAGGATGCGGGGTATGTTCTTCATCGGCGGGCTCCACCCATGGCCACGCGCTCGGCGGGGCCATCGAACAGGTCGTCTTCGAAACGGGGACGCTGGCGCGTCGGGGCGATGTCGGGCCGCACGAACCGCTCGGGCTCGGGCCGCACGCGGGGCT
Organism: Phenylobacterium sp.; assembly: GCF_030645195.1. Classification (GTDB taxonomy): domain Bacteria; phylum Pseudomonadota; class Alphaproteobacteria; order Caulobacterales; family Caulobacteraceae; genus Phenylobacterium. The sequence goes on along the minus strand of NZ_JAUSLW010000073.1, from coordinate 40,932 downwards.
CGCGGGCCGCCGACAGCAGGGCGCCCAGGCGATGGGTGACGCGCTCGACGTCGGCCTCGTCGACCTCGGCCTCTTCTTGGCGGAAGGCGACGCGGGCGGCGCGGGGCGAGCTGTGCGCCGCGGTCTGCGGCGCGCCCTGCAGCTGGCGGTCGAGCTTGCCGGTCAGGGCCCGGGCCTTCTCGATGCGGTCGGCCAGGGCGTCGGCGGCCTCGTCGGTGGCGGCGCGAAGATCGGCCAGCCCCTGCTCGGCGCGGGCGGCGGCGACGTCCAGCTCGGCGACGGCCCGGGCGAAGCCGTCATGGCTGTCGCGCAGGTGCTTGAGGCGGATATTCAGCCGGAAACCCATCATCAAGGCGGCGACCAGCAGGCCCGCCAGCATGAGGTTCATCCCAATGGCGATCAGGCTCATTTCAACCTCTGGATGGCGCGCCGGGCGTGGGGCGTCAGGGGGGCCTCCACACGGACGGCGATATGGTGGTTGCGGCGGCCCATGCGGCCCCGCGTCAGGGGGATGGTTCCGGCCCGCAGCTCGATGAGGCTGTCGGGGGTGGCGTTCAGCATGATGGTCTGGCCGACCTCGAGGTTCAGGACCTCCTTGAGGCTGATCTGCTGCTCGTCGAGGACGGCGCGGACCTCCATCTGGGTGGTCCAGAGCTCGGTGGCCAGGTGGCCTTCCCAGATGTTGTCGCGGCCGAACTTCTCGCCCATGAACTGCTGCAGCAGCATCTTCCGGATAGGCTCCAGGGTGGCGTAGGGCAGCAGCAGCTCGATGCGGCCGCCGCGGTCCTCCATGTCCACCCGCAGCTTCACCAGGATCGCGGCGTTCGGCGGCCGGGCGATGGCGGCGAAGCGCGGATTGGTCTCCAGGCGGTCGAGGGTGAAGGTCACCGGGGTCAGGGGCTCGAAGGCCAGCTTGGCGTCGGCCAGCACCACCTCGACCATCCGCTGCACCAGCACGCGTTCGATGGTGGTGTAGGGGCGGCCCTCGATGCGCATCGCCGCGGTGCCGCGGCGACCGCCCAGCAGCACGTCGACGATGGAATAGATCAGGTTGGAGTCGACGGTCAGCAGACCGTAGTTCTCCAGCTCCTCGGCCTTGAACACCGACAGGATGGCCGGCAGCGGGATCGAGTTCAGATAGTCGCCGAACCGGATCGAGGAGATGTTGTCGAGGCTGACCTCGACATTGTCGGAGGTGAAGTTGCGCAGGGAGGTCGTCATGTACCGCACCAGGCGGTCGAAGACGATTTCCAGCATCGGCAGGCGTTCGTACGAGACGAGCGCGGAGTTGATGATGGCGCGGATGCCCGAACGCTCGGCCGCCTCCTCGTCGGACAGATCGAAGCCCAGCAGGCTGTCGATCTCGTCCTGGTTGAGGATACGCTCAGACCCGATCAGGCTCTCGCCGGACGCCTCTGCGTCCGACCAGTTCTCGCCCTCGGCGGCGTTGGGGTTTTCGAGTTCATCGTCCATGGGAGCACGCCAACCAGGGATAGGCCCTAGTTGATCAACATCTCCTCAATGAGGACCGCATTTACTTTTGACGGGGCGATCACGAGGTTCACCCGGCGCAGGATCTCCATGCGCAGCTGGTAGGACCCCTGGCTGCCCTGCAGGTCTTCCGGGCGCAGCTCGCGCAGGAAGGTCTGGAACATGTCCTGCAGCCTGGGCATGTTCGGCTCCAGCAGGTCCACGGTCTCCTGGTCGGGGACCTCCAGGGTGAGCTTCAGCTTCAGGAAGGTGGCCCGGCCGTCGGCAGTCTGCATGTTCACCACCACGTTTGGCATGGTGTAGAAAAGGACGCCGTCCGGACCCTCGGCGATGGTGCCGATGGTCTTCTCTTCCTTGCCCTTCTCGCCCTTCTTTTCCTTCTTCTTCTCCTTGCCGTGCTCGTCGGCCTTGGCATGGGCCTCGTCGGGCTTGGGCTTGAGGAAGATGAAGGCCGCGGTTCCGCCGCCGCCCAGGACCAGCACCGCGGCGACGCCAGCGATGATGATCATCTTCATGGGCAGCTTCTTCTTGCCCGCAGGCGCGCCCTCCTCGCCCTCGGCGGCGGCTTCGCCCTCGGGGGCTTCCTTGACCTTGTCCTTGGCCACGCGCGCGGCTCCTTAGAATCTTACCCCCTGTGCATGGGGCCGACATGGTTAAGGACTGGTTTTTTCGGGGCGCGAAGGGGCAGTCCAAGCCTGCCCGGCAGAATTGGCCGGAAGGTCCGCGTTAACCTTCTTATTTATTGATTTTGCTGATGTTTAAGACTGGCCCGAAGCTTGCAGTCCTGACTTCGACGAAAGTGTCGCAGGTTAAAGGTTCGAGCGCCTTCGATGGACAACGCCCTCTATGTCGGATTGTCGAGGCAGATGACGCTGCGCCGCGAACTCGACATCGTGGCCAACAACATCGCCAACGCCGACACCACCGGCTTCAAGGTCGAGAGCCTGATGCTCGAGACCGCCGCCCGCGCCCCGGCCGTGACCCAAGGCGGCCCCAAGCCGGTCAAGTTCGTGCTGGATTCCGGCGTCGCCCGCGACTTCACCGGCGGCGCCCTGCGCAAGACCGACGCCCCCTTCGATCTCGGCATCGAGGGCCAGGGCTTCTTCAAGATCACCACCCCCGACGGCGAACGCTACACCCGCGACGGCCGCTTCCGGATGGACGACACTGGCCGCCTCACCACCCAGGCCGGCCAGCCTGTGCTCGACGAGGGCGGCGGCGAGATCGCCATCGACCCCCAGAAGGGTGGCGTCACCATCGCCACCGACGGCACGGTCAGCCAAGGCTCCGAGCGCATCGGCAAGGTGGCCGTGGCCCGCTTCGACACCCTGTCGGTGCTCGAGAAGGCCGGCGACAACCTCTACCGCAACACCTCCAATCAGCAGCCCCAGGCCGCCCCGGACGCCCGCGTCCACCAGGGCATGCTGGAGAGCTCGAACGTCAACACGGTCCTTGAGATCACCCGGATGATGGAAGTCACCCGAGCCTACGAGTCGATGGCCAAGATGATGGATTCCAACGCCGACCTGTCCCGCCGCTCGATCGAGCGGATGGGTCGCGTCCAGTAAGGGAAGTCTAAGAGATGCAAGCACTTCGCACCGCCGCGACCGGCATGGCTGCCCAGCAGCTCAACGTCGAGGTCATCTCCAACAACATCGCCAACATGAACACCGTCGGCTTCAAGCGCCAACGGGCCGAGTTCCAGGACCTGCTCTACAACACCCTGGAGCGCGCCGGCGCCCAGTCCTCGGACCAGGGGACCATCGTTCCCACCGGGGTCCAGATCGGCGGCGGCGTGAAGGCCGGATCGGTCTACCGCATCACCGAGCAGGGCTCGATGACCGCCACCGGCAACCGTTACGATGTGGCCATCGACGGCCGCGGCTACCTGCAGGTGCTCAAGCCCTCGGGCGAGACCGCCTACACCCGCGCCGGCAACCTGTCGGTCAACGACCAGGGCCAGCTCGTCACCGAGGACGGCTACCAGCTCCAGCCCTCCATCACGATCCCCTCGGACGCCACCGACGTCATCATCTCCAAGGCCGGCCAGGTCCAGGTCACCAAGGCCGGGGCCACCTCGCCCGAGGTGATCGGCAGCCTGGAACTGGCGACCTTCATCAATGAGTCGGGCCTTGAGGCCATCGGCGACAACCTGTTCATGGAGAGCGGCGCCTCGGGCCCCGCCACCACCGGCGCCCCCGGCTCCACCGGCTTCGGCTCCCTGCTGCAGGGCTATACCGAGGCCTCCAACGTCGACGCGGTGACCGAGATCACCTCCCTGATCGTCGCCCAGCGGGCCTACGAGATGAACTCCAAGGTCATCTCCTCGGCCGACCAGATGCTGCAAGCCGCCAACCAGCTGAAGGGCTAGGTTCATGCGCACCCTGATCCTGGCCTGCGCCATCGCGCTCGCCGCCGCCCCGGCCCTGGCGGGCCAGGCCGTGACCCTGAGATCCGACACCTTCGACGCCGACGGCGTCATCACCCTGGCCGACCTGTTCGACGGGGCGGGCGCGGCCGGCAAGATCGCCGTGGCCTCGCGGCCGGGCGCCTCGGCCGTGCTCGACGCCGGCGCCGTGCAGTCGGCCGCCCGCCGCGCCGGCCTGGACTGGGCCAACGCCGAGGGCATCCGCCGCATCGTCGTCCGCGCCGGGTCCGACGGCGGCGTCAACGCGCCCTCCGCCCGCGGCAATGTCGAGATCCTCACCTACGCCCGCAGCCTGTCGGCCGGCGAGATGGTCCAGCCCCAGGACGTGGTCTGGGCCAAGGCCGCCGCGGCCCCCTCCGACGCCCCCCGCGACGCCGAGGCGGTGATCGGCATGGCCGCGCGGCGCCCGCTGCGCGCCGGCGCCGCGGTCTCCAACCGCGACGTCTCCGCCCCCCAGGTCATCAAGGCCGGCGACGCCGTCACCGTCACCTACGAGGCCGGGGGCGTGACCCTGGCCCTGGAGGGCAAGGCCATGGCCGCCGCCGGGATCGGCGACACCGTCGCGGTCCAGAACACCGCCTCGAAGAAGATCATCCAGGCCACGGCCAGCGGCCCCGGCCAGGCCGTGGTCGGCCCCGCCGCCGACCAACTCAAGTCGCTGGGCCGCGCCCAGTACGCCCAGCGTTAGAGAAAGCGTCCCCGCATGCGTATCGCCATCCTCGCCGCCGCCGCCCTCATTCCCCTTGCCGCCTGCTCCACCGTCAAGGAAGCCGTGGTCGGCCCGACCCTGGCGCCGGTGGGCTACCCCTCGGCCCTCGTGCAGCAGGAGCAGATCTACCTGGCCAGCAACCAGGGCCAGGCGGCCTCGGCCAACTCGCTCTGGCGTTCGGGCGCGCGGGCCTTCTTCATCGACCAGCGCGCGTCGAAGGTGGGCGACATCCTCACCGTCCAGATCGACATCAACGACAGCGCCCAGACCTCCAACGCCTCCAACAGCAGCCGCGCCGCCGGGATGAAGGCCGCCGCGCCCTCGCTCTACGGCCTGACCGGAAGCCTCGGCCGCCTGCTGCCCCCGGGCACGGACCTGGCTGGCGGGATCGAGACCAATTCGAAATCCTCCAACGCCGGCTCCGGCGCCGTGACCCGGTCGGAGAAGATCTCGCTGACCATCGCCGCGGTGGTCTCCGCCGTCCTGCCCAATGGCAACCTGGTGATCCAGGGCACCCAGGAGGTGCGCACCAATTCCGAGCTGCGCCAGCTGACCGTGGCCGGCATCGTGCGGCCCGAGGACATCTCCTCGGCCAATACCGTCAAGCACACCCAGATCGCCGAGGCCCGCATCAGCTACGGCGGCCGCGGGGACATCAGCCGCGTGCAGAAGACCCCGGCGGTCCAATCGCTGGTGGAGCGCTTCACGCCCTTCTGAACCTTAACACCTAGGCGGCGTTCCTCTTTCCGAAGGGAGCGTCGCTCATGAAACGTCGCGCGATCATCGGACTGGGCATTTCTTGCCTGCTGGCCTCCTGCGCCCACCAGGGCCAGAGCGGTCTGCCCGGCATGGCCTGGTCCCTGAACCACGCCGAGGGCGAAGGCGAAGGCGCCAAGCTGGCCTATGGCCAGCCCCAGAGCGACAACGTCCTGATCATGATGACCTGCCAGCCACGGTCGGGTCGGGTCCTGGTGTCCATGACCGCCCCGATGGGCGCCCCCGCCGACGCGATCCAGATCGCCTCCCGCGACCACAACAGCCGGCTCGCCGCCGACGCCACCCCCGGCATGGGCGAGGGCGCATCCTATGTGGAGGCCCAGGCTGCCGTCACCGATCCGGCCCTGGTCAGTTTCGAGGCCACCGGCGATCTCGCCGTCATGGCCAATGGCCACAGGACGCCCCTGCCGGTCCGCGGCCCCGAACGCCGCGCGGTGAGCGACTTCTTCGCGTCTTGCCGCGCCTAGAGCCTGTCGGAATGCGGTGCTAGCTTCGCCCCATGAAGCTCGCTCTCGCCCTCCTCTTGCTAACCGCCTCCGCCGCCCAAGCGCAGGACGGTCGCGTTTGGACCCTTGGCGCCGATAAGGCCCTGCCGGACGTGACCCTGGTCTATGGCGCTCCCAATTCCGATGATGTGGCGATGGCCCTGCGCTGCCCGCGCCAGACCGGCCAGGTCACCGCCAGCTTCGCCGTCGCCGCCAGGCTCGCCGACCACCGGCAGGGCGAGGTCTGGGTGGACAAGATCGGCCGTCCGGCCCCCTGGCCCGCCAGCGTCACGGTCGCCTCCGGCCCGGCCTCGGCCACCCTGCGGGGCCAGGCCAGCGCCGACGACCTGAACGGCGGCTCCCTGCTGTCGGCGGAGGTCGCCACCCGCGCACCCGTGATCGCGGCCTTCAAGAAGACCGGCGTCATCAGCCTGACGGGCTTGAATGAAACCAAGGACGCCCCGCCGGTCCCGCTGAGGCAGGTCCGGGCCTTCCTCAACGCCTGCCGCTAGGCCCTACGTCCCGCGCCGGCCGCGGCGACATTGTCGACGCCCATGGCGTGGAGGGCGCCGCGCGCGATGCCCTCGGCGTCGAGGCCGGCCTGGGCGTACATGATCTCGGGCTTGTCGTGATCCTGGAAGATGTCGGGCAGGACGAGCGTGCGCACCTTCAGGCCGCGGTCCAGGGCGCCGTGCTCGGCGAGCGCCTGCAGCACGAAGGCGCCGAAACCGCCCATGGCGCCCTCCTCCACGGTGATCAGGGCCTCGTGCTCGCGGGCCAGGCGCAGCAGCAGGTCGATATCCAGCGGCTTGGCGAAGCGAGCGTCGGCCACGGTGGTGGAGAAGCCGCGGGCTCCCAGCAGATCGGCGGCCTTCAGGCTCTCGGCCAGGCGGGTGCCGAGCGACAGGATGGCCACCGTGGTCCCCTCGCGGAGGATCCGGCCCTTGCCGACCTCGAGCGGCGCGGCCAGGTCGGGGATCGCCACGCCCACGCCCTCGCCGCGCGGATAGCGAAAGGCCGAGGGGCGGTCGTCGATGGCCACGGCGGTGGCCACCGCGTGGGCCAGTTCCGCCTCATCGGCCGGCGCCATCAGGATCATGCCCGGAAGCGCGCCCATGAAGCCGATGTCGAAGGAGCCCGCGTGCGTCGGCCCGTCGGCGCCCACCAGGCCCGCCCGGTCCATGGCGAAGCGCACCGGAAGACGCTGGATGGCCACGTCGTGGACCACCTGGTCGTAACCGCGCTGCAGGAAGGTCGAATAGATGGCGCAGAAGGGCTTCATACCGTCGGCGGCGAGGCCCGCGGCGAAGGTGACCGCGTGCTGCTCGGCGATGCCGACGTCGAAGGTCCGGTCGGGGAACCGCTTGCCGAACAGGTCCAGACCCGTTCCCGAGGGCATGGCGGCGTTAATCGCCACGATGGTCGGGTCGCGCTCGGCGTGCTTGATCAGCTCCTGGGCGAATACCTTCGTGTACTGGGGCGGCGCCGGGGCCGTGGACTTGGCCTGCTGGCCGGTGACCACATCGAACTTCACCACGGCGTGCAGCTTGTCGTCGGCGCTCTCGGCCGGGGCGTAGCCCTTGCCCTTCTGGGTCACCACGTGGACCAGGACCGGCCGGTCCTTGATCTCGCGGGCGTTCTTCAGGATCGGCACCAGGGCGTCGAGGTCGTGCCCGTCGATGGGGCCGACATAGTAGAAGCCCAGTTCCTCGAAGAAGGTGCCGCCGGTGACCATGCCGCGGGCGTATTCCTCGGCCTTGCGGGCGGCTTCCTGCAGCGGCTTGGGCAGCACCTTGGCCATGGACTTGCCCAGGTGGCGCAGGGACTGGTAGCCGCCGCCCGACACCAGGCGAGCCATATAGGCGCTCATCCCGCCCACGGGGGGGGCGATGGACATGTCGTTGTCGTTGAGGATGACGGTGAGCTGGCCGGTGGTCTCGCAGGCGTTGTTCATCGCCTCATAGGCCATGCCGGCGCTCATCGAGCCATCGCCGATCACCGCTACGACGCTGTTGTCCTTGCCGTGGGCGTCGCGCGCCGCGCAGAAGCCGAGAGCCGCCGAGATCGAGGTGGCCGCGTGGGCCGCGCCGAAGGGGTCGTATTCGCTCTCGGTCCGCTTGGTGAAGCCCGACAGCCCGCCGCCCTGGCGCAGGGTGCGGATGCGGTCGCGGCGGCCAGTGAGGATCTTGTGCGGATAGGCCTGGTGGCCGACGTCCCAGATCAGGATGTCCTTGGGCGTCTCATAGACATGGTGCAGGGCCACGGTCAGCTCGACCACTCCAAGGCCCGCCCCGAAATGCCCGCCGGTCTGGGACACGACGTCGATCATCTCGGCCCGCAGTTCGTCGGCCAGCTGCTTCAGCTGGACGGCGTTGAATCCGCGCATGTCGGCGGGCGAGGCGACTTGGTCGAGCAGAGGCGTATGTGGCGGCATGTTACGCGAACAGATCTCTCTGAAATCAGTTTCGGCGCTCTAGCACGAAATCGACGCTGGCCCGCAGGAATTCAGCCCGCGGACCAAAGGGGTCGAGGTGCGCCTTGGTCTGTTCGATCAGCAGCTTCAACCGCTCGCGGGCGGCGTCGGCGCCCAGAAGGGTGACATAGTTGGCCTTGCCCTTGGCGGCGTCCTTGCCGGCCTTCTTGCCCAGGACCGCGTCCTCGCCGTCGTGGTCCAGCAGGTCGTCGACGATCTGATAGGCCAGGCCCAGGTCCTGGGCGAAGGCCATCAGGGCGTGGCGCTCGCCCTCCCCGGCGTGGGCCATGATCAGGGGCAGTTCGAAGGCCACGGCGATCAGGGCCCCGGTCTTCAGGCGCTGCATGCGGGCCACCGCCCCGAGGTCGTCGCGCACCCCCAGTAGGTCGATCATCTGGCCGCCGCACATGCCCTTGGCGCCCGAGGCGTGGGCCAGGCGCACCACCATCTCGGCCCGCACATTGCCGTCCTTGTGGGTGTCGGGATGGGCCAGGATCTCGAAGGCGGCGGTCTGCAGGGCGTCGCCCGCCAGGATGGCCGTGGCCTCGTCATAGGCCACATGCACCGTGGCCCGGCCGCGGCGCAGGTCGTCGTCGTCCATGGCCGGAAGGTCGTCGTGGACCAGGCTGTAGGCGTGGACGCACTCCACCGCGCAGGCCGCCCGCAGCACCGGACGCTCGTCCAGGTCGAACATCTTGCCGGTCTCGATGGCGAAGAAGGGCCGCAGGCGCTTGCCGGGGCCGAGGGCGGCATAGCGCATGGCCTCGGTCAGCCGGGCTTCGGGCCCGTCCGCGCGAGGCAGCAGCTCGTCCAGCGCGACGGTGACCAGGTCGGCGGCCTCGGTCACGCGATGGGCGAGTTCGGGCATCAGTTGAACTCGGCCGCTTCGACCCCCGGCGCCCCGTCGGCGCCCATGACGATCTTCTCGACCCGCAGGCGGGCGGCCTCGAGCCGCGACTCACAATGGGCTTTCAGCTTGGCGCCGCGCTCATAGAGCTCGATGGACTGCTCCAGCGGCGCCTGGCCCGACTCCAGCTGGGCCACGATCTTCTCGAGCTCGGCGAGGGCCTGCTCGAACGAAAGCCCTTCGATGTCAGCGGCGTCGGCCATGGCGGTTCCCAGAATTGAGCCTGGCAACCTAGAGAGGCCCGCAGGGCCCCGCAACGGGGCAAGCGCGCGGAATGGGGTTCAAGGCGCCGAGAGCGCGCGAACGTGAGCCAGGGCCGAGCGGCCCAGGGCCTCCAGGCCGTAGCCGCCCTCCAGGGAGGAGACGATACGGCCGCCGCTGTGCCTGGTCGCCACCGAGGCGATGGCCCGGGTCGCCCAGGCGAAGTCCTCGGCCTCCAGGTTCTGGTGGGCGTCGCCCACCGGATCGAAGGCGTGGGCGTCGAAACCGGCCGAGATCAGGATCAGATCGGGGGCGAAGGCGTCGACATGGGGCATCAGGCTCTCGAAGGCCCTGCGCCATTCCTCGCCCGGCGCGCCGGGCGGGACCACGGCGTTCTTGATATTGGCCGGGACCGGCTCGTCGGGATGGCCCGTGCCCGGCCACATGGGCCATTGCTGCACAGAGGCGAAGAACAGATCCTCGTGGCCGGCGAAGGCGGCCTGGGTGCCGTTGCCGTGGTGGACATCGAAATCCACCACCGCCACCCGCTTCAGGCCCGCGGCCTGGGCGACCCGGGCGGCGACGGCGATGTTGGAGAAGATGCAGAAGCCCATGGGCTTGTGCGGCTCGGCATGGTGGCCAGGCGGCCGCACGGCGCAAAAGGCCCGCCCCTGCAGGCCGGCGGCCACGTCCTGCACCGCCTGGACGACGGAGCCCGCGGCCCGGCGCGCGGCGTTCAGGCTGCCCGGCGACATGAAGGTGTCGGCGTCCAGCATCAGGCGGCCCTGGGTCGGCGCGGCCTCGAAGATGGCCTGGACATAGGCCGGCAGGTGCACCCGGGCCAGGTCCTGCGGGCTCACCAGGGGGGCGTCGCAGGGTTCGAGATCCAGATCCGAGGCGTCGCTGAGGGCGTCGATCACCGCCGACAGCCGTTCGGGCCGCTCCGTGTGGCCGGAACCAGGACGGTGGTCGAGCATGTCCGCATGGGTGTAGAGCGCGACAGTCATTGGAATCGATCCTAACCCTGAAACCGTCCCGACCCGAAATGCCCGATATCATGATCCGCCGCGCCCGCCCCGACGACGCCTCGCCCCTGGCCGCCCTCGGGGCGCGGACCTTCAGCGACACCTTCGCCCACCTCTACGATCCCACCGACCTCGCCCATTTCCTGGCGAGCGCCTACGCCGTGGAGAAGATGGCCTCCGACCTGGCCGATCCCGCCAAGGCCGCCTGGGTCGTGGAGGCCCGGGGCCTGGCGGTGGGCTACGCCCAGTGCGGCCCCTGCGAACTGCCTCACGACGAGGTCACGCCCCAGAGCCGGGAGCTCAAGCGCTTCTATCTGCTCAAGGCCTGGCAGAACGGCGGGACCGGGACGCGGCTGTTCCAGGAGACCATGGCCTGGATGCTGGAGGACGGCCCGCGCGATCTGTGGATCGGAGTCTGGTCGGAGAACCACGGGGCGCAGCGATTCTATCGGCGCGCCGGCTTCGAGAAGGTCGGCGAATACGGCTTCAAAGTCGGGTCGACGACGGACCGGGAGTTCATCCTATGCCGCCGAGCGGATAGTTTTTCTCACAAACCCATCAGTTCGCCTGCCTAGTTTGCAACCAAACCGTAGGTAAACGCCGATAACCGGAGAATTATTGCGGAGAATTAAGCTTCTACGCTTTGACGGCGCCCCCAGCTTTTGCGACTTTGCGCGCAATCATCGCAGTAGCTGAAAGCGACGGGTGGGATGCTGAGAATTGGATATGTCCGGTTGCGTGACGAACGCTCCGCGGACGATACGGCGACGTTGAAAGCGATCGGATGTCACGTGGTCCGGGCCGAGGAGCCCGTCGGCCCGATGATGGACGAGTCCGCGGTGCTGAGCTCGATTCTCGACTTCATCGGCGAGGGCGATCAGCTCGTCGTCACCCGCCTGGAACACCTGGGCGGCGCCAGCCGCAACGTGCTTGAGGTCATCGACCGGCTCGAGGAGCGCAACGCCAGCGTCTACATCGTCGAACCCGAGATCTCCAGCCAGGGCGAGGGCGGCCGGGCCCTGCGCGCGGCCCTCCAGGCCGTGCTGGCCGTCGAACCCCCGGGCGGCGTCCGCCGCCGCCGCGGCCAGTCGGCCACCGACGAGATCCGGGCCCTGCAGGCCGCCGGCGTCGGCCCCGTCGAGATCGCCCGTCGCCTCGGCGTCTCGCGCATGACCGTCTGGCGCAAGCTGCGCGAAGTCGAGACCCGCGCGACGGCCTAGGTTTTCGGCGAGGCGGCTTGGCGACGCTATGCCGCGCCCCAGGCGGCCCCGTGGGACAGCGAGCGCTGATCCGACCCGCTAGCCATACTGGACATAAGGCGCGCGGGCCTCCATCTTCCGGGATCAAACAATCGTTCGTCCCCCTATTAGGGAAGCCGCCCATGTTCATGCGCTTTTTCACCGAGCTTCGGGAAGCCAAGGTCCCGGTGACGCTGAAAGAGTACCTCATGCTCATGGAGGCGCTCGACAAGGTGGTCATCAACCGGACGGTGGACGAGTTCTACTACCTGTCGCGCTCGGCCCTGGTGAAGGACGAGAAGAACCTCGACCGCTTCGACCAGGTCTTCAGTCACGTCTTCAAGGGCCTGGAGAAGGTCGACGGCATCGGCGTCTCCGACATTCCCGCCGAATGGCTGAAGAAGCTGTCGGACCAGTTCCTCACCGATGAAGAAAAGGCCCAGATCGAGGCCATGGGCGGCTTCGAGGCGCTGATGGAGGCGCTGGCCCAGCGCATGAAGGACGCCAAGGAAGGCAAGGGCGAGGGCGACGAGGGCAAGGGCGGCCAGGGTCCCAAGGGCGACTCGCCCTTCGGCGCCAACGGCTACCATCCCGAGGGCGTGCGCATCGGCCAGGAGAAGGGCCGCCACGGCAAGGCCATCAAGGTCTGGGACAAGCGCGAGTACAAGAACCTGGACGACTCCGTCGAGCTCGGCACCCGCAACATCAAGGTCGCCCTGCGCCGCCTGCGCCGCTGGGTCCGGGAGGGCGCCCAGGAAGAGCTGGACATGAACGCCACCATCCGCGGCACCGCGGAGAAGGGCTATCTGGACATCAACCTGCGCGCCGAGCGCCGCAACAAGATCAGCGTCCTGATCTTCTTCGACATCGGCGGCTCCATGGACAGCCACATCAAGGTCTGTGAGGAGCTGTTCTCCGCCGCCCGGTCGGAGTTCAAGAACATGGAGTTCTACTACTTCCACAACTGCCTCTATGAGAGCGTGTGGAAGGACAACCGTCGCCGTCACGCCGAGAAGCTGAACACCTGGGACGTGCTCCACAAGTTCAGCCACGACTACAAGGTGATCTTCGTCGGCGACGCCACCATGAGCCCCTACGAGATCACCTATCCGGGCGGCTCGGTGGAGCACTGGAACGAGGAGGCCGGCGCGGTCTGGATGGATCGGGTGGCCAACATCTACGAGAACATGGTCTGGCTGAACCCCACCGCCGAACGGCATTGGGACTACACTCCCTCCATCGAGGTCATGAAGCAGCTGGTTGGCGACCGGATGTATCCCCTGACCATCGAGGGGCTGGACAAGGCCATGCGGGAGCTCTCGCGCTAAAGGTCGCAGGCGGACAATCGTTTGCGACCGCCGCGAGCCTGTTAAGCTGCCGGCAACCGTGAAGGATTCGCCTGTGACCGACCCCGTGCCGGCCAACGACCCGGACCCGCCCAACGAGGCCGCCACCAAGGCCGCGGTCTTCGCCGCGGCTGAGCGGCTGTTCGCCCTCCACGGCTTCCAGAACGTCTCGGTGCGCGACATCACCGCCGAGGCCGGGGTTAACCTCGCCTCGGTGAACTACCATTTCGGGTCCAAGGACGCCCTGCTGTTCGAGATCTTCCGCCGTCGCACCGCCGAGCTGAACCGCGAGCGGGCCCGGATGCTGCACGAGGCCCGCGACCGCCACAACGGCAAGCCGCCGGTGCGCGACATCCTCGAGGCCCTGTTCGCCCCGCCCCTGCGCTGGGCCTCGCCGGAGAACGACCGCCGCATCTCGGTGCAGTTCATCATCCGCTCGCGCAGCGAGGGCACCGCGGAGATGCGCGAGGCGCTCACCAACGACGTCTCCCACCTGGCCCGCTTCGCCGACGCCCTGATCGCCGCCCGGCCCGACCTGCCCCGCGAGAGCGTCTACTGGCGGCTGCACTTCTGCCTCGGCATGGTGCACAACAACCGCTTCGCCGAGTTCGACCGCCTGCACGTGCTGTCGGACGGCGCCACCCGCGAGAGCGACATCGACGGCCTGCTGAAGCGGATGCTCGACTTCGCCGAGGCCGGCTTCCTGGCCTAGGTGGCCAGGCCCTTCGTCGGCCGGGTCTACGCCTTCAAGGCGCTGGACGCCTTCGTCCTGATCTACCCCCTCTACACGGTGATGTTCGTCGCCCGGGGCCTGACGCCGGTGCAGGTCTCGGCCACCCTGATGGCCTGGTCGATCACCGCCTTCCTACTGCAGATCCCGTCCGGGGTCATGGCCGACCGCTGGTCGCGCCGCTGGATCCTGGCCGGGGCCCAGATCCTGCGGGTGATCGGCTTCGTGGCCTGGATCGTCTGGCCGAGCTTCGCCGGCTGCCTGCTGGGCATGGTGCTGTGGGGCGCCAAGAGCGCCTTCACCAACGGGGTGTTCGAGGCCCTGGTCTATGACGAGCTGCATGGCGAGGGCCGGGCCGAGGACTATTCCCGCGTCATCGGCCGGGCCCAGGGGGTGGGCTTCGTCGCGGTGCTGCTGGCCTCGCTCAGCGCCTCGGTGGCGGTGCGGTTCGGCTACACCGCCATCCTGCTGGTGAGCATCGTCTGCGTGCTGGGCGCGGCCGCCGCCGCCCTGGCCCTGCCCCGCGCCCGCCAGACCCTGAGGGTCGGACGCCACTACCTGGCCCTGCTCAGGCAGGGCTTCCGCACCGTGGCCGGGGCGCCGTTGATCCTGGGCTTCATCGCCTTCGCCGCTCTGAGCAACGCCTTCGGCGGCGGGCTGGAGGGGTTCTGGCCGATCTTCGGCTCGCAGACCGGCCTTCCCGCCTCCAGCGTGGCCCTGTTCGTGGCCGCCATCAGCGCCGCCCAGGCCGGCGGCGCCCTTTGGGCCCACCGGCTGCGGGAGGCGGCGACCCCGGTCTTCTTCGGCCTGTTCGCCTTGATCGGCCTGCTGCTGCTGGCGGCGGCAGGATCCATGCAGCCCTGGTCCGTGGCCCTGATCGTGCCCCTGTGCGGCCTGTTCAAGATCGTCGACGTCAATTTCGACGCCCGGCTGCATGACGCCATCCCCACCGAGACCCGGGCCACCATCGCCGCGGTGAAGAGCTTCTCGGGCCAGGTGGCCATGACCGGCATGCTGATGGTCTTCGGCGGCCTGGCCCAGGCGTCCTCCTACCGCGCCGCCTTCCTGGCCTGCGGCGCGGCGATCACCGTGATCGGGGTGGGGGCGCTGCTGCGATCGAGGCTGTTGAAGGCCTGACCGACAGACCCTAGACTCTGACCGTTTCAGATGAATCCATCTGAAGCGGAAAGAAGGGTCTATATTCCACATCTTAGAGCACGTCGGGCGGCGGAACCGGTATCCACTTCCGCCTGACGTGCTCTAAGGGCGCGGCGCCTCGGCCGCGGGGACGGGTGCGACCGGAGGCTCGCCGGGCGCGGGAGCCGGGGCCGGCGCCGGAGCGCCGGGGGCGGCTTCGGCGGTCGGGGCGTCAGGGGCCTCCGGCGCCGTCCCGTCGGCGGGCGGCAGTTCGGGCACGGCCAGGTCCTCGGTCTCCACCGGGGGCGCCTCGACCAGGGCCGCCTTGGGCGCGCTGCGGGCCACGGCGTAGGAGGCGAAGTCCTTCCAGATCTTGGCGGGCAGGCCGCCGCCCACCACGCCGCGCATGGGGCTGTTGTCGTCGTTGCCGACCCAGACCCCCACCACCAAGTCGCCCACATAGCCGACGAAGAGGGCGTCGCGGTAATCCTGGGTGGTGCCGGTCTTGCCGAAGGCGCCCGGGATGGCCGCCTCGATGCCGGTGCCGCGCTGGGTGGCCGAGCGCAGCAGGTCGCGCATGCCGGCCAGCTCGGCCTTGCCGAGCTTGTGGACGGTCTTGGGCTTCTTCCAGTCGGCCAGGCCGTGCGCGATCACCGGAGCCTCGCCGGCGTCGATGGCGGCATAGGCGGCGGTGAGCTGGACCAGACTCATGGGACCGGTGCCCAGCGCCAGGGTGAGGTCCTTGGGGATCGGCTCGGTGACGCCGAGGTCGCGGGCGGTGCGGACGATGTCGTCGCGGCCCACCTGCTGGGCCAGGCGCACGGCGGCCACGTTGGAGGAGCCGGCGAAGGCGGTGATCAGCGGCACCACGCGACCGGCGTACTTGCCCTCGTGGTTCTTCGGCGACCATCCGGCGACATCGACGGGGGCGTCGAGGATCGGGCTGGTGGGGGTCCAGCCCTCGCGCAGGGCGGCGAGATAGACGAACAGCTTGAAGGCCGAGCCGGGCTGGCGGGCGGCGTCGGCGCGGTTGAACTGGCTGACCTTGTAGTCGCGCCCCCCCACCATGGCGACGACCCGGCCATCGGTGCGCATGGCCACCAGGGCGCCCTGGCCGGCGCCCAGCCCCTTGCCGTCGCGGTCCAGGTAGCGAGCCAGGATCTTCTCGGCCTGGGCCTGGAGGTTGGTGTCCAGGGTGGTGCGGACCACGGTCTCGCCATAGCTGGCCTCGAACACCTCCTTGGCCTGGGGGATCACCCAGTCGGCGAAGTAGGAGCCGGTGGGCAACTTCTTGCGGCCGGCGTGGACGCTGACCCCGCGCGCGGCGCGGCGGGCCTGAGCCTTGGTGATGACGCCGGTGTCGGCCATGGCGCCGAGCACGATCCGCATCCGCTCCCGCGCGCCCTTCAGGTTCTCGGTGGGCGCCAGGCGCGAGGGCGCCTTGACCATGCCGGCCAGCATGGCGGCCTCGCCGATGGAGAGGGTCTCCGGGGTCTTGTCGAAATAGTGCCGGGCCGCGGCGCGCAGGCCGAAGGCGCCGTCGCCGAAATAGACCGAAGACAGGTAGCGCGAGAGGATCTCGTCCTTGGAGAGCCGCGCCTCCAGATAGAGGGCGATCATCGCCTCCTGCACCTTGCGGCGCAGGGTGCGCTTGTTGGACAGGAAGGCGTTCTTGGCCAGCTGCTGGGTGATGGTGGAGCCGCCCTCCGCCACCCCGCCGGCCTTGGCGTTGGCGTTCACCGCCCGGGCGATGGCCCGCGGGTCGATGCCGAAGTGCCGGTAGAAGCGCCGGTCCTCAATGGCGATGAAGGCGCCGGGCACGTATTTCGGCAGCTTGGCGACCTCGACCGGGGCTTCCTTGTAGGAGCCGCGCCGGGCGATGGGCGCCCCGTCGGTGGCCACCAGGACCAGGGTCGGGTTGTCCAGGGGCTCAAGGGCCCGACCCAGCGGCAGGGAGCCGGTCAGCCAGATCATCAGCAGGACGAGCAGGGCCGCGACCCCGGCCCCGATCTGCCACGGCCGCCGCTCCCACAGCGGCGTCGGCTCCAGCGCGGCAAGCGGGACACCAGCAGGCGGTTGGTCCGGTTCAGACTCGACCGTCGGCTCCGGCCCGGCCGTCAGGTCCGCCTCGGCCTCGGGTTCAGCTTCGACTTCGGGTTCAACCACAGCCTCGGGCTCGGGCTCGGGCTCGGGCTCGGGCTCGGCGGGCGACTCCGTCTCGCTGGCCGCGTCCAGCTCAATTCCCCGCTCCGCCGAGGGGTCGACGGGGGGCTCAGGGTGCGACGGATCGGCCTCGGGGTCGGACATTCGGAAAGGCGCCCATCGGGCGGAGGCCCGGAAGAGCGGCGTCAATAGCACAGGCCCGCCGCGAGCCAAGCTTGGCCGCGGGCGGAACCGGCGCCGTGCTGGACAGTTCCTTCTGCGCCATTCCAGCATCCGGCGCGCCGAGGCCACCCGGTCAGCGGCGTGATCCTGGGGGACCCGGGCCACCGCGAGCTTTCGATTCGCGTAGATGTGCGCCCGGCCGAAACACAGATGGCGTGGCGTGAGCGACAGTGGCGTACGGAAGGAACAGCCCATGACTCGAGGCTTCGACCAGCAGAACCCGTCCCTCGACTTCAGCTTCCCCAAGTCCGCGCCCACGCCCCAGCACGGGCGGACGCCGGACCCCAAACCCGTCAAACCCAAGGAGCCGCGCTCCTTTCAGCCGCGGCCGGGGCACTAGACCCTGACCGTCCAGGCGAGAGCCTGAAAACGTAGCGACCGCTCCGCCCACGGAGCGCGCGACTCCGGCTAGGCTGCGCTCCGACGCCATCTGGCGAGGGGAGCCCGGAGCCATTGACCGCCGCCTTCACCCCTCGCCGCGCGGTTCTGACCTTGGGGGTGACCCAGACCATCGGCTACGCCTGCTCCACCTATCTGCCGGCGACGCTCGCCAAGCCCATGGCGGCCGATGTGGGCATGTCGACCTCCGGCGTCTTCCTGGCCTTTTCCGCCGCCCTGCTGCTGCAGGCGGCGACCGGCCCCCGGATCGGCAAGCTGGTGGACCATCGCGGCGGGCGCCTGCCGCTGAGCGCGGCCAGCCTGCTGTTCGCCGCAGGCCTGGCGGGCCTGGCGCTCGCCCAGACGCCGGCCGTGCTGATCGCCGCCTGGTTCGTCATCGGGTTCGGCATGTCGGCGGGGCTCTATGACATCGCCTTCGCCGGCCTGGTGGGCTGGTTCGGGGTCGACGCCCGGCGCTCGATCACCGGGGTGACCCTGATCGCCGGCTTCGCCAGCACCATCGGCTGGCCGCTCACCGCCTGGCTGGAGCACCAGGTGGGCTGGCGCGGCGCCTGCCTGGCCTGGGCGGCCTTGAACCTGCTGATCGCCCTTCCCCTGCACCTGAGCCTGCCCCACGCCCCGGCGCCGCGGCCCGAGCCCGCGGCCGACGCCGCCCCGGTCAGCGACGCTCCGGTTCCCGGCGACCTGTCCAAGATGATCCTGATGGCCACGGCCTTCGCGGTGCTGGCGGCCATCGGCTCGGCCATGTCGGCCCACCTGCCGCCCCTGCTGAACGCGCTCGGGGTCAGCCCCGCCGCGGCGGTCGGCGCCGCGGCCCTGGTGGGGCCGGCCCAGGTGGCCGCGCGGCTGGCGGAGTTCGCCCTGGTGCGCCGCATGCATCCCCTGGTCTCGGGGCGGGTGGCGGTGTCGCTGTTTCCCATCGGGGCGGTGCTGCTGATCGGGTTGGGCGGGATCGCCGCGGCCCCCTTCACCATCCTCTATGGCGCCGGCAACGGGCTCTTCACCATCGTGCGCGGCGCCCTGCCGCTGGCCCTGTTCGGGGAGCGCAACTACGGGCGCAGGCTCGGCGTGCTGAACGTGCCCGCCCGGCTGCTACAGGCGCTCTCGCCCTTCGTCTTCGCCCTGATGATCGACCGCTCGGCCAACCTGGCCCTGGCGGTGATGGCGGCCGGCTCGGTCCTGGCCTTCGGCGCCCTGATGCTGCTGCGCCGGCCCGCCGACGGAACGTGATGTCGCGCCGCCGGGGTTTGGGGTTTCCCTCCCGGGGGACTCTGCTAGACGGAAGACATTAGATTTATCCGTTTATGAAGGGAGAGCCCTGCGCGGCTTTTCACTCCCCTGCGCGCGCGGGCGGGACGCCATTGGAAGAGAACATCATTAGGGACGACCTGGTGGCGACCGGCCAGGCCGGCGCACCCGAAGACGAGACCATGGCGGTCAAGGAAGCCGCCTACGAGAAGTTCGTCTGGGACAATCTGAAGCGCAACTATATCGGCAACTACCTGCACGGCATGCTGGGCATGACCGGCTTCCGGCTGGTGAACGCGCCGACCTTCCTGCCGGCCTATCTGCACATGATCTCCGGCTCCAACACCATCGTGGGCCTGGGCCTGGCCCTGCAGCAGGTGGGCAGCGTGGTGTCGCCCATCGTCGGCGCCACCCAGATCGAGCACCGCACCAAGGTCATGCCCGCCGCTATGTGGATGGGGGGCCTGGCCCGGCTGCAGATTCTGGGCATGGCGGCCTCCGGCTGGCTGCTCTCGGGCCAGTCCCTCGTGATCGCCATCCTCGGCTTCATGTTCCTGTTTGGCCTGTTCATGGGCGCCCAGCGGGTGGTGTTCGGCCTGCTGATGGCCAAGGTGATCCCGCTCAGCCGGCGCGGCCGGCTGCAGGCCTGGCGTAACGCCACCGGGGGATTGATCGCCGCGGTCCTGGCCTATTTCGCGGGGCGCTACTTCATCGGCGCCAACCTGTTCGGCAACGGCTACGGCGTGACCTTCATCTTCGCCTTCATCCTCACCAGCCTGGGCCTGACGGCGCTCAACATGTTGCTGCGGGAGCCCGAGCCGCCCACCCTGCGCAAGCAGACCAAGCTGCTGGAACGGCTCAAGGATTTCCCGGCCCTGATCGCCTCGGACCGCGGCTACATGTACTTCCTGATGGTGCAGATGCTGGCCACGGCCGGCCGCTTGGCGGTGCCCTTCTACATCATCTACGCCGGCTCCACGATCGAGCTCACCGGCGGCAACCTGGGCCTGCTCACGCTCGCCTATCTCGGCGCGGACACGCTTTCGAACCTGCTGTGGGGTTATATGGGGGACAAGACCGGGTTCCGGCTGATCCTGCTGGTGTCGCTGATCATCTGGATCGCGGCCACCGTCCTGCTGATGAACGTCCACCTGATGCCCATGACCTTCCTGGCCTTCTTCGGCCTGGGCGCGTCGCAGTCGGGCTACATGATGGCCGCCAACACCATGATCCTGGAGTTCGGGTCGCGGGACGAGATGCCCATGCGCATCGCCATCTCCGCCACCGCCGAGGGCATCATGGCCGCGCTCGGCCCGCTGGCCGGCGGCATCATGGCCACGGCCCTGGGCTTCACGACCGTGTTCGGCGTCTCCATCGGCTTCCTGGCCGCCGCCCTGCTGCTGCTGATCGTGGCGGTCAAGGAACCCCGCACCGCCCGCCTCTCGGCGATGTAGCGGCCAAAGCCCTAAGCCGCCAGCTTGGCCTCTACCGCCGCGGCGATGCGGGCCTTGGCCATTTCGTTGGCGACCTCGTGGGTGGGGCGGCGTTCGGACGCCGCGCGGGACAGGACCTCGTCTAGGGTCTCCATCAGGCGGTCGAGCTTGGCGGCGACCCAGGCGGGGTCGAAGCTGGTCCCGGCCTCCAGGGCGGCGATCTCGGCGGCCACATTGATGATGCCGCCGCCGTTGATGACGTAGTCCGGCGCATAGAGCATGCCGCGCTCGAACAGGGCGCGGCCGATCTCGGGGCTGGCCAGCTGGTTGTTGGCGCCGCCGGCGATGATGCCGGCCCGAAGGCGCGGCAGGGTCTCGGCGTTGATGGCGCCGCCCAGCGCGCAGGGGGCGAAGACGTCGGCGTCGGTCTCGAAGATGTCGGCGGGGCTGACGATCCTTGCGCCGGTGCGCTCGGCCACCGCGCGCAGGGCCTCGGCGTTGGTGTCGGTGAGGATCAGCCTGGCGCCGGCGGCGTGCAGTTTGTCGGCCAGGTAGGCGCCGACATGGCCGACCCCCTGGATCGCCACGGTGACGCCGTCGAGGTCGCGGTTCAGCGCCCGGCGGACACTGAGCTTCACGCCCCGGAAGATCCCCTCGGCGGTCACCGGCGAGGGATCGCCCGAGGCCGCGGCGTGACCCTCCAGGCCCGCCACATGGCGGGTCTGGCGCCGCGCATGCATCAGGTCGGCGGGTGAGACGCCGACGTCCTCGGCGGTCCAGTAACGGCCGCCCAGGGTGTCGACGGCCCGGCCGAAGGCCTCGAACAGGGCCGGGGTTTTCTGGGTGCGGCTGTCGCCGATGATCACGGCCTTGCCGCCGCCCAGCGGAATGTCGGCCATGGCGTTCTTGTAGGACATGGCGCGCGACAGCCGCAGGGCGTCCTCAAGCGCCAGGTCGGCGCTGGCGTAGGGCCACATGCGGCACCCGCCGGCCGCCGGGCCCAGGGCGGTGGAGTGGACCGCGATGATGCACTTGAGGCCGGTTTTCTCGTCAAAGAAGGCGTTTACGCTTTCATGCCCCTCGAAGGCGGGGTGATCGAACAGGGTCATGCTGAGAACTGGCTCGAAGTGGGGAAGGATTTACCCGCCTCTACCCCCGCGCGGCCCATCTCACAACCCCGCCGATGCGGCGGCGGTCCCCCCGCGCGGGTGGCGCGGCCGGGGGATGGACGGGGCGCCCGACGGCAGGGGCTGGTCGGGATCGCGGACATAGCTGAGGATATCGGCCCAGACCTTGGGGCCCTGCTTGTCGCGGGTCATCAGGTGCCAGCCCTCGGCGTAATAGACGGTCTTGTCGCCGGGCTTCAGGCGGCTGGCGGCCTCGAAGGCCGGGCGCTTGGGGATGATCTCGTCGTGGGCGCCGTAGAGATAGAGGGCCGGGACCTTGATCTGGCCGGTCTCCCGCCAAGCCCGTTCCATCATCGCCACCAGGCCATAGAGGGTGTCGGACCGCGCGCCCCAGACCATCAGCGGGTCGCGGCTCATGGCGATGAGCTCCTCGCGATTGTCTGTGGGGGTCACGCGCTTGGTGAGCCATTCCGGCGGCCTATAGACCTTGGACCCCGTCAGCCGGGCGGCGAACCACAGGGTGGTCTTGTAGGGCAGCGGCTGGGTTGACCAGCCCCAGACGGCGGGCGAGAGCAGCACCACCCGGTCGGCGGTGGGCGGGCGGTCCGAGGCGAAGGCCTGGACGGTGACGGCGCCGCCCATGCTTTCGCCGGCCACCACGACGATGGCCTTGGGGTGCCGGGCGCGGACCACGGCGGCCATGGTGCGCAGGTCCTCCACCATCAGCTCGTCCCCGCCCCAGACCCCGCGGTTGGGGGAGCGGCCGAAGCCGCGCTGGTCATAGGCGTAGGTGGTCACCCCCTGGCTCGCCCACCAGGGCGCGGCCAGGTGGAAGGCGTTGGCGTAGTCGTTCATGCCGTGGATGCCGATGATCACCGCCCAGGGCTCCGACGTGTTGGCGGTCCAGGTGGTGAGACCCAGGCGGGCGCCGTCGAAGGAGACGAAGCTGTCGCCCTCCAGCCGGGGGCCGGAAAAGGCGGCCGGCGGCATGCCGGCCTGCTGCACCATCAGCGGGGTGCAGGCGCTCAGCATCAGGGCGGCGAGGGCGACGAGGAGGCGCTTCACGACTCTAGAATGGCTTGGACCCTTTGGCGAAGATAGGGCGTAACCTCGGCCTCGAACCAGGGGTTCTTCTTCAGCCAGCCGGTATTGCGCCAGGAGGGATGCGGCATGGGCAGGAGGTGCGGGAGGTAGTCCCGCCAGCCCCGCACCGTCTGCGTCATGTTGGCCTTGGCGCGGTCGCCCAGGGACCAGGCCTGGGCGTGCCTGCCCACCAGCAGGGTCAGCTCCATGGCGGGCAGGACCGCCATCAGTTGCGGCCGCCAGAGCCGGGCGCAGCGCGGCGGTGGCGGATAGTCGCCGCCCTTGGGGCTGGTCCCCGGAAAGCAGAAGGCCATGGCCGCCACCCCGATCTCGGGCCGGCCATAGAAGGTCTCCGCGTCGATCCCCATCCAGGTCCGCAGCCGGTCGCCGGAGGGATCGGCGAAGGGCAGGCCGCTCTCATGCACCCGCCGGCCGGGCGCCTGGCCGCAGATCAGCAGCCGGGTCTGGGGATTGACCATCACCACCGGCCGCGGCGCGTGCGGCAACTCCCCGGCGCAGGCCCGGCAGGCGGCGATGTCGGCGAGGACGGCGTCGAGGGACATGGGGGCTATCTAGGAACGATGGCCGCCGCCGCCAGCTAGACCTCGTCGTCGCCCGGCGCCTCGACCACTGGCGCTTCGGCCGCCTTGGCCAGGGCCGCGGCGCGTTCGTCCTCGGTGGGCAGGCGCAGGCGGTAGACGCCCTTGAAGGTGTCGGGATCGGCGGGCTTGTTGTGGCGCAGGACGGTGATGCGGCCCTGACGGGCCAGGCCCCGGGCGGTGGCGCGGACGTGGCCGGTCAGGCGCTGCCAGCGCTCGGGTTCGGCGGCGCGGGCCACCTCCTCGGAGGACACCGACTTGCCGGCGGGAAGCTTGCCGACGATCTCCAGGATGACGGCCTCCATGTCGATGCTCATGGTCAGCCGCCTCGTTTCAGGGTTTCGCGGGCGATGACCACCTGCTGGATCTGGCTGGTGCCTTCATAGATGCGGAAGATGCGCACGTCGCGATAGAAGCGCTCGATCCCGTGGTCGGCGACATAGCCGGCCCCGCCGAAGATCTGCACCGCCCGATCGGCGACCCGGCCCACCATCTCAGAGGCGAAGTACTTGGCGGCGGCGGCCTCCATGGTGACGCTCTCGCCGGCGTCGCGTTTGCGGGCGGTCTCCATGACCATGGCCTTGGCGACGAGGGATTCGGTCTTGGAATCGGCGATCATGCCCTGGATGAGCTGGAAGCCAGCGATAGGCTGGCCGAACTGCTTGCGCTCATTGGCGTAGGCCACGCAGTCGGCCAGCAGGCGCTCGGCGACCCCGACGCAGACCGCCGAGATGTGCAGGCGGCCGCGATCGAGCACCTGCATGGCGACCTTGAACCCCTCCCCTTCCCGGCCCAGGCGGTTCTCCACCGGCACCCTGACATTGTCGAAGGTCACGTCGCAGATGTGGGCGCCCTGCTGGCCCATCTTCTTCTCGGGCTTGCCGATGGACAGGCCCGGCAGGTTGCGCTCCACCAGGAAGGCCGAGACCCCGCCCGCGCCCGGCTTGGTGGCGTCGGTGCGGGTCATGACCGTGAAGAGGTCGGCCTTGTTGGCGTTGGTGATGTAGCGCTTGGTCCCGTTGAGGACGTAGGCGTCGCCGTCCAGCGCCGCGCGGGTCTGGACCGCCGCGGAGTCCGAGCCGGCCTCGGGCTCCGTCAGGGCGAAGGAGGTGATGATGTCGCCCGAGGCGATGCCCGGCAGGTACTTGGCCTTCTGGTCCTCGGTCCCGAACATCACCAGGCCCTGGCTGCCGATGCCGACATTGGTGCCGAAGGTGGAGCGGAAGGCCGGGCTGGTGCGCCCGAGCTCCACGGCCACCAGGCACTCGTCCTCCATGGAGAGATCCAGGCCGCCGTATTCGGCGGGGATGGAGAGGCCGAACAGGCCCAGTTCCTTCATCTCGGTCACCAGCTCCGGGGGCATGGCGTCTTCCTCGGAGACCTTGGCCTCCAGGGGCCGCAGGCGTTCTGAGACGAACCGGCGCACCGTGTCGATGAGCTGGTCGCGGGTTTCCAGGTCGAGGGCCATGATGTCTCTCTCGGGGCTTACTTGCAGGTGATCTTGTCGTCGGCGATTTCGACGATCTGGGACAGGGTGACGGCGAGCACCGGATCCGACCAGATCTCGTAGTTGGAGCTGCCGCCGGGCACGGCGCAGACCTGGGCCTTGCGCCTGGCCAGCTGGCCGCCGCGGATGGCGGTGAGCTCGGCCTCGTAGCCGACGGCATGGCCCAGGCCATTCCAGATCTTCAGGAAGGACTGCCGCTTCTCCGGCGAGGAATCGACGGCGAAGGCGACCTTGCCGGGCTCCAGCGGCTTGTAGGTGTCCGGCGTCCCTTCGGGCAGGGCCATGTCCAGGCGGCCGATCTCCACGGCGTCCAGCACCGGCTTGCCGTCGGCCAAGTGGAGGGTCGCCCGCTGGCCGAACATCACCTGGACGCTCTCGCCGATCAGCTTGGAGTGAGGGTCGAAGCCGGCGGCGATCAGGGCGGCCACCAGGGGCGGCCGACCCGTCGGCCGCGCCGGCGCGGTCCCGCCCGGCGTCGCCGGGCCGCCGGCCAGGGGCGGAGACGCCGCCGGCGCGGTCTTGACCACCTCGTCCTGGGCGGCTGCCGGAGCGGCCAGGGCCAGGAGGGCGCCGGCGAGGATCAGCGGCCGGATCATGCCTTGGCGAGCGCCAGGGCCGAGCCTTGGCCGACGCCGACGCACATGGTGGCCAGCGCCCGCTCGCCGCCCGACTGGTGCAGGCTGCGGGCGGCGGTGAGCGCCAGGCGGGCGCCCGAGGCGCCCAGCGGGTGGCCGATAGCGATGGCGCCGCCGTGGGCGTTCACGTGGCTCGCGTCGTCGGCCAGGCCCCAGGCGCGGGTGCACGCCAGCGCTTGGGCGGCGAAGGCCTCGTTGAGCTCCACGACGTCAAAGTCGCGCGGGCTGATCCCCAGCCGGGCGCAGAGCTTCTCCACCGCCGGGATCGGACCGACCCCCATGATGCGCGGGGCCACCCCACCCGACGCGCCGCCCTCGATGCGGGCCAGCGGCTCGAGGCCCAGCTTCTGGACCATCTCGGCCGAGGCCAGCAGCAGGGCCGCGGCGCCGTCATTGACCCCCGAGGCGTTGCCGGCTGTGATCGTGCCGCCCTCACGGACGATGGGCTTGAGGCCCTGCAGGGCGGCCAGGGTGGTGTCGGGGCGCGGGTGCTCGTCCTCGGAGACGACGATGTCGCCCTTGCGGTCCCTGATCGTCAGCGGCGCGATCTCGCCGTCGAAGAAGCCCTTGGCGCGGGCCGCGCCGACGCGGGCTTGGCTGCGCTGGGCGAAGGCGTCCTGGTCCTCGCGGTTGATCTGGTAGTCGGTCGCGACGTTCTCGGCCGTCTCCGGCATGGCGTCGACGCCGTAGTCCTTCTTCATCTGCGGGTTCACGAACCGCCAGCCGATGGTGGTGTCGTACATCTCCGGGGCGCGGGAGAAGGCGGTGTCGGGCTTGGCCATCACGAAGGGGGCGCGGCTCATGCTCTCCACCCCGCCGGCGATGATCAGGTCGGCCTCCCCCACCGCGATGGTGCGGGCGCCGGCGATCACCGCGTCCAGGCCCGAGGCGCAGAGGCGGTTGACGGTGAGGCCGGGGACGGTGGAGGGCAGGCCCGCCAGCAGCAGGGCCATGCGGGCGACGTTGCGGTTGTCCTCACCGGCCTGGTTGACGTTCCCGTAGATGACCTCGTCCACCTGGCCCCAGTCGAGCTTGGGATAGGCGGCCATCAGGGCCTTCAGCGGATGGGCGGCCAGGTCGTCGGCGCGGACCTTGGAGAGCGCCCCGGCATAGCGGCCGATCGGGCTGCGGAGGCCTCCGCACAGATAGACAGTCCGGCCTTGCATCATCTCTCTCCGCCACTTAGGTCGCCTTGCGGCGGCGCGTCTTCGCGGCCGCAAACTAGTGTTTGGATCGGCGGCGGGCAAACCCTTCCGGTCAGGAATGGGGCGATCCATGGACGGCACCGAAGCACAGACCACCGGCTGGGTTCATGAGGTGGTGAAGGACGGTGAATGGGCCGGCTGGTCCATGTATGGCGCCGATCCCTTCGAGGATCACGCCGGGCCCTTCTACTACCGGATGGGCGAGGACGGCCGCCCGGTCTGCGCCATGCGCCCCGAGCCCAAGCACATGAACGGCGGCGGCTTCATGCACGGCGGGGCCCTGATGACCTTCGCCGACTACTGCCTGTTCGTGATCGCCCGCGACGCGCTGAAGGACAGCCGCAGCGTGACCGCCACCTTCAACAGCGAGTTCGTCGGCGCGGTGCCCCCCGGCTGCCTGCTGGAATGCACCGGCGATGTGGTGAAGGCCGGCCGTAGCATGATCTTCGTGCGCGGGATCATGGCCGTCGAGGGCGAGCCGGTGCTGAGCTTCTCGGCCGTGCTCAAGAAGACCGCGCCGAGAGCCTGATGGCCTATACCCTCTCGGTCCTCGATCTCTCGCCGGTCAGCGGGACCAACACCCAGGCGCAAGCCGTGCGCGAGAGCCTGGAGGTGGCCAAGGCCGCCGAGCGCCTGGGCTATCACCGCTTCTGGGTGGCCGAGCACCACAATATCGGCGGGCTGGGCTCGCCGGCCCCGGAGGTCCTGATCGCCGCGGCCAGCCAGATCACCTCGACCATCCGGCTGGGGTCGGGCGGGGTGATGCTGGTGAACTACAGCCCCCTCAAGGTGGCCGAGGTGTTCATGGAGCTGGAGGCCCTGGCGCCCGGCCGCATCGACCTGGGGGTCGGACGCGCCCTGGGGACCGACCCGCGCACGGGGGCGGCCCTGCGCAGCTCCGGCTCGGAGGCCTTCCCGCAGTATTTCGCCCTGCTGTCGGCCTGGCTGCTGGACGCCGCCGATGTCGAGCCGATCACCGACGCCCACCCGGCCCGGGAGATCCACGCCAACCCCAAAGGGCCCTCGCACCCGGACCTCTTCCTGCTCTGCACCTCGGTGGAAAGCGCCACCTTCGCGGGCCAGGTGGGGGTGGGCATGGTGTTCGCCGAGTTCATCGCCCGGACCGACGGCGGCCCGGCGGTGGCGGCCTACAAGCAGGCCTTCGAGCCCTCCGCCTTCCGCCAGACCCCGTGGGCCGGGGTGGCCACCGTCGCGCTCGCCGCCGAGAGCGCCGCCGAGGCCGAGCGCCTGGCCGCGCCGATGCGGGCCGGTAACCTCGCCACCCTGGACGGCGAGCGGCGGCGGTTCACCTCCATCCCGGAGGCCCAGGCCTTCCTGGCCGAACGAGCCGGCGATCCCAGGCTGGCCGGCGTGCTGGCGCGGGGCATCGTCGGGGACGCGGCCACGGTCCGCGCGCGGCTGGATGACAAGGCGCGGACCACCGGGGCCGACGAGGTCTTCGTGATGGCGGTGGGCCCCGACCTGCAGAGCCGCATCCGGTCGCTGGAGCTGATCAGGCCCAGATAGCCCTCATTGACCGAACAGTTCGCGGGGCATGGCGCCCACCACGGCGGCGGTCATGCAGGTGGCCAGGAAGCCGGCCAGCAGGGCCTTCCAGACCATGCCGATGATCTCGTTGCGGCGCTCGGGCATCAGGATGCCCATGCCCGAGACGGTGATCCCCACCGAGCCGACATTGGCGAAGCCGCACAGGGCGTAGGTCATGATCATCCGGGTCCGCTCGGTCATCTCGGCGGCGGGGATGGCGCCCAGCTGGATGAAGGCGATGAACTCGGTGAGCATCAGCTTCACCCCCAGCAGGTAGCCGGCCTTCAGCGCCTCGTCGGCGTGGATGCCCAGGGTCCAGGCCAGGGGGGCGAAGACCACGCCGAGGATGCGCTCGATGGTGAGCGGGGCGCCCAGGACGTCGGGGAAGACCGAGAGCAGGCCGTTGCCGATGGCCACGAAGGCCACGAAGACGATGAGGATGGCCGAGATGTTCAGCACCACCGACAGGCCGTCCATGGTGCCCTTGGAGATGGCGTCGATGGCGCTGTCGTACTTCAGCAGCGAGTTGTAGTCGGCATAGAAGCCGCCCTGCCCCGGCTTCTCGGGCACCATGATGCGGGCCAGCAGGACCCCGGCCGGGGCCGAGATGATCGAGGCCACCAGGACGTGGGCCGCGGCGTTGGGCAGGACGGTCTTCAGGATGGTGGCGTAGGCCACCATGGTGGAGCCGGCGACGGTGGCCAGGCCCACCACGATCATCAGGAACAGCTCCGAGCGGGTCAGCTTGTCCAGGAAGGCGCGGATGACGATGGGGCTCTCGATCATCCCTAAGAAGATGTTGGCGGCCACGGCCAGGGCCGAGGCGCCGCCCAGGCCCATGGTCTTCTGGAAGACGAAGCCGAAGCCCCGGGTGATCCACTTGAGGATCTGCCAGTGCCAGAGCAGGGCCGACAGGGCCGAGATCACCAGGATCAGGGGCAGGACCTGGAAGGCGAAGACGAAGAGACCGCCGGGGTTGGTGACGGCGTAGGGCTGGGCCCCGCCGCCCATGTAGCCGAAGACGAACTGGGTCCCCTGGGCGGTGGCCGCGGCCAGGCCGTCGACCCCGGCGTTCAGGGCCGCGATCACCCCCTGGGCGGCGGGCAGTCCGAACAGCAGCAGGACCAGGGCGACCTGGACGAGGATGGCCCCGAGCGCCAGCTTCCAGGGGAAGCGCTTGCGGTCCTCCGACAGGGCCCAGCAGACCGCCAGGGTCAGGGCGACGCCGACCAGGCTCTGGGCGTTTTCGGGACGGAACATGCGGCTGAGGCCCCCGGCGTGGGCGGACTCGACCCCACCGGCGCAATTGAGGGGAAGGCGGGGGTCGAGGCAAGACGTGTCGGCGGCCACGGATGGAAGACCGGGCTTGACCTAATTAAATTGTGCGCAATATGATTGTGAAACATTGAAAACGGAGACGACCCCATGACCGCCCTCTATTCCACCCAGGCCCGCGCCGTCGGCGGCCGCGCCGGCCATGTCGAGACCACCGACGGCCTGTTGAAGGTCGACCTGGCCCTGCCCAGGGAGATGGGCGGCAAGGGCGGGGCGACCAATCCCGAGCAGCTGTTCGCCGCCGGCTACGCCGCCTGTTTCGAGAACGCGGTGCGCTACATCGCCGGCCAGCAGAAGATCGGCCTGACGGGGGCGGCGGTCACCTCGACGGTGGAGCTGCACCCCCATGCCGCGGGCGGATTCCGGCTGGGCGTGGCGCTTGAGGTGGAGACGCAAGGGCTGGACCAGGCCGCCGCCGAGGCCCTGGTCGCCCGGGCCCACCAGGTCTGCCCCTATTCGAATGCGGTTCGCGGCAATGTCGATGTTGGGATAACCGTAAGGGCGCAATGAGTCCCAAGCCGACAAACAAGCCGACCGGCCGACCAACGCCGACAGGTGACCGTCAGGGTGTCGCCGAGCAGCTGCGTCTCGATAACCAGCTCTGCTTCGCCCTCTATGCGGCGAGCGGGCTGGTGACCCGGGCCTACCGGCCGCTGCTGGAGCCGCTCGGCCTGACCTATCCCCAGTACCTGGCCATGATGGCCTTGTGGGAAAAGGCCCCGCGCACGGTGAGCGACCTGGGCGAGGCGCTCGGCCTGGATAGCGGCACCCTCACTCCGCTGCTCAAACGCATGGAGACCGCCGGCCTGGTGACCCGCGCCCGCGACCGCGCCGACGAGCGCCGGGTGCAGGTCGACCTGACCGACAGGGGCCGACATCTGCAGGACCAAGCCGCCGGGGTGCCCTCCGCACTCGCCTGCGCGCTCGACCTGCCGGGCGAGGAGATCGTCGCCCTGCGGGCCAGCCTGCAGGACCTGGCGCGCAAGCTGCGCGGGACCGGGAAATAGGCTTGCGCGGGCCCCCTCGCGGCTGACAAGCTTCGGGAGTGAGCAGGCCGCCGCGCCGCCCGTCGCTTCAACATTCCGGATCACAGCCATGACGCCTTCCCAGGGGCCGCGCGATGACGCGCGCCACGACAGCGGTTTCAGGGCGGCGACCTGGGGCCGATCGCGACGCCGGTGGTGTTCCTGCAGGGGGCGCTGGACGCCTATTCGGTGAGCTCGGCGGTGGCGGCCTATGCCCGGGAGATCGGGGCGCGGTTCGTCGCCATCGAGGGCGGCGGGCACGCCTCCTACCTGCTGCCGCAGATGGCGGGGCTGCTGGCGGAACATGTGTGGCCGCTGGCCTGATGCGTTCCTTCTCCCCTTGCGGGAGAAGGGACCTTTGCGGCTAAGCTCCCGCCGCCGCCTTGGCCTTTTCCTTGGCGGCCATCTTGGCGATCAGTTCGCGGCGTTCCACCAGGCCGTGGTGGAGCTCCACCAGGGTCGCCGCGGCGTGCTCGTTCGTCTGGATGGCGGCCCAGTAGGCGGCGACCTTGGGCATGTCGGGGATGGGGTTGGCGACGCCGACGGTGTCGATGACGTTCTCGATGAGGAACAGGGCCGGGACCAGGGTGCAGTCGGCGAGCGTCAGGCGGCCGGAGACCGCGAAGCCGTCCTCCCCGATATAGTGCTCCAGGGCCTTGAGGCCGCGGATCACCTGGCCGGTGAGCAGGTCGACGACGCCCGAATTGCGGGTCGAGGCCCGCGCCTGGCCCAGGACCATGAACATGTTGTTGAGCAGGTAGATGTCGGCGATGCGCGACACCGTGCGGATGGCGGCGGTCTCGCGAGGGGTGGCGCCCAGCAGGCGGACCTGGGGATAGACCTCCTCCAGGTACTCGGAGATCACCTCGGATTCCGGGATCAGGTCGCCCCCCAGGTCGAGGACCGGGATGCGGGCCAGCGGCGAGGTCTTGTGGAACTCCCCGGTCATGAAGCCCGGCGGCGGAGCGATCTCGATGTCGGTCAGGCCCTTGGCGTAGATCTGCATCCGCACCTTGGCGGAATAGGGCGAGAGGTCGCCGGAATAGAGCTTCATGAATGGGGTCCTGGAAATGAGCGCCCGCGAACGGGCGTTTGAATGGCCCCAGAGCTAACGTCGATCGGCGGGGGTTTCAATGCGCGGTCGCGGGGCGGCTCGCCGGGGAGCAGACCTTGGGAAGGTCGCGGAAGGGTGGCAAGGGGACATGTCGCGCGGGGGAATTCATGTACAGTCGCGCCGCCGTTGGAGGGAGGCTGACGTCGACTGCGTTCCAAGGCAGCTTGGGTCTCGGGCCACGCCCGGTCCCGACTAGGCAGCCAGGCGAACATGCCGGCGTTGTGTCAGTTTTTTGGACGGCCATGCCCGAGCTCAACGTCACTTCCGAAGCGCGACGCGACGCTGCGCGCGCAGCCTTACAATCGGTGTTCGGCAATCACCCACTCAGCGCGTTGACCCCGGTTATCGGCGGCGTTTCGGGCGCTCTGATTTTCCGCTTCCAGGTTCAGGACCGGCCATATGTGCTGCGCATCGAACCGGAGCGCGTCGCCCTGCACCACCGGGAGCGGGGCTTTGCATGCATGACCGCCGCAGCGGCCGAGGGCGCTGCGCCGCGTCTTCACCATGCCGACCCGGTGACCGGCGTCGCGATCATGGACTTCGTTTCCGGACGACCGCTTTCGTCATATCCGGGCGGAGCGGCGGAGTTTGCGAAGGGGCTTGGGACGCTCGTCGCGAAGGTGCAGGCTGCGCCCCTGTTCCCACGGCTCGGTGACTATCCGGACGTCATCAGCGAGTTGCTGATCGGCCTCAAGAATTCGCCCCGTCTCCCGCCAGGGGAGTTGGAGCCGCATGCCGACGGCCTTGCGTTGATCCGATCTGCGCTGCCTTGGTACGCCTCATCGCTGGTTCCCAGCCACAATGATCCGAACCCGCGAAACATCCTCTTCGACGGCGAGCGGCTGTGGTTGATCGATTGGGAACTTGCGTCCCGAAACGATCCTCTGGTGGACTTGGCGATCCTCTCCACCGAGTT
Organism: Phenylobacterium sp.; assembly: GCF_030645195.1. GTDB lineage: Bacteria > Pseudomonadota > Alphaproteobacteria > Caulobacterales > Caulobacteraceae > Phenylobacterium. The sequence continues at coordinate 8,426 of NZ_JAUSLW010000073.1, read as the reverse complement.
CGCGGAAACCCCCGATCTGGAGGACATCCTCGTGAGCGCGGCATTGGGTGTTGCGCCCGATCCCCGCCTGCGTGCCAGACTGCACGTGATCCGCCTGCTCACCCGGCTCTTCTACGGCTGCATCGTCCTCGACAGCCTGGGCGACCCTTGGCGCTCAGCTCAACCCGCTGTCGGCACTGCATTCACACCCGCCGGGTTTCGCCGCGCGGTCGCTGAAGGCCGACTGGTGTCCGGCGCTCCAGAGACGGCCCATGCCTTCGCGCAGATGTCGCTCGCGGCCTTCCTGGACGGCATAGCAGCGCCCGGATTTAAGGACGCCTTGAAGCTCGTCGAGCAGGGCTGAGGGGGAAGCGGATCACAAATCCGCTGCCCAAGAGCGGAAGCTCCCATTGTCCGCTACGGGTCCAGGCTGTGTGAAAACGGGTTGCTGGTCCGAAACCGCCCTTCGGTCCCCCCTCCAAATCGCTGATCTGGCGCTCTGTCGCTCACAGCGGCCGGTCGGGACGCGAAAGCTCTCCTTCGCAAATGGGTTCGGCTCCGAGTTTTCACACAGCCTCGGTCGGAAGCGGCCCCACGCGCGATCGCCGCAAGCAGACCTTCCCCGACTCCATGCCCCTGAGGAAGGGGAGCCGGCTTGAAGGGGCCAAGCCCAGGCCTAGGCGGGCGCGCGGTTCAGGATCTTCTCCATCGCCTTGCCCTTGGCGAGTTCGTCGATGAGCTTGTCCAGGTAGCGGATCTCCCGCATCACCGGCTCGGCGATCTCCTCGACGCGGACGCCGCAGACCACGCCGCGGATGTCGGCGCGGGCCGGATTGAGGGCCGGGGCCTGGGCGAAGAAGGTCTCGTAGTCGGTGTTGTTCGCCAGCTGGGCGGCGAGCGCCTCGCCGTCGTAGCCGGTCAGCCAGTGGATGATCTGGTCGACCTCGGCCCGGGTGCGGCCCTTGCGCTCGGCTTTGGCGACCAGGGCCGGATAGACCTTGGCGACGCTCATCGCGTAGACGCGGTGCTGGGTCATGCCGTCCCCTGGCGCAGCGGGCCTGTGGCGCCCAGGCGTCAGGAGAGCAAACCCCGGCCCGGGGTTCAAGGTCCGGGCCCGGGGATCGCGGACGGGGGGACGGCGGCCATTGACCTGGCCCGGCCGCGGCCCTGATCCTGGGCCATGGTCATGGATGCGCGCCGCGAGCAGGCCGAACGCCTGCGGGGCTATTTCGAGGTGCAGCTGCTGTTCGCCGAGGCGATGGCGGAGAAGACGTCCCGCCCGCTGTCGGACGCTTGCCTGGAGGTCACCAACCTGCACCGGCGGCTTGGCCTGGGCCGGGCGGGGGGCGGCACGGTTTCGGCGGGGTGGGCGCGCTACGCCGACGGACTGGAGCGGCGCCCGAGGGCCGAGCGGCTGGACTGGACGCTCGACTTCTTCCTGGAGACTCCGCCGGAAGAGAGCGCTTCGCTCCGGTTCGGCTGTTTCAGCTACGAGCCGCAGGACGCCGGCCAGGTGGTGCGGATCCACTTCAGCAACCGCGACAGCGAGGGCGGCCAGGGGCCGCTGGCGCGCGCCAAGGCCGAGCGCCGCATATCGGAGTTGCGGGAAATGTTCGGACATGTCCGGACGCACCATCCGGGGGCGCAAACCGTGAGGGGCGGGTCCTGGCTCTACAACCTCGAAGCCTACCGCCGACTGTTCCCGCCGGACTATGGGGCGTCCCGGTTCGAGCCGGAGCGGGTCCGGCTGGATGGAACCTCCAGCTGGGGCCAGCTGCTGGACTTTCGAGAGTCGGTGAAGCCCGCCGTCCGGCAGGCCCTGCTCGACAACATGAGACACCTGGACATCGCCGCGCCGTGGAAGGTCTTTCCGATGCGCGCCTTGGGGGCCCAGGGCGCGGTCGAGGACTTCCGTCGGTTCTACGGCGGCTAGATGATCCGCGAGCGACCATGAACTCACCGTGAGGGGCCGAGCCTATCCGGCCTCTCGACAAAATCCCGGGCAGGTTGTCGGATCGGAGGGCGCCCCATCGTCCTTGGGGGCATGGGAGGGGACCTGCATGACGCTTGAAACGACCGACAAGACGACGAACCTCCGGGCCTGGCTGCACAGCGTGGTGGCCCTGATGGCGGGGTTCGCCGCGGTGGTGGTGGCCTCCCTCGCGGCGGACACGGTGTTCCACGCGCTCGGGGTCTATCCGCCGGGGCGCGAGCCGATGAACGAGGTGGGGGACAACCTGCTGGCCCTGTCCTACCGCTGTGTGTTCGGCGCCCTGGGCAGCTATATCGCCGCCCGCCTGGCGCCCTCGCGGCCGATGACCCACGCGATGATCCTAGGGGCGATCGGAACGGCGGTCGCCGCCCTGGGGGTCGCGGCCACCTGGAACCTGGACCTGGGGCCGCACTGGTACCCCATCGCCCTGGCGGTCACCGCCCTGCCCTGCGCCTGGATCGGCGGGGTGGTGGGGACGCGGCGAAGATAGGACGATTGGCCGAAACCGCGCGAGGTGGTAGACTTGACCAACGAACAGGTCAGGAGTCATCGTGACGACCGTCAACCTCGCCGACGCCAAGGCGCACTTCAGTGAACTGATCGCCCAGGCCGAGGGCGGGGAGCCGGTCTGCATCACCCGGCGTGGAAAGCCGGTGGCGCGCCTGAGCGCGGCCGTCGCGCCGCGCAAGCCGGTGGACCTGGCGGCGCTGAAAGCCCTGACCGACGCGATGCCGGCCCAAGGTCAATCCGCCGGCGAATTCGTCCGGGCGATGCGGGACCAAGATCGCTACTGATGCGCTATCTCGACACCTCCGTCCTGGTCGCGGCCCTGACGAACGAGGCTGAGACCGCGCGGATGCAGGCCTGGCTCTCGGCCCAGGACCCGGAAGAGCTGGCCATCAGCGATTGGGTGGCGACAGAGTTCTCGGCCGCCCTGTCGATCAAGCTGCGGACGGGCCAGATCACCACCGAGCACCGCGCCGAGGCCCTGGGCATGTTCATTCGACTGGCCGCGGAGTCCTTCAAGACGACGCCCATCGCCGGCAGCCACTTCCGCCTGGCCGCGCGGTTCGCCGACCAGTACGCGCTGGGCCTGCGGGCGGGCGACGCCCTGCATCTGGCCATCGCCGTCGACCAGGGCGCGGCGCTGTGCACCCTGGATCGACGGCTGGCCGAGGCCGGTCAGGCCCTGGGCCTGAAGGTCGAGCTTCTCTAGGCGTAGTTGGCGAGCGCGTTGCCGGCGGCGTCGCCGCAGCCGGAGCCGCCGTCGACCGGGATGATGGCGCCGTTGACGTACTTGGCCTGGTCCGAGGACAGGAACAGGCACATGTCGGCGATCTCGTCCTTGGTGCCGTAGCGGCGCATCGGGTTGCGGCTCTTCACCCGCTCCTCGGCCTCCGGCGTGGAGGCCAGGCGGGCCATGCCCTCGGTGTCGGCGATGGGGCCGGGCGAGACGGCGTTGACCCGCACGCCGGCCGGGCCCCACTCGAGCGCCAGGCACTTGGTGAGCATGTTGATCCCGGCCTTGGCGGCGCAGACATGGGCCTGGAACATCGAGGCCCGCTCGCCCTGGCCGGCGGTGATGGAGATCAGGCTCGCGCCCGGACGGCGCAGGAACTCGAAGGAGGCGCGCAGGACGTTGAAGGTGCCGATCAGGTCGATGTCGACGACGGTCTTGAAGCCGTTGGCGCTCATGCCCAGGGCCGGGGCCACGAAGTTGCCCGCCGCCCCGGAGAGCACGATGTCGATGTCGCCGAACTCGGTGTGGGTTCGCTTCAGCGCGGCCTCGACGGCGGCGTAGTCGCGGACGTCGGCGGCGATGCCGATGCAGGGCTTGCCGAAGGTGGAGACCTCCTTGGCGGCGGCGGCGATCTTCTCCTCGCTGCGGCTGATGATGACGACATTGCCGCCGGCCGCGGCGAAGCGCTTGGCGATGCCGAGATTGATGCCGCTGGAGGCGCCGGCGACGAAGCAGGTCTTGCCGACGAGTTGGGTGTCTTGGGCCATGGGGTTTCCTCTGATGTTCGTTGGGGCCGAGCTTAGGGCGCGGCGAAGGGGTGAGAAAGGGTGACCCCGCGTCGGGGGCTCTCAGATGCTCCCCCACTGGGGGAGCTGTCAGCGAAGCTGACTGAGGGGGACTTTGACTCTCGTTTGACGGCGGTTTGTGTCGACTACGTCGATCCCCTTCCGTCTCGTCGCGCGGCGACGAGCCACCTCCCCCACATCGGCGCTACGCGCCTGGGGGAGGATCTGACATCAGCTCCTCCTCTCCCGCTTGCGGGAGAGGTCGGGTGAGGGCTCTTTCTGAAGGCCCGTTGTCGCTCCGGGCGCAGCAAGACCTCCGCTGCGCGGAGGCCCCCTCGCCCGACCTCTCCCCCAAAGGGGCGAGGAGGAGGCCGTTGACGCCCCCGCGTTCTCCGCTAGCCTCCCCCCATGGCCTGACCCCGGACATCGGCGCGACCTGTGCGCCCTTCACACCCGCATCCCGCGCGGGTTCCGACGTCCCATGTCCAAAGGCCCCCCCATGACCATCCGCCGTATCGAAGCCGCAGATCTCGCGCAGATCGCTCGCTATCCCTTCACCGTCTCCATCACCGAACCGATGACCGCGCCCGAGCGGCTGGCGGAGACCTTCGCGGCCACCGGCTTCTGGACCGAGGAGTCCGGCGCTGTGGCCATCGAGGCGGACGGTCGGCTGGTGGGGACCTGTCAGTTCTACCGCGCCGCGCCCTGCATCCACGGCTTCGAGCTGGGCTATATCCTGCACGACCCCGCCGACCGGGGCCGCGGCCTGGCCGCGCCGGCGGTGCGGGAATTCTCCGACCTGCTGTTCGACCAGCGGCCGGGGCTCTACCGCCAGCAGCTGATGATCGAGGCGTGGAACACCGCGTCGTGGAAGCTGGCCGAACGCTGCGGCTTCACCCGCGAGGGGCTGTTGCGCAGTTCCGGCTTCGGGTCGGGCGATCCGGCCGACTGCCTGATCTATTCCCGCACCCGCAAGGACTGGCATGAGGAGCTGACCACGACGATGGGGGTGGCGATGTCCTGACTGGGGTTGTGGCGGGGCCAAGCCAAGACATAGGTTGCGCGCCAGTTTCCCGCGCATGACCGGAGCCCGCCGATGGCCAGATACCAGACCATTCTCGAAACCATCGGCCGCACGCCGGTGGTGCGGATCAACAAGCTGGGGCCGGCCGGCGTGAACCTGTGGGTCAAGGTCGAGGCCTTCAACCCCCTGGGCTCGGTGAAGGACCGCCTGGCGCTCGGCGTCATCGAGGCGGCCGAGAAATCCGGGGCGCTCAAGCCCGGCCAGACGGTGATCGAGGCCACCAGCGGCAATACCGGCATCGGCCTGGCCATGGTCTGCGCCCAGAAGGGCTATCCCCTGGTGGTCACCATGGCCGAGAGCTTCTCGGTGGAGCGGCGCAAGCTGATGCGGTTCCTGGGCGCCAAGGTGATCACCACGCCCGCCGCGTTGCGGGGCACCGGGATGGTGGCCAAGGCGGTGGAGCTGGCGCAGAAGCACGGCTGGTTCCTGACCCGGCAGTTCGAGAACGAAGCCAATCCGGACATGCACTCGGCGACCACCGCCCAGGAGATCCTGGCCGACTTCGCGGGCGAGACCCTGGACTACTGGGTCACCGGCTACGGCACCGGCGGCACCCTGAAGGGCGTCTCCCGGGTGCTGAAGGACAAGAGCCCCAAGACCAAGATCATCGTCTGCGAACCCGAGGACGCCCAGTTGCTGGGGAGCGGCGCGGAACAGGCGCGCAATCCCGACGGCAGCGCCGCGGCGGGACACCCGGCCTGGAAGCCCCACCCCATGCAGGGCTGGACCCCCGACTTCATCCCCAAGCTGACCGGCGACGCGGTGGCCATGGAACTGATCGACCAGATCCTGCCGATCGCCGGGCCGGAGTCGCTGACCATGAGCAAGCGGCTGGCCGACCAGGAGGGGATCTTCGTGGGGATCACCTCCGGCGCCACCTTCGCCGGGGCCCTGAGGATCGCGGCCACGGCGCCCAAGGGGGCCAACATCCTCTGCATGCTGCCCGACACCGGCGAGCGCTACCTCTCGACCCCGCTGTTCGCCGACGTGCCGGTGGAGATGACGCCGGACGAGCAGGTGATCTTCGACTCGACGCCGTTGGGGAAGGCGGACTAACGGCGCGTTCACGGCGGCGGGCCTAGCCTGCCGCCCATGAGCTTTGGACGCCGCCAGGTTCCCGCTTATGTCCCGCCGCCGGTGGCGCGGGCGGTTGCGCTGGCTCCGAGGCCTGAGCGGATCGCCGTGCCGGCTGGGGTGCTCACCGGCGGCCCCACCGACGAAGACGCCGAGCACGCGGCCTGGCGGGCGGGCTATCGGACGCGGCTGTGGCGGCGCTGGAGCGTGAAGCTGCTGCTGCTGGCGGGTCTGCCGGTGAGCCTGCTGGCGCCGGCGGGGACCAGCGATCTGCTGCTGTGGGGGCTGCGCATCGCCATCGTCGCCCTGCTGGTCTTCGGCTGGTCCAAGGACCGCAGCGAGGCGAAGGCGGCGGGGTTGCGGTAGCCTTCGACCAAATTTGTTCTTCTTTTGTTCTTGCCTTTCGGTGCCGCTTGCCCCATAGTTCAGGCTGAACTCAGCGCGTCGCTGAGCAATCATTTCCTGAATTGAGGTGAGGATGCTCCATGGCTGAACGGCAGCCAGCGCAGCGACGCGCGGGTGTTTTAGACAATGTCGAAGACTGGATGGCGCAACGGAACGCCGATGCGTATCGGCTGAAACGGGATGCCGAGGCCGCCGGGCGAGAAGCCTGGGAACGCGCCACAACGACGGGCGAAAATCTCGCCGCGATGCGCCCCAGCGATGTGCTGGCGCTTGGCGCGAAGCTTCTTAAGCAAGGTAAGGCGCCGCCGGCGCCGCAAGGGCATGCAGCGTCGATTCCAGTGAGGAAGCTGGCTTCGGTCAGTGCCCGTCCGAACAACCCCGGCCTGCTGGACCATGCGGGCAAGGCCGCCGCCAAGATGGTCGCACTTCCCGCCGGCCGAGTTGTGGGCGCCGCACGAGGAGCCAGAAATACGATCCGAGACGTTGGTTCGAGCGTGAATTTTGTCTCGCGGCTGATGGATCCACTGGACGCGACCTACTCAGCGCCAGGTGAAGCTGCATGGGGTCAAGTCTTCGAAGCCGGCGACCAAGTGCTGAGGTACGCTAAAAATGGCGTCTCAAATCCGGGGGAAGTGGTCGCAGACTTAGGAGGACTCCTTCGCAAGGCGCGGACCAATCTCGACCTGGGGGCTTCTCCTGGCGCGACGACGGTCGACGGGGAGCTGAAGCGCAACTACGAGATCGGCAAGAACCAGGGAGAGCTTGCATTCGACGTTGGATCGACCTTGTACGGTGGCGCGGTTGCTAAAGAAATCGCGGGGTTAGGCTATCTGTCCAAAGAGGCGCAGATCGCCAAACGCCTGAAGCAAGGCTTCAATCCGACACAGGCCGCTTACTTGGCTGAGCCCTATAAAGGCAGAGGCCATCACAACGTCGCGCGAAGCTTCACGCTTCAGGAGAAGGTGGGACCTTTGCCGCTACCGAAGGCCATCGTGGGCTGGAAGCCCCCAGAATGGTTCATAGAAAGCCCGTTTAATGTCCTCTCACCGCAGAACATCAGCCGGGGCGATTTCTACGAGCTTCACTACAAGGTTGATCCTCGCTTCCACCATGCAAATCTACCCTACTACAGGCGCACCGGCGGCTGGGACGGCGAGCCGTTGGGCCTGAAGAAGTATGAGGGCCTTGAACGCGTTTGGCACAGTTCTCCGGCGCCGTTGAAAGCGGCTGCAGGCGCGAGCGCCACTGGGACCGGCGCATTGATCTACGACCGTCTGGGTGAGGAGACCCCGCGATGATGGTTCGACCTTGGGCGGAATTCGTGAGCGACTTTCCGGAGGACGGCGTCGAGGATGAGGATGGCGTGCCGCAGTTCCGCGGTCGGGCCGTGACCGAGGCGATTGTTGAGATTCTCAAGGGCTTCGGCTTTCAAGTCTCGCCGCCAGAGTACGACGATCACGGGTGGGGCTTCGAGTTCCGGGCGTCTGAACGACGGTTCGGAGGTCTGGTCACAGCGATGGACGAGACCCTCCTCCTTAACTGCGAGGACTTGTCGCGTAGCCTGACGGACAAACTCTTCAAACGGCCTCCGAGCCCCATCTATGTTGACGTCATGAAACGGCTAAACGGGGCATTGGGACGCGATCCCCGTTTTCACCATCTTCAATGGTATGCCGACAGCAACCTCAAACCGCCCGTAAGTGCATCGCCCGTGGATGAGCACGACTAGGTTCTGTTGACGAAATGTCTGACCCACAGCCGAGCGGCTGCGACGAGTATGAAGCCGATATAGCTGTCGGCGGTCTTGTCGTATCGGGTGGCCAGTCTTCGGCTGTGCTTGAGCTTTGAGAAGCAGCGCTCGACCAG
>NZ_JAUSLW010000069.1 GCF_030645195.1 Phenylobacterium sp. | reverse complement strand
GAATGGCGCCGCTACCTGGCCGCCGTGATCGCGCTGGCCTTTTCGGGCCTGCTGATCCTGGCCCAGGTGGGGATGTTCACCGGCATCGTGAAGGGCGCCACGGCGACCATCGACCGGTCGCGGGCCGACATCATGATCCTGCCGGCCAAGTCCGAGAGCCTGATCAATTCCGGTCCCTCGGGCCTGCCCCGCCGCATCCAGCCGCAGATCTACATGAACCCCGACGTGGTGGAGGTGGCCAGTTTCGACGGCGACGGCGCGCGCTGGAACAACCGGCCCACCGACGGCAAGAAGGCCATCACCACCTATGTCCAGGTCAATATGGTCGACACCCGCGTGGGCGCGGTGACCCTGCCAGTGGACTATCCCGAGAGCGTGCGCCTGGCCCTGCAGGAGCCCTACGCCGTGGCCATCGACCGCACGGCCCTGGCCCGCCTGGGGGTCAAGCCCGGGGACGCGGCGGCCATCAACGGCAAGTCGGTCAAGGTGCGCGCGGTCCTCGACGGCTATCCCGACATCAACCAGCCCTCGGTGGTGATCTCCCGCGACACCATGCGGCTGCTGGGCATGGGGGAGAAGAGCGACAAGACCGGGCCGCTGATGGTGCAGATCGCCGACTCCAGCCGCGCCGACGCCGTGCGCGACGCCCTCAACGCGGGCGCCAAGGGGGCCTATCGCGCCTGGACCCGGGCCGAGCTCTCCAAGGCCAACGAGGGCGCCCTGATGAAGGAGCAGATCATCGGGGTCATGCTGGGCTTCTCGGTGTTCCTGGGCTTCCTGATCGGGGTGGGGATCACTTCCCAGACCCTGCGCGGGGCGATCCTGGCCAATATCAAGGAGTTCGCCAGCCTCCGCGCGCTCGGGGTCTCCATGGGCTCCCTGCGCCTGATTGTCATCGAGCTGTCCTTCTGGGTGGGGATCGTGGGCCTGGGCGCCACGGGCCTGCTGACCTTCCTGATCTCGCTGCTGGCCAGGAGCGCCGGCCTGCCCATGGGCTTCCCCCTGCCCTGGATCACCGGGGTCGCCATCCTGCTGATGCTGATCTCCATGGCCTCGGGCCTGATGGCCATGGGCATCCTCAAGAAGAGCCAACCTGCGGACCTGCTGCGATGAGCCTCTCCTCCGGCGCCATTGGCGCGCACGCCCTGGTGGCCAAGGGCCTCACCAAGCGGTTCAAGACCGGCCGCACCCATATCGAGGTGCTGAAGGCCGTGGATTTCGACGCCCTGCACGGGGACGTGACCATGGTCATGGGCCCCTCGGGCTCGGGCAAGTCGACCCTGGTGGCGACCCTGTCGGGCCTGCTGAAACCGGACGGCGGCGGGGTGAGCGCCATGGGCGAGGACCTGTGGAAGCTGCGCCCCGGCCAGATCGACAAGTTCCGGCTGGACCACTGCGGCTTCATCTTCCAGGGCTTCAACCTGTTCGGGGCGCTGTCGGCCCTGCAGCAGGTGGCGATCATCCTGAAGTACAAGGGTTTCAGCCCCGCCGAGGCCCGGGCGCGGGCCGAGATCGCGCTTGGCGAGGTGGGCATGACCAACCGCATGCACCAGCGGCCGTCCGAGCTTTCGGGCGGGGAAAAACAGCGGGTGGCTATCGCCCGGGCGCTCGCCAAGGAGCCGCACCTGCTGTTCGCCGACGAGCCCACCAGCGCGCTCGACGGCGAGAACGGCCAGGTGGTCATCCAGCTGCTGCAACGGGCCGCCAAGAGCCATGGGGCCGCCGTGATCTGCGTCACCCACGACCCGCGGCTTGAGGCCTATGCCGACCGCATCATCCACATCGAGGACGGCCGCATCCTGGACGACCGGCGCACGACGCCTGCGCCCAATGCCGCCAAGACCCCTGAGCTCATCGGAGCCTGAAGACCATGTTCGCTTTCCTCCGCCGCCACGTCGTCTGGCTCATCGTCCTCGTCATCGCGCTCACCGTGGGCGGGGGGCTGGCGATGAGCGGCAAGGCCAAGGCCCAGAAGGCCGAGGCCGCCAAGGTCGCCGCCGCCAAGGCGCCCAAGAGCCCCTATGTGGCCATCGCCAACGGCAAGGCCGACGTCGAGGGCGGCATGATCCAGGTGGCTGCGCGGCGCGCCGGCATCGTGCGCGAGGTGCTGGTCAGGGAGGGCGACCGGGTCGCCAAGGGCCAGGTCCTGGCCCGCCAGGAGGACGACGAGCCGCGCCTGGCCGCCGCCGAGGCCGCCGCCGCCGTGCGCCAGGCCCGCGCCCAGCTAGCCTTGACCCAGGTGCAGCTCACCACCGCCCGGCGCGAGCGCGCCCGTCTGCAGGGGCTGGTGGGCGCCAACTTCGTGGCCGGCCAGCGGCTCGACCAGGCCCAGGACAGGATCCGCGAGGCCGAGGCGACCCTGGAGGCCCAGCGCGCCGCCATCGCCACGGCCGAGGCCAACCTGGCCCAGGCCCGCTACAACCAGGAACTGGCCATCGTGCGGGCGCCGGCCGACGGTCGCATCGCCCGGCGCTACGCCAATCCCGGGGCCGGCGCCTCGACCCTGAACGTCTCGACCATGTTCGACCTGGAGCCCGAGGCCCCGCACATCGTCCGCGCCGAGATCGCCGAGGGCGCCCTGCCCTTCGTGCGCATCGGCCAGGCCGTGCAGATCGCCCCGGAGAGCGACCCCTCCAAGGTCTATCGCGGGACGGTCCTGCGCCAGGCCGCGGTGTTCGGCGCCCGCAAGCTGGTCTCCGACGACCCGAGCGAACGCACCGACGACCGGGTGGTGGAGGTGGTGGTCAGCGCCGACGGGGCGCCGTTCCTGATCGGGCAGCGGGTGCTGGTGAAGTTCCTGCGGGGGACAGAGGTGGCGGCGCGGTAGGGGGAGACCTTGGACGAGGGCTTCAGGGAGGCCGTTCACTCAGACGCCGCGCCCGCGTCCTTGTAGACGATCCGGTCCTTGATCCCATCGGCCAGGGCGAGGCGATAGACGGCCTCGGCGAATCGGCGATCCCTCACGGCGTCCTGCATCGGCAGGCGGCTAAGGAATGCGACCGAATCCAGAGCGTCCCGCAGCAGTTCGGCATTGAGGGGAACTGCGACGCCGGCGGTCATGCAGAAGTCCTCCAGGATGTAGAGCCGGGTGGCGATCAGCGAACCCTCCGGTGCGGAGCTCTCCAGACCTTCGTCCATCAGCTGAAATTCGGCATCGCATGTCAGGTCACGCACGACCAGGCCAGCCACGGGGTGCCGGCGTTCGACGTAAAGGATCGAAAAGTGCGCTGAGCGCATCGCCTCAAGTACGCGCGCATCATCGGATCCGGACTCGGCATTCACGCTGCGAAGATAGCGGTCGACCAGGCGCGGGCGATCCGGGGGCGAGGTATGGATGAGGAGATCGAAGGCGAAGGCCAGTTCGTATGGGTCATCGACCAAAAACGTCTTGCCATGAGCCAGACCGAGCCTTCGCGCCTGTCGAAGCAACGCGCCATGGGTCGCCAGCTCAACGAGCCCCGAATTATGTTTCCGGCTAAGGGCCCGCACTTCGCGGTATCGCGATTGCAGCTCGGCGCGGCCTGGGGCGATCCTCGGCGCGTCCAGCGCCGACAATGACTTGCGCGTATGTCCGGCCACTGGAACCCTCCTCCCCGCTGTCCATCAGAGCGGCCCCCATCCAGGCCGTCGCCGCACTCGAATCTATGGGCGCGTGCCGATTTTGCACAGATGAGGCGCCTCTCGGCGAGGGGCCGCTCCAGGCGAGACGGAAGCTGAACGTTGGCCTATGCCTCGGCCTATGCTAAACTGAAAAAATGACCGCGCACCGTCACGTCAAGCTGTTCAAGAACGGCCGCAATCAGGCGGTCCGAATCCCGCGAGAATTCGAGCTGCCGGGGGAGGACGCGATCATGCACCGGGAGGGAGACCGGCTGATCCTCGAGGCCGCGCCGGCCAAGTCGCTGCTGGCCGTCCTGGTTGGACTGTCGCCGATCGACGAGGACTTCCCTGAGATCGAGGATCGCGTTCCGGACACTGTCGATCTGTGATGCGCTACCTGCTGGACACCAACATCGTCTCCGATCTGGTGCGCAATCCTCAGGGACCGATCGCCGCGAGGATCGCCCAGGTGGGCGAGGGCGCGATCTGCACCAGCATCATCGTCGCCGCCGAGTTGCGGTTCGGCGCCGCCAAGAAGGGCTCCCCGCGCCTGACCGCCCAACTACAGGCGGTGCTGGCCGCGTTGGAGGTCCTGCCCTTCGAGGCGCCGGCCGACGTAGCCTATGGGCAGCTTCGCGCCCGGCTCGAGGCGGCGGGCACGCCGATCGGCGGCAACGACATGCTGATCGCCGCCCATGCGATCTCGTCCGGCTGTTCGGTCGTCACCGACAACGAGCGTGAGTTCGGGCGCGTCGATGGGCTGACCGTCGTGAACTGGCTTCGATAGGCCTTCGACGGCCGGACCCGACCGTTCGCCCGCCCCCCTAGAACCGCTGCGCGCCGTCCAGGCGGATGGTGGTGCCGTTGAGGAAGTCGTTCTCGCAGATGTGGGCGGCCAGCTGGGCGTATTCGTCGGGATCGCCCATGCGGTGGGGGTTGGGGACCATGGGCCCCCACTT
>NZ_JAUSLW010000066.1 GCF_030645195.1 Phenylobacterium sp. | reverse complement strand
GTGGTCTTGCCCGCCTCGTTGGGTCCCATCACCGCCACCCGCTCGGGCCCCGTCATCCGCAGGTCGAAGGCCAGCGGCCGTCCGCCGGGATGGGCGAAGGTGACCTCCTCGAAGGCCAGCACCGCCTTGCCGGCCGCCAGGCCGCTGGGCGGCAGGTCGAAGGCCAGGCGCCGCAGCCGCTCCACCTTGCCCTGCGCCTGGGCCAGGTCGTCGGCGGCCTGGGCGGCCAGCTTCTGGGCCAGGCGGTTTTCCCGCGCGCCTGAGTTTTCCGCCCGCTCGGCCATGGCGCCCAGCAGGATCTTCGGCGTCCCGCCCCGGTCGGCGAAGCGCTGGCCGGCGGCGTCGCGGCGGGCCTTCTTCTCCCGCGCCCCCTGGGCCTCGCGGGCGGTCCGGGCCGCCGCCTGCTCGGCGCTGGCCAGGCCTTGGGCGGCGGCGGCCTCCTCCTGGGCCTTGCGGGCCAGGTAGAGGTCGTAGTTTCCGCCATAGACCTTGGCGCCCAGGCTGGAGAGCTCGACGATGCGGTCCATCTGGCGCAGCAGGGCGCGGTCGTGGCTGACCACGATGGCCCCGCCCTTCCAGCGGGCCAGGACCTGGGCCACCAGGGCGCGGGCGGCCGCGTCCAGATTGTTGGTGGGCTCGTCCAGCAGGATCAGGTCGGGCGCCTGGACCAGCAGGGCGGCCAGCGCCAACCGCGTGGCCTCTCCACCGCTCAATGTCGGCGCATGTCGGTCGAGAGGGAGGCCGGCCAGCCCCACCGCCGCCAGGGTCTCGCCGAGCCGAAACTCCAGGTCCCACAAGGCCTTGGCGAAATCGTCCTCGTCGCCCTGCCCGGCCTCGATGCGCACCCGTCGGTCAATGTCGGCCCTGACCCCCAGCAGGTCGGCGACCGTGGCGCCGGCCGGCGGGCTCATCGCCTGGCGCAGGACCCCGATCTGGCCGCTGACGGTCACCGAGCCAGAGGCCGGCGCCAGCTCGCCCGCGATCAGCCGCAGCAGGGTGGTCTTGCCCACCCCGTTGCGCCCCACCAGGCCGGTGCGCTCGGCCCCGAAGGCCAGGCTCAGCTTGTCGAAAAGGCTTACGCCGTCAGGCGTTGCGTAGGAGAGACGCTCGAGGGTCAGATGGGCGGGCATGGGCGACCTTGGGGGCGTTGCGGACGAGGCGGGTCGGCATGCGCATGGTCGTCAGGCTCCTTCTGAGGCCCGCGGATATAGGCTGGGGCGAGGCCTCGCGCAATCCGGACCCGGCATCCCGGCGCCCCCTTGAGCCCGGCCGGCAAAGGCCCGACTCCTCCATCCATGACCACCGACATGTCCGACCTCGACACCTACGGCTGCGCCGTCCTGCCCGGCCTCCTGACCCCCTCCGAATGCCGCGACCTCGCCGCCCTCTATGGCCAGGAGGAAGGGTTCCGCAGCCGGGTGGTCATGGCCCGCCACGGCTTCGGCCGGGGCGAGTACCGCTACTTCAGCTACCCCTTGCCCGACCCCGTCCAGCAGCTGCGCGAGACCCTCTATCCGCGCCTCGTGGGCATCGCCAACCGCTGGAACGAGACCATGGGGATCGGCGTCCGCTACCCCTTGCGGCACAAGGACTTCCTCGCCCGCTGCCACGCCGCCGGCCAGGTCCGCCCCACCCCACTGCTGCTCCAGTACGGGCCCGGCGACTACAACTGCCTGCACCAGGATCTCTATGGCGAGCACGTCTTCCCCCTGCAGGTCGCCGTCCTGCTGTCGGCGCCCGGGACCGACTTCACCGGCGGCGAATTTGTCCTGACCGAACAACGGCCTCGCATGCAGTCCCGGGCCGAGGTCGTGCCCTTGGGCCAGGGCGACGCCGTGGTCTTCGCCGTCCACCACCGCCCCGTCCAGGGGACCCGCGGCCCCTACCGCGTCACCCTGCGCCACGGCGTCAGCCGCCTGCGCTCGGGGACCCGCCACACCCTCGGCGTCATCTTCCACGACGCCCTCTGATCTGGAGCAAACCCAATGGCCTTCACGATTTCCGGCCTCCCGGTCGAACCCTTCCAGCCCCTGTTTCGCCTCTCCGACGCCGAGCTGGCCCAGCGCCAGATCGTCCGCATGACCGCCGACGCGCCGGTCGGTTTCCCCTGCCGGATCCTGCTGGCCGACGCCACCCCAGGCGACAGCCTGCTGCTGCTGAACCACGAGCACCAGTCGGCCCCGACCCCCTATCGGAGCCAGCACGCCATCTTCGTCAACGAGGCGGCCACGGCCCCCGCCCGCTTCGTGGACGAGGTCCCGCCGGTGCTCACCGTGCGCAAGGCCATCTCGCTCCGCGCCTTCGACGCCGCCGGCATGATGCTCGACGCCGACGTGGTCCCGGGCCCTGAGGTGGAGGGCCTGATCCTGCGCCTGTTCGAAAACACGCAGGCGGCCTACCTGCACGCCCACAATGCAGGCCGCGGCTGCTTCGCCGCCCGCATCGACCGTAGCTGACCCTTGCGCGGCGGCCGGGATCGGCGACACCCTGCCCCCATCAGTTGGGGAGAGACGCCTTGCACCGTTTGACCGTTCCGCTCGCGATCCTGTGGGCGTCCTGCGCCCTGCCGGCCCTGGCGGCCCCTCCCGCCGCCGAGGCTCACAAGGCGGCCATCGTCCTCGACACCCACTTCGACACCCCCGCCAACTTCCACCGGGCCGGCTGGGACATCATGGACCGCCACTCGGTGGAGGCCGACGGCAGCCAGGTGGACTATCCGCGCATGGTGGAGGGCGGGGTCGACGGCGGCTTCTTCGCCATCTTCACCCCCCCGGGTCCGCGCACCCCCGAGGGCGACGCCAAGGCCCGCGACGGCGCCCTGCTGCGGGCCGTGGAGATCCACGAGATGGCAGCGAAACACGGCGCCCAGTTCGCCCTGGCCACCAGGGCCGAGGAGGCCGCCCCCATCGTCGCGGCGGGCAGGAAGGTGGTCTTCATGAGCATGGAGAACGGCCAGCCCGTGGAGGCCGACCTGACCCTGATGGCGACCTTCTACACTCTCGGGGTCCGCATGATGGGCCCGGTCCACTTCCGCAACAACGACCTGGCCGACTCCTCCACCGACCCCAAGGGCAAGGAATGGAACGGCTTGAGTCCCAAGGGAAAAGCCTTCGTCACCGAGGCCAACCGGCTGGGGGTGGTGATCGACGCCAGCCACGCCTCCGACGACGTCCTGGACCAGATTCTGGCCCTGTCCTCGGCCCCGATCATCCTGTCCCACTCGGGCCTCAAGGCGATCTTCGACAACCCGCGCAACATCGACGACACCCGGCTCAAGGCGCTCGCCGCCAAGGGCGGGGTCATCCAGATCAACGCCTTCTCCAGCTACATGGTCGCCACCCCCAAGATCCCCGAGCGGGACGCGGCCCTGGCCGCCCTGATGACGTCGGTGGGCTCCACCGGCCGCGACATGACTCCGGCCCAGCGCAAGGCCTTCCTGGACGGCAAGAAGGCCATCGACGCCCAGTGGCCGGTCCCTCGCGCCAATCTCGACGACTTCATGAAGCACATGCTGCACGCCATCGCGGTGGCCGGCGTCGACCACGTCGGGGTCTCCGGCGACTTCGACGGCGGCGGCGGCATCGAGGGCCTCGAGGACGTCACCGACTATCCGGCCATCACCGCCCGCCTGATGGCGGCGGGCTACGGCAAGGACGACGTCGCCAAGATCTGGGGCGGCAACGCCCTGCGCGTGCTGAAGGCCGCCGCCGACCTGCGCACCGCCAAGCCCTAGCCGCGCCCGCTGGTGGGGATGTCCTTGAAGGGCACGTCCTTGTCGACCCGGATGTCGCCCGGCAGGCCCAGCACCCGCTCGGCGATGATGTTGCGCAGGATCTCGTCGGTGCCGCCCTCGACCCGGGTGGCCGGCGAGCGCAGTAGCATGGCCTGGAACTTCTGCGCGGCCTGCGCGTGGCGCGGATCGTTGATGACACCGGTCTCCCCCTGCAGGTCGAGGGCGAACATGGCCAGCTCCTGCATCGAGGCCCCGGCCACCAGCTTGCCGATGGAGTTCTCGGGTCCGGGGGTCTCGCCCTTGGACAGCGCGCTGATCGCCCGCATGCCGGTGTATTTGAGCCCCGAGGCCTTGACCGCGTACTGGGCCAGACGCGAGCGGACCATGGGGTTGTCCACCGCCGGGCCGTCCTCGGTCTGCAGGTTCAGGCAATAGTCGAACAGTTCCGGGAATCCGGTGGGCATGCCCGAGCCGATCGACAGGCGCTCGTTCATCAGGGTGGTCAGCGACACCGTCCAGCCCTGCCCCACCGCCCCCAGGCGCTGGGCGTCGGGGATGCGGACGTCGGTGAAGAACACCTCGTTGAAGCCTGACTGGCCATTGGCCTGCTTGATCGGGCGGATCTCGACGCCGGGGGACTTCATGCTCAGCCAGAACATGGTCAGGCCCTTGTGCTTGGGCACGTCGGGGTCGGTGCGGGTGATCAGGATGCCGTAGTCGGAGTTCTGGGCACCGCTCGTCCAGATCTTTTGGCCCCGGATGATCCAGTCGCCAGTGCCGTCATTGGCCCGCTCAGCGCGGGTGCGCAGACCGGCCAGGTCCGAGCCGCCGGCGGGTTCGGAGAACAGCTGGCACCAGACCTCCTCGCCGGACGCCAGGGGCGGAAGGAGCTTCCTCTTTTGCTCCTCGCTGGCCCAGGCCATCAGCGTCGGGCCGCACATGCCGTGGCCGATGATGAACAGGCCGCCGAGCGAGCCATAGACTCCCTCCTCCTGGCCCCAGATCACCCGCTCGATGGGGGTCGCGCCGCGGCCGCCGTACTCCGGTGGCCAGTGCAGGCAGGCCCAGCCGGCGTCGGCCTTCTTCTTCTGCCAGGCCTTGGCCAGAGCGATGGGGTCGCCGCTGGTCAGGCCGGAATTACCGAAGGTGGCCTGCTTGAGCTCGGCCTCCAGTTCCTTGGGGGCGTTGGCGTCGATCCAGGCGCGGACCTGGGCGCGGAAGGCGGCTTCCTGGGGGGTGTCGTCGAAGTTCATGTCAGGTCCTCCTCAGGCCGCCGCGGGGGCGTCGTTGCGCCGGCGCATGCGTTCGATCAGCAGGTCTTCCCAGGTGGTCTGGGAGCCGAGGGCCAGGGCCAGGGCGTTGGCGCGGCGGTAGAACAGGTGGCAGTCGAAGGCCCAGGTGAAGCCCATGCCGCCATGCACCTGGATATTGTTCTTGGCGCAGTGCTGGTAGGCCTGGGTAGCCGAGACCCGCGCCGTGGCCGCCGCTACCGGCAGCTCCGGCGAGTCCGTCGAGAGCGCCCAGGCGCCGTAATAGGCGTTGGACCTCGCCAGGGTGGCGGCGACATACATGTCGGCCAGCATGTGCTTGATCGCCTGGAACGAGCCGATCTGGCGGCCGAAGGCCATGCGCTCCAGGGCGTAGTCGCGGGCCATCTCCAGGGCGCGGTCAGAACCGCCCACCTGCTCGAAGGCCATCAGCACCGCCGCGCGGTCCAGCAGGTCGCTGGCGAGCCGCCAGCCCTGGCCAGCCTCTCCCAGACGTTCGGCCGGGGCGCCGTCGAAGATGATCCGCGCCTGGCTGCGGGTCGGGTCGATGGTCTCCAGGGTCTCGCGGCTGACGCCCGGGCCGGCCAGGTCCACCAGATAGAGCGAGACGCCCGTCGCCTCCCGCGCGGCCACCACCGCGACATCGGCTACATCGCCGTCGGCCACCGGCATCTTGACCCCGGAGAGCTTGCCGCCCGCCATCTGAGCCTTGATCGTCCGCTCGGTCACCCGGCCGACGCCTTCGCCGAGCGCCAAGGTCCCCACCGCCGCGCCGGAGGCCAGCCTGGGCAGCCAGGCGGTCTTCTGCGCCTCCGTGCCCCACAGCATCAGGGCCTCGGCCGCCAGATAGATCGAAGACGCCATGGGGACCGGCGCATTGGCCCGCCCCAGTTCCTCGGCGATCACGCAGAGTTCCAGGTGGCCAAGGCCGACACCGCCATAGGCCTCGGGGATCGCCGCGCCGAGGAAGCCCATCTCGCCGAGCCCCTTCCACAGCGCCCGGTCATAGGGCTCCGGCCCCTCCAGGATGACGCGCACCGTGGCCGGCGAGCAGCGGTCGGCGAGGAACTTCCGCGCCTCGTCGCGAAGCTGCTTCTGTTCGTCGGAAAAATCGAAGTTCACCTGAACGCCTCCCTGTCGCGTCTCTTGGCGTCAAGCTGCGCGGGGTCCCGCTGGGTCAGTCAAAGCCCGGCTTGCCTGACGTAGGGATCGGGCGTTCAGCTTCCTCTCAAAGGGGAAACGCCATGTACGAGCATCTCGATCTGCGCGCCGACGGGGACGTCGTCTGGGCCACCATGAACCGCCCGGAGCGGCTGAACGCCCTCAACCGCAAGCTGGTGGAGGAGCTGCGCGACTTCTTCGTCGGCCTCTACTGGCGCCGCGACGTGCGCGTGGTGGTGCTCTGCGGCGCCGGCGGGGCCTTCTGCGCCGGCCTGGACCTCAAGGAGCGCTCCGGGTCCAACGACGGGGCGACGCGCTCGGTGGGCGCCGGCCTGACGGGCCAGAGGCAGATCAGCGAGATCGTCATCGCCATGCGCCGCTGTCCGCAGCCGATCATCGCCTGCGTCGACGGGGCGGCCAGCGGCGGCGGCTTCGCCCTGGCGCTGGCCTCCGACGTCCGCATCGCCACCCCGCGCACCCGGATGAACGCCGCCTTCATCCGCATCGGGCTGTCGGCCTGCGACATCGGGGTCAGCTACTTCCTGCCGCGCATGGTGGGCAGTTCGGTGGCCGCGGAATACATGCTCACCGGCCGCTTCATCGAGGCCGAGCGGGCCTATCAGCTCGGCCTGGTCAGCCGCGTCGTGGCGCCCGAGGCCCTGGAGGTCGAAGGGGCGGCCTTCGCCAAGGACATGCTCAACGCCACGCCGCTCGGCCTGCGCCTTACCAAGGAGGCCCTGAACCACGCCATCGACGCCAATGGCCTGGAGGCGGTGATCGCCATGGAGGACCGCAACCAGATCCTCTGCGCCCAGGACGACGATTTCGGCGAGGGCGTCCGCGCCTTCCTGGAAAAGCGCCCGCCGGTCTACGCTAAGCGGGAAGGCTAGGGTCTCCGATCACTGCTGACAGTTTTCGGCGCCTCGCGCGTTAGAGTCCGCGCGCGACCTGCGGCATGCGGAGGTCGGAGACAGACGTCTCGCGACGTTTGTTCGCCGATTGTTCCCATGCTATCCGTGAGTCCGTTCACTACATTAAACGGTCCCGTCGAGACCCTCGACGGGTGAAGAGCGTTTCAGGACAAGATGGCCGAACAGCTGAACTTCATCCGCGTGCGCGGCGCGCGGGAGCACAATCTGAAGAACGTCAACGTGGACATCCCGCGCGGCGAACTCGTGGTGCTGACCGGGCTGTCGGGCTCGGGCAAGAGCTCGCTGGCCTTCGACACCATCTACGCCGAGGGCCAGCGCCGCTATGTCGAGAGCCTCTCGGCCTATGCGCGCCAGTTCCTGGAGCTGATGTCCAAGCCCGACGTGGACCTGATCGAGGGCCTGTCGCCGGCCATCTCCATCGAGCAGAAGACCACCAGCCGCAACCCGCGCTCCACCGTCGGCACGGTCACGGAGATCCACGACTATATGCGCCTGCTGTGGGCCCGCGTCGGCGTCCCCTATTCCCCGGCCACCGGCCTGCCCATCGAGAGCCAGACCGTCTCCATGATGGTGGACAAGCTCGTGGCCCTGCCGGAGGGTGAACGGCTCTACCTGCTGGCCCCCGTGGTGCGCGGCCGCAAGGGCGAGTACCGCAAGGAGATCGCCGAGTGGCAGCGGGCCGGCTTCCAGCGCCTGAAGATCGACGGGGAGTTCTTCCCGATCGAGGACGCCCCGGTCCTGGACAAGAAGTTCAAGCACGACATCGACATCGTGGTGGACCGGCTGGTGACCAAGCCCGGCCTTGAGGGCCGCTACGCCGACAGCCTGGAGACAGCCCTGAAGCTCGCCGACGGCATCGCCGTGGCCGAATGGGCCGACACGGCGCAGGGCGAGGCCGAGCCTAGGCGCCTACTGTTCTCCGAGAAGTTCGCCTGCCCGGTCTCCGGCTTCACCATCAGCGAGATCGAGCCGCGGCTGTTCTCCTTCAACAATCCCTACGGCGCCTGCCCGGTCTGCGACGGCCTGGGGATGAAGCTGGCCTTCGACGCCGACATGGTGGTCCCCGACAAGGACAAGTCCCTGCACAAGGGGGCCGTGGCCCCGTGGTCCAAGGGCCCTTCCCCACTCTACACCCAGACCCTGCAGGCCCTGGCCCGCCACTACGGCTTCTCGATGGACGAGCCGTTCTGGAAGCTGCCGGAGCAGGCCCGCAAGGTGGTCCTCTACGGATCGGGAGCCGACAAGATCAAGTTCGTCTATGACGACAACGCCCGGAAGTACGAGGTCAACAAGACCTTCGAGGGCGTGCTGCCGAACCTGGAGCGCCGCTGGCGGGAGACCGATAGCTCCTGGGTGCGCGAGGAACTGGGCCGCTATCAGTCGGAGACGCCGTGCGAGGCCTGCGAGGGCTATCGCCTGAAGCCCGAGAGCCTGGCGGTGAAGATCGCCGGCCAGCACGTCGGCCAGGTCTCCCGCCTGTCGATCCGCCACGCCGAGGAATGGTTCACCGGCCTGGAGACCAGCCTCACCGACAAGCAGATGGAGATCGCCCGCCGGATCCTGAAGGAGATCAATGATCGCCTGCGGTTCCTGGTGAACGTCGGCCTGGACTACCTCAACCTCAGCCGCGCCTCGGGCACGCTGTCGGGCGGTGAGAGCCAGCGCATCCGCCTCGCCAGTCAGATCGGCTCAGGCCTCACCGGCGTGCTCTATGTGCTGGACGAGCCTTCCATCGGTCTGCACCAGCGCGACAACACCCGCCTGCTCACCAGCCTCAAGGGCCTGCGCGACCTGGGCAACTCCGTCCTTGTGGTGGAGCACGACGAGGAGGCGATCCTAACCGCCGACTACGTCATCGACATGGGCCCGGCCGCCGGCGTCCACGGCGGGGAGATCATCGCCGAGGGCACGGCCGCCGAGGTCATGGCCAACCCCAACAGCATCACCGGCCAGTACCTCTCGGGCGTGCGCGAGATCGCGGTGCCCCAGGACCGCCGGCCGATCTCCAAGAAGAAGGTGCTGCGCGTCATCGGCGCCACCGGCAACAACCTGAAGAACGTCACCGCCGAGATTCCGGCCGGGACCTTCACCTGCATCACCGGGGTGTCGGGGGGCGGCAAGTCCACCTTCACCATCGAGACCCTCTACAAGGCCGCCGCCCGCCGCCTGCACAACGCCTCGGACGTCCCGGCCCCGCACGAACGGATCGAGGGGCTGGAGATGTTCGACAAGGTCATCGATATCGACCAGTCACCCATCGGCCGCACCCCGCGCTCCAACCCGGCCACCTATACCGGCGCCTTCCAGCCGATCCGCGACTGGTTCGCCGGCCTGCCGGAGTCCAAGGCCCGTGGCTACGGCCCCGGCCGCTTCAGCTTCAACGTCAAGGGCGGCCGCTGCGAGGCCTGCCAAGGCGACGGGCTGATCAAGATCGAGATGCACTTCCTGCCCGACGTCTACGTCACCTGCGATGTCTGCCACGGCAAGCGCTACAACCGCGAGACTCTGGAGGTGCTGTTCAAGGGCAAGTCGATCTCCGAGGTCCTGGACATGACCGTCGAGGAGGCCGCCGACTTCTTCAAGGCCGTGCCGCCGGTGCGCGACAAGATGGATACGCTGAAGCGGGTGGGCCTGGGCTATGTCCAGGTCGGCCAGTCGGCCACCACGCTCTCGGGCGGCGAGGCCCAGCGGGTGAAGCTGTCGAAGGAGCTGTCGCGCAAGGCCACCGGCAAGACCCTCTACATCCTCGACGAACCCACCACCGGCCTGCACTTCGAGGACGTGAAGAAGCTGCTGGAGGTTCTCCACGAGCTGGCCGACCAGGGCAATACCGTGGTGGTCATCGAGCACAATCTGGACGTCGTGAAGACCGCCGACTGGATCGTCGACTTCGGCCCCGAGGGCGGCGACGGCGGCGGCGAGATCGTGGCCCAGGGCACGCCGGAGCAGGTGGCCGCCAGCTCCAAGAGCTGGACCGGCCGCTACCTGGCGGACCTCCTCAAGCGCCACGAGGACCGCCGCAAGGCCCGGGTGAAGAAACTGGTCAGCGCCTAAAAACCTCCCTCCCCTTTATGGGGAGGGACAGATCGCGAAGCGATCCGGGTGGGGAAGTCCGGCCATGCCCACGGCCCGAGCAAGACAGCTCCGCAACGCCATGACCCCGCCAGAGGTGCGCCTCTGGGCGCGCCTCAAGCGACTGCGCGTCCGTGGCTTCCATATCCGCAGGCAGGCGCCATTCCGCAGCTACTACCTGGATTTCGTTTGTTTCGATCGACGCGTCGTCATTGAGGTCGACGGCGGCCAGCATTCAGACGATGTCCAGGCGGCCCATGACGCCACGCGCGACAGGGTTCTTCGCCGGGAGGGATTTCGAGTCCTGCGATTCTGGAACAACATGGTCATGCACGACACCGATGGCGTGATGGACGCCATCGTCTTGACCTTGGAAGCCGCACCTTCGATGCGCTCCGGCGACTAGTGCCCCGGCCAACAAACTTCCCCACCCCGACGAGGCTACGCCTCGTCTGCCCCTCCCCATAAAGGGGAGGGAGGTTTCAACACTTCCCTCAAACAAATGTTTGAAATAGCGTCGGTTTCATTGTTTTGAGCATTGGAGTCGACCCATGAAGCTATACGGCGCGCCGAACCCGGCCCCCAATCCCCGCCGCGTGCGCATCTTCCTGGCCGAAAAGGGCATCGACCTGCCCGAGACCCCAGTCAACATGATGAAACGCGAGCACAAGAGCCCGGAATTCCGCGCCAAGAACTCCATGGGTCAGCTCCCCACCCTGGAGCTGGACGACGGCACGACCATCTCCGAAACCGTCGCCATCTGCCGCTATCTGGACGAGATCAATCCCGAGCCGCCGATGTTCGGAACCACGGCGGTGGAGAAGGCCCTGGTGGACCAGTGGATCCGGCGGATCGAGTTCACGGTGATGACGCCCGTGGGCATGTTCTGGCGCCACGCCCACCCGCGCACGGCCGCCCTGCTGACCCAGTTCAAGGACTTCGGGGAGTCCAACGCGGAGATCTACAAGGGCGCGCAGAAGTACATGAACCGCGAGCTGGAAGGTCACCAGTTCGTGGTGGGCGACACCTACACCATGGCCGATATCTGCCTGCTCTCCACCGTCGATTTCGCCGAGTGGATCGGCCTACCGATGGAGCCGGAGTTCAAGACCTTGAAGGCCTGGCACGACCGGGTCAGCGCGCGACCCAGCGCCAGCGCCTGATCGGAACGGACTCCGCTGGCCCTTAGGGCAAGGCGTCCCGCGGAGCGCCGGTCAGTTCGCGATAGGCCTCGGCCAGGGGCGAATAGATCATCACCACCTGCAGGATGGGCAGCAGCAGCTGGACGGCCAAGAAGGCGAAGAAGGCCACGATGGCGAGCGGGGCGAGGTTTGCGGGATTGGCGATGGCGTCCTGACCGCCGGCCATGGCGATGGCGGCGTAACTGATGATGCTGAACAGCAGCCAGACCATCAAATAGAAGATGAAGGCCAGGATGACCATGCCGAACAGGCTCCAGAAGTGGCCCTTGGTGAGCCGCCAGGAGTCGACGATGGCGATGCGGTGCTCGGCGAAGGTCATCGGGGTGGCCAGCGAGAGCCGCACCCCAACCCAAGTTAGCACGGCGAAGAGGACCAGGCTGACCATCCACCCGAGGGGGCCCCCGATGGTCAAGGTCCGGACGGATAACGCCCCAAACAACAGGTAGACGGGAACGAGGACGAGATTGACCAGGGTTAGGCGCAATTCGTCGGCGCCAAGTCGCAGATGCGCCAGCCCCTTCTCCGAGGGCCGCAGGGCCAGGCGGTAAATCCCTCCCATCAATATAGAGAAAAGGCCGCTAGCAACGAGGGTGATCAGAAGTAAAGCGATCCAATGTTGCTCCAGAACCGCACCAAAGGCCGCAGCGTCTCCAGACTGCAGACGACCGTCCTTCACGAACTTGATGAAGTCGGGCCCGAGTGCCACCACCATGATCATCGCGATGACCATGATGCCGACGAAGTAGACCAAGCTCCAGACCAGGATCGTGCCTGGCCGCTCGCGGGTGATTCTGAAGCCTTCCAGCGCCGACTCGCTCGGCGAAAACTTGGTCATGTCTGTCCTCTGGCCGCCCGTCTGAAAGACCAAACGAGTCAGCCGTCCCTTTGGCTGCGATCTTTGCGGTTGCGGCTCTTTCGCCGCAAGGCCTCCCTCGCGATCCGGGTCAATCGTTGCTACTTAGCCACGCATGAGCACCAAGATTGATCCCGTCCATGTGATCGGCGGCGGCCTGGCCGGTTCGGAGGCCGCCTGGCAGATCGCCCAGGCCGGCGTGCCGGTCGTCCTGCACGAGATGCGCCCCGTGCGCGGCACCGACGCCCACCACACCGACGGCCTGGCCGAGCTGGTCTGTTCCAACTCCTTCCGCGCCGACGACTGGACCGGCAACGCCGTGGGGCTGCTGCACGCCGAGATGCGCAGGCTGGACTCCATCATCATGTCCTGCGGCGACGCCCACCAGGTGCCGGCCGGCGGGGCCCTGGCCGTCGACCGCGACGGCTTCTCCCAGGCGGTCACCGCCCGGCTGGAGGCCCACCCCTTGGTCACCATCGCCCGCGAGGAAGTCGCCGGCCTGCCGCCGGTCGAGTGGGACAGCGTGATCGTGGCCACCGGCCCCCTCACCTCGCCCGCCCTGTCGGCCGCCATCCTGACCCTGACCGGCGAGGGGGAACTTTCCTTCTTCGACGCCATCGCCCCCATCGTGAACTTCGAGTCCATCGACATGGGGGTGGCCTGGCGCCAGTCGCGCTACGACAAGGAGGGTCCCGGCGGGGACGCGGCGGCCTATATCAACTGTCCCTTGGACAAGGATCAGTACGAGGCCTTCATCGACGCCCTGCTGGCCGGTCCCAAGAGCGAGTTCAAGGACTGGGAGAACGTTCCCTATTTCGACGGCTGTCTGCCCATCGAGGTGATGGCCGAGCGGGGCCGCGAGACCCTGCGCCACGGGCCGATGAAGCCGGTGGGCCTGACCAACGAGCACAATCCGCAGGAAAAGGCCTACGCCATCGTCCAGCTCCGCCAGGACAATGCGCTCGGCACCCTGTGGAACATGGTGGGCTTCCAGACCAAGCTGAAGCACGGCGCCCAGACCGACATCTTCCGGATGATCCCAGGCCTGGAGAAAGCGGTCTTCGCCCGGCTCGGCGGCCTGCACCGCAACACCTTCCTCAACAGCCCCAAGCTGCTGGACAACCAGCTCCGGCTGAAGGTCGAGCCGCGCCTGCGGTTCGCCGGCCAGGTGACCGGGGTCGAGGGCTATGTGGAGAGCGCCGCCATGGGGCTGCTGGCCGGTCGCCTGGCCGCCGCCGAGCGCCTGGGCGCGCCCATCGCGGCGCCGCCGGCCACGACAGCCCTAGGAGCCCTGGTGGGGCACATCACCGGCGGCCACCTGGAGGGCGGCAAGGGCTCCTTCCAGCCGATGAATATCAATTACGGCCTGCTGCCGCCGGTCGATGGCGTGGCCAAGCGCGACGAGACCGGTCGCAGGTTGGGCGCCAAGGAGAAGAGCCGCGGCAAGAAGCTGGCGGTGGGGGAGCGCGCCCTGGCCGACCTGGAGGCCTGGGTCACGGGCGAAACGAAGATCGCCGCCGAATAGGTCTCACACCTTCCCGCGCGCCACGGCCAGGAACAGGCGCAGCCGCGCCTCCAGCTCCGAGGGCCGCCGGCCCCTCGCCCGCACCCGCGAGAGGGTGGCCTGGGCGATGGCCGGGAAGGCCGGCGCCGACAGGCCCGCGGCGTCCTTCAGCGCCCGATCCAGGATGGGGCCGACGTCGGGGCCGGCCAGGCCCGCCGTGGCGATCAGGCGGCCGATGGCCCAGGCGCGACCGCCGGCCTGGGCCTTGGCGAGATCGGCGGTCGGATCGAGGATCAGGGCCGCCAGGACCGCGGCGTTTCCCGCCGTGCCGTCCGCCCACTCCAGGGCCTCCCCCAGCTTCATCGGCTCGGCGCTGAGCTCGCGGGAGCGGGCGTCGATCATCGCCTCCAGCCGCGCCCGCGCCAGGCCGTGGCGGCCGATGGCGCGGGCCAGGGCGAGCGCCGTGGGATGCTTGCGCACCGGCCGGGCCTCGAACACCTCGTCCAGCACCTCCCGCCACCAGGTCAGGCGAATCTCGCCCATCAGCGGGTTGGAGGCCACCCGGGGCGCGCGGGCCAGCTCATGGTCGAAGGCGTACAGCGCGATGACGTCGGCGCGAGCCGCGGGATCGGCGATGAACCGGCTGGCCAGCCAGCGGTCGGGGTCGACGCGGCCCACCAGGGCGTCGAGGTCGTTCGGATCGTGAGCGTCGTCCTCGGACATGTGGGTCCTGAAAAGCAAAAGGCCCGCCGGTTGGGGCGGGCCTTCCGATTGTATCTGCTCCCCGGCCTCAGCCGAAGATGGTCTGGTTCATGGTCATGGTCACCAGCATCGGGATCGACAGCAGGGTGTTGGTCCGCGAGAACAGCATCGCCGTGCGGCCGGCCTTGGCCTTGGCGTCGGCGTCGGCTTCCACGAGGCCGAGCGCGATCTTCTGGTTGGGCCAGATGAAGACCCAGACGTTGATGAACATCACCGTGGCCAGCCACATGCCCATGCCGATGAAGATGTGGCCGGTGTCGGCGAAGCCCTCGGTGGCGCCCAGGGTGAAGGCCTGGACCAGATAGCCGCGGTTGAAGGCCAGGATGACGCCCATCACCCAGGTGAACAGCGCCGCCCAACGGAACCAGAACAGCGCCGCCGGGGCGATGTACTTGGAGACCGCCGGCTTCAGCTCGGCCGGG
This sequence comes from Phenylobacterium sp., assembly GCF_030645195.1. GTDB lineage: Bacteria > Pseudomonadota > Alphaproteobacteria > Caulobacterales > Caulobacteraceae > Phenylobacterium. The sequence goes on along the minus strand of NZ_JAUSLW010000066.1, from coordinate 28,278 downwards.
ATATTGGCCATCTGCGGGATTTGGACGAAGTTGAAGTAGTACAGAAGGCCGATCCACATGATGCCGAATAGCACGTGGAGGAAGCGGAACACCGCCTGGAAGAAGATCGCGTCGCCCGAGCCATAGTGGCTGAAGTAGCCGGCGAGGATGATCAGCGCGAGCACGCTGCTGACGAGAATGGTGTTGCGGAGATTTGCGAGAAGTCCAGCCATGAGTATCCCTCTACGATTCCTGCCCTGACCGTCAGCTATAAGGGGTTTCCATCGGGGCTGCTAGACCCTGAACGTTTCAGATGGACTCATCTGAAACGGCAAGAATGGTTTAGATTCAATATCTTAGAGCACGTCGGGCGGCGGAACCGGCATCCACCTCCGCCTGACGTGCTCTAGTTGCCCGAGACGCTGTCCACGGCGCCGAAGGTCGCCTCCAGCTGGGCCGAAATTTCCGCCGGCAGGGGCGGCGCGTTGATGGCCGCGATATTGGCCTCCAGGTGCTCGACGCTGCCGGTCCCGGTGAGGATGACGTGGGCGCCGGGCTCGTGTCGGCAGAAGCGGTAGGCCGCCTCCAGCTCCGAGGCGATCCCCGGATGCTCGCGCAGGAACTTGAGCGGATCGGCCGGGTCGACCGCGCCGGGCGGGACCTCGCCGCTGGCCAGCAGCTTGGCGACGGTATCGCGCAGGACGTCAGGATGGCTCAGCGCCCGACGCACGGCGAACATGATCAGGGTCCCGATGTCCTTGGCCTGGGCGGCCGGGAACACCGTGCGGCGCGCCGAGGGGTTCAGCAGGTTGAACCCCACCATGGCCACGTCGAAGTGGGCGTCGGGAACCGCCCGCGCCAGCATCTGGTGGCGGGTGTCGACGCCGAAGGCCTCGGTGATGCCGATGTGGCGGACCTTCCCGGCGGCCTGCTGGCGCTTCAACTCCGGCAGCAGGGTCTCCACGCACGCGTCGTACTGGGCCGACATCACGCCGTGCAGATTGAACAGGTCCACATGGTCGGTCCCCAGCCGCCGCAGGCTGCCCTCCAGGCTCTCGGTCAGGTCCTCGGGCGTCGCCAACTCGCCTTCCCGGCCGGGTCGACCGCCGGTTGGCGTGGCCTTGGTGGAGATGAAGACCTGATCGCGCCGCCCCTTCACCCCCAGACCGACCGCCTCCTCCGTGCCATAGAGCCGCGCGGTGTCGATGAAGGTGATGCCGAGGTCGATGGCGGCGCTGACCACCCGGGAGGCCTCCTGCGCGCTCGCGCCACCGCTCATGCCCAGGCGGGAATGGCCGCCGCAGCCCAGCCCCGCGGCGCTGACGACGGCGTTGGTTCGGCCGAGACGGACGGTCTGCATGGTGAGGCTCCTTAGGGGAGCCAGACTAGATCGCGATCAGGCCCGCGGCGAGCCTGCGGCCCTCGGCGGTGAGCACGTTGTACATTCGCGCCGCGGTGGGAGTGTCCATGAACTCCAGGCCGATGCCGGCCTTTGACAGGGCCTCGCGCACCGCCCTGGGCGGCAGGGCATTGGCGGCGCCGAGGCCGAGCAGGACGAACTCCACCTCGCGTGGGCCCGCCTCCAGCACCGGGGCCAGGGCCTCGGGCGTCAGCTCGGCCAGGCTGGCGACCGGCCAGGGCTGGGCCCGGTCCTTGACGATCAGGACGGAGCCCTCGTGGCGCGCGCCCGAGAGCCGGAACCCGCCGTCGCCATAGGCGTCGATGGAGGGCGCGTCGCGGGCCACCGCTAGGGTCGCGCGTTGGCCGGCTTGAGGGGCTCGGCCGGCTCGTCGCCGCGCTTGACGCCCCACAGCAGGATGATCGGCAGGGCGACGTAGATGGAGGAATAGGTGCCGATGATGATTCCGAACACCATGGTCACCACCAGGGGCCGCAGGACCACGCCGCCCAGGACCAGGGCGCCCGACAGGGCCAGGATGGCCGTCGAGCCGGTGATCAGGGTCCGCGACAGACGCTCGTTCTCGGACTTGTTGATCACCTCGGCCAGCGGGGTGGTCTTGTACTTGCGCAGGTTCTCGCGAAGGCGGTCGAAGGTGATGACCTTCTCGTTCATCGAATAGCCGATGACCGTCAGCAGGGCGGCGATCGAGGTCATGGAGAACTCGAAGCCGGTGACCGACAGAACGCCGAGCGTCAGCAGCACGTCGTGGAACACGGCCACCACGGCGCCGAGACCGAACTGCAGCTGGAAGCGGAACCAGATGTAGGCGAGCATGAGGGCCAACGCGATGCCGAGCGCCATGAAGCCGCTCTGCATCAACTCGCCGGAGACCTTCGGCCCCACCACCTCGACCTTCTTGAACTGGATGCCCGGGAAGGCCTTGGCCAGTTCGTTCTGGATCTTGGTCGCCCCGGCCACCGCGTTGACGTTCTCCGCGGTGCGGAACGACAGCATGGCGCCGTGGGAATCCCCCAGACCCTGGACCTTGGCGTCCTCGCCCCCGGCGGCGGCCAGGGTGGTGCGCAGCTCGGCGATGGGCGCCGGCCCCGGGGTGCGGACCTCGATCAGCGAACCGCCGACGAAGTCGATGCCCAGGTTCAGGCCCTTGGTGAGGAAGGACACGCCCGACAGGACGATGAGGATCGCCGAGAACGCCGCCGCATAGGGCGCGAGCCCCACGAAGTTGAAGTGGAATTCTCGCGGGAGAAGACGGATCAGGGGCCAACGCATGCGGAAAACCTTCAAACGATCGGCAGCGTCTTCGGCTTCGTGGCGCGGAACCACCAGCCGATGAGCAATTGGGTGATGACCACGGCGGTGAACACCGAGGTGACGACCCCGATCAGCAGGGTCAGGGCGAAGCCGCGGATGGGGCCGGCCCCGAACTGGAACATGATCAGGGCCGAGATGGCGCTGGTGATGTTGGCGTCGAGGATGGAGACCAGGGCCCGCTGATAGCCGTGCTCCAGGGCCGATATGGGCGAGCGGCCCGCATGGGCCTCGTCGCGCACCCGTTCATAGATCAGCACGTTGGCGTCCACGGCCACCGCCAGGGTCAGGATCAGGCCCGCGATTCCGGGGAAGGTCAGGGTGAACTGGAACAGCGACATGACGCCGAAGATCAGCAGCATGTTGACGATCAGGGCGAGCGCCGCGAACACCCCGAACAGGCCATAGGCCAGCACGATGAAGATGATGATCGCCGCGGCGCCGACGGCCAGGGACAAGGCCCCGGCCTTGACCGCATCGGCGCCCAGCTCGGCGCCCACGGTGTTCTGCTGCTCGACGTTCAGGGGCGCCGGAAGGGCGCCGGCCCGCAGCAGGATCGCCAGGTTGTTGGCGCTCTCGGCGGTGAAGTTGCCGCTGATCTGGCCCGACCCGCCGGTGATGGCGCTCTGGATGACGGGGGCGGAGATGACCCGGTTGTCCAGGACGATGGCGAAACGCTTGCCCAGGTTGGCGGCGGTGGCGTCGCCGAAGCGGCGGGAGCCCTGGCCGTTGAAGCGGAAATTGACCACCGCCTGACCCGTCTGGGAGTCGAAGGCCTGGTGGGCGTCGGTGAGCATCTCGCCGGTGACCAGGGCGCGCTTCTTGATCAGCAGCGCCCCACCCTCCTCGCTGGGCAGCAGTTGCGAGCCCGGGGGAATGCGGCCGGCGGCGGCCTCCTCCGGGGTGACGCTGTCGTCCACCATCTGGAAGGTCAGCTTGGCGGTCTGGCCGATGATGTTCTTGAGCTTCTCGGGGTCGCTCTCGCCCGGGGCCTGGACCACGATGCGGTCGACGCCCTGACGGCGGATGTCGGGCTCCTTGGTGCCCAGTTCGTCGATCCGGCGGCGGATGATCTCGATGGACTGCTCCACCGCCTTGCCGGCCTCGGCGGCCAGGGCCTGTTCGGCGAAGACGATGCGGATGCGCTGGTCGTCGCCGGAGCTGATGGTCACGTCACGGCCGCCCACCGCGCCCGCCAGGGGCGAGCCGACGCTCCGGCGCAGCAGGTTGGTCGCCGCCGTCAGCTGCTCGGGATCGGTGATCCGCACCGACACCGCGCCGGACACCTGGCCCAGGTCGGTGAAGTCGATCTTCTCGTCGCGCAGGACGGTGCGGACATCCTCGATGAGGTTGGTCAGCTTCTCGGCGCGCAGGGCCTTGGTGTCGACCTCCAGCAGCAGGTAGGAGCCGCCCTGGAGATCGAGGCCCAGGTTGAGCTTCTTGTGCGGCAGGAAGCTCGGCAAGGTGTCGAGCGTCTTCTGCGGAATCACGTTCGGCAGGCTGAACAGGATGCCGAAGATCACCGAAACCAGGACGGCGATCGTCCTCCAGCGGGACGGAGCGATCATTTACGGGGCTCTCAGGCCTTGGAGTCGTTGGCCGGGGCGGGCTCGCCCTTGACCCGGACGTCGGAGATCATCGACTTGACGACCTTGACGTTGACGCCCTGGGCGATCTCGACGCCGACTTCCTTGTCCTCGACGCGCACGACCTTGCCGATGACGCCGGAGTTCAGCACCACGGTGTCGTTGCGCTTCACGTTGGAAATCATCGCCTGATGGGCCTTCATCCGCTGCTGCTGCGGGCGGATCATCAGGAAGTAGAACAGCACGACCAGGCCGATGAGCGGCAGGAACTGCATCAGCATTTCCGTCGGCCCACCACCTGCGGCGGCGCCGGCGGTCTGAGCGAAGGCGGGGGTGGCGAACATGGTCTCTCCGAAGTCCGTCGTCGGGCCGGCGAAAAGCCGCCCGTTTTCAAGTCGGCGGAAGCTATGCGTTCGCCCCTCGTTTTGCAATGGAACGGCAGGACCGCTAAGCACCACGGCCATGGAATCTGAGCTGAAATTCGTTCTCGAGCGCATCGCCGCGGCCCTGGAGCGCCTGGCGCCCCCGGCGCGCGTCACTCCGGACTTCGAAGGGGCGCGGCTTTTCCGGCACGATCCGGCCACCCACGCCTTCCATCCGGCCCCGGATTACGCCCTGCCGCTCGCCGCCCTGATCGGGGTGGACGCCCAGAAGGCCCGGTTCCTGGAGAACCTGCAGCGGTTCACCGCCGGCCTGCCGGCCAACCACGCCCTGCTCTGGGGGGTGCGCGGCACGGGCAAGAGCTCGCTCGCCAAGGCCGCCTTCATGGCGGTGGCCGACGGTTCCCCGGATCTGAAGCTGGTGGAAGTCGACCGCGACCAGGTCACCGCCCTGCCCGCCCTGTTCGACATCCTGCGGGCGCGGCCCGAGCGCTTCGTGGTGCTCTGCGACGACCTCTCCTTCGAGGAGGGCGCCGCGGCCGCCAAGGCCCTGAAGTCGGCCCTGGAGGGCGGGGTCTCCGGCCCGCCAGCCAATGTGCTGTTCGTGGCCACCTCCAACCGCCGCCACCTGATGCCGCGGGCCCACGGCGAGGATCGGGGCCTGATCGCCACGGCCGAGGACGCCGAGGAGGAGGTCAGCGTCTCCGACCGCTTCGGCCTGTGGGTGGGCTTCCCGCCCATGGACCAGGCGACCTATCTGGAGGCGGTGACGGCCTACGCCCGCGCCCACGGCCTGATCGTCGCCGACCTGGAACGCCGCGCCCTGCAATGGGCCCAGCTGCGCGGCGGCCGCTCCGGCCGCGTCGCCTGGCAGTTCATCCGCGACCTGGCGGGGGAACTCGGCAAGGCGTTGCCGATGTAGGAAAGGCCTCCCTCCCCTTCATGGGGAGGGGCTGATCGCGAAGCGATCGGGGTGGGGAATACCGGCAAGACTCCCCCACCCGTCCGGCATTCCGCCGTCCACCCTCCCCATGAAGGGGAGGGAGAAAGTCCCTACCGTCCCAGCACCAGCTTCGGATCGATGGGCCGGGCGCGTTCGGTGGGCGCCGGGGCGTAGCGGACCTCGAAGTGCAGCTGGGGTTCGGAGACCCCGCCGCTGGTCCCGGCCTGGCCGATCTGCTGACCCTGGACCACCTTCTGCTGCATCTTCACGTCCACGCGGGCGAGATGGCCATAGGCCGTGACCCAGCCGTCCGCGTGCTTGATCAGCACCAGGTTGCCGAAGCCGGGCACCTGGTCGCCGGCATAGACCACATCGCCGGCCGCCGCGGCGCGGACGGCCTCCCCGGCATTGGCGCGGATGTTCAGGCCGTCGTTGCGCTGGCCCGTCCCCTTGGGCCCGAAGTCCGAGATGATGTCGCCCCGCAGCGGCCAGTTGAACCGGCCCCGGCCCTGACTGGTGATCTGGGCGTCGCTGAGCGGGCCCGAGGTCGCCGCCGGCGGCGTCGGGGAGGTGCGGTTGGGCGTCGGCGGCGGCGTCACCGGCGGCTGGGAGGCCGGCGGCGCATAGGGCCGGCTCGGCGGCGGCGTCACGGGCGTGGTGTCGCGCCGCGGCTCGGGCGGCAGGGTCACCGTCGTTCTGGTGGTCTCCTTGACCGGACCCTTGTCCTTGTAGCCGTCCGGCAGGCTGATCTTGCGGCCGGCCTTGATGGCGTCGCCGATTCTCATGTCGTTCTCGGCCGCCAGCGCCTTGGGCGTCACGCTGAAGCGCTTGGCGATCAGGGTCAGGGTGTCGCCCGACACGGCCACATAGGCCTTCACCGTGGTCTTGGGGCCCTTGAGCTTGTCCCCGGCGTGAAGGATGTAGGGCTCCTTCAGCTTGTTGTCGTCGGCCAGCTGCTTGCGGGTGGTGTCCATGGCGCGCGCGATGGCGTCCAGGTTCTGGCCGTTCTTGACGGTGTAGACCTGGGGCGGACCGGCCACCTCCACCAGCTTGCCGGTGACCATGGTCTTGGTGGTGGTGGTCGTGGTGGTCCGCGGCGCCTCGGGTTCGGGCTCCGGGGTCACGGCGGGCGGCGGGGTGTAGGCGGGCGGCCGCTGCTGCTGGGCCGGGGCCTGGGGCTGGAACGGCGTCGGGGCCGGCGACTGGACGCCCGAGCCCGGAACCTGGACCCGCACGGCCACCGTGGTGGGGCCCTTGTCCTTGAAGCCGTCGGGCAGGACCAGCTTGCGGCCGGCGACGAGCGGCTTGTCGACGCTCATGTCGTTGGCGTCGGCCAGGGCCTGGCCGGTGACCGAGAAGCGCCGGGCGATGGCGTAGAGGGTGTCGCCCGGCCCCACCACATAGGCCTTGGCGTCGCTGGAGGGCCCTTTGAGCGTCTTGCCGGGCCGCAGGACGTAGGGCTCCTTGAGGTCGTTGTCCTCGGCGAGCTGCTTGCGGGTCGTGCCCATGGAACGCGCGATGGCGTCGAGATTGTCGCCGCTCTTGACGGTATGGCTCTTGGGCGGGCCGGCGGCGTCCACCACCTTGCCGGTCACCGTCTGGCGCGTGACGGTCTGCATCACCGGCGGCGGCGGCTGGTACGGCGGCTGATAGGTCGGGGCGGGCGGCGGCGTATAGGGCGGGGTCGAGGGCGTCACATAGGCCGGGCCGCCCGGCACGGGCTCCAGCGGACGGCTCTCCACCTGGCCCGTCGAGGGGCCAGGCTGCGGCATGGGCCCCTGATCCTGGGGCTCCTGGGCCGGCGGCGCGGTCTGGGCGCCGGGGGGCGGCAGGCGCGTGGGGAAGTTGGGCCGGGGGGCCTGGGCGTCCTCGCCGAACGGCGCGGTCGTGCAGGCGCCAAGCGACGTCGCCGCCAACAGGATCAAGGCCGTTCGGGAATAAGAAAGCGTCATCGCCGCTCCGCTCTATGGGTTCGGAATCAGTCGAGGCGTCGGGCTTAATGATGGGTTAAGGACCCCATCACCGCCAACCCACAAACTCGTAAGGTTGTGGACGGCTAAAGCTCCCGGGCCACGCCGTCCAGAAGGGGTACGAACCGAACGTCGGTCAGGGCCTCGACGGTGAAGCCGCCCTTGCCGTCGCCGGTATAGCGTTTGAGGCTCTGGACGGGTCCCTTGCCGATCGGCGCCACCAGCACCCCCCCGGGTTTCAACTGCGAAAGCAAAGCCTTGGGCTCCTCCGGCGCCGCCGCCGTGACCAAAATGCGGTCGAAAGGCGCCTGCTCGGGCCAGCCCAGGCCGCCGTCGCCGAACTTGGTGATCACATTGGTGAGACCGAGCGCCTTGAAGCGGGCCTGCGCCTCCCCCATCAGGGTCCGGTAGCGCTCCACGGTGTAGACCAGCCGCGAGAGCTTGGAGAGCACGGTGGTCTGGTAGCCCGAGCCGGTGCCAATTTCTAAAACTCGGGCGCGGGGCTCCAGGGACAGGGCCTGGGTCATCAGGCCGACGATGAAGGGCTGGCTGATGGTCTGACCGCAGGCGATCGGCAGGGCCGAATCCTCCCAGGCGCGCTCCTGGAACAGATCCGGGGTGAACAGGTCGCGCGGCGTGGTCTCGATGGCGTTCAGCACGGCGGGATCGCTGACCCCCTGCGAACGCAGGTTCAGGATCAGGCGCGCCAGCCGCGTTTCAGGCGAGTCCTTCTCCGTCTTGGTCATTTCCACGCTCATCTACGCCCTGGGCGGCGTGCCGCCCAGCACGCCCTTCAGCCGATTGACCGTCTCAAGGTGAGTCAGGTCGATGTGCAAGGGCGTCACCGAAATCTTTCCCTCGTATATCGCCTTCAGGTCGGTTCCGTCGGCGGGCGAGGACCGCTCCTGCCGGAAACCCATCCAGTAGTAGTCCCGGTTCCGCAGGTCGGTGCGCTTCTCGGCATGGCGCACATTGATGTCGCGGAAGGTCTGGCGGGTGACCTCGACCTCGGTGATCTTCTCCACCGGCGCGGCCGGGAAGTTGACGTTGATGATCACGTCCTTGGGCCAGCCGGTCTCCACCAGCTTGGCGATGATGCCCGGCGCGAAGTGCTCGGCGGGCGCGAAGATGTCCTCATTGCCGGTGGGCCAGCCGGTCTGGGACAGCGCGATGGAGGGAACCCCCATGGCCATGCCCTCGATGGCGCCGGCCACGGTGCCCGACAGCGTCACGTCCTCGGCCAGGTTGGCGCCGCGATTGACCCCCGACAGCACCAGGTCGGGCTTGGCGCCCTCCATCAGCTCGAAGATGGCCAGCATCACGCAGTCGGTGGGGGTGCCGCTGGTGGCGAAGCGGCGGGCGTCCAGCTTCCGCACCCGCACCGGATCCGACAGCGTCAGCGCCCGGCTGGCGCCTGACTGCTCGTATTCCGGGGCGCAGATCCAGATGTCATCGGACAGCACCTTGGCGATGTTCTCCAGCGCGACCAGACCCTCGGCGTGGATGCCGTCGTCATTGGTCAGCAGGATCCTCACGCCTCGCCACCGATGTGGGTCAGGCCCGGCAGGTAGGGATGCAGGGCCTGGGGAATGGCGATCCGGCCCTTCTCGTCCTGATAGTTCTCCATCACCGCCACCAGGGTGCGGCCGACCGCCAGGCCCGAGCCGTTCAGGGTGTGGACGAAGCGCGTGCCCTTCTCGCCGGCCGCCTTGGTGCGGGCGTCCATTCGGCGGGCCTGGAAGTCGCCGCAGTTGGAGATCGAGCTGATCTCGCGATAGCGGCCCTCCGAGGGAATCCAGACCTCCAGGTCGACGCTCTTGCGGGCGCCGAAGCCCATGTCGCCGGCGCAGAGCAGCATGGTGCGGAACGGCAGGTTCAGGGCCTTCAGGATGGCCTCGCCGCAGCCGATCATCCGCTCGTGCTCGCCCTCCGACTGATCGGGGGTGGTGATCGACACCATCTCGACCTTGTAGAACTGGTGCTGGCGGATCATGCCGCGGGTGTCGCGGCCCGAGGCGCCGGCCTCCGAGCGGAAGCAGGGCGTGAGCGCGGTGAGCCGCAGCGGCAGCTCCTCCTCCGGGGTGATCTGTTCCCGCACCAGGTTGGTGAGCGACACCTCGGCGGTGGGGATCAGCCAGCGGCCGTCGGTGGTGTGGAACAGGTCCTCGGCGAACTTGGGGAGCTGATTGGTGCCGAACACCGCCTCGTCGCGCACCAGCAGCGGCGGCGACACCTCGGTATAGCCGTGTTCCTGGGTCTGGACGTCCAGCATGAACTGGCCCAGCGCCCGCTCCAGCCGCGCCAGCTGGCCCTTCAGCACCACGAACCGGGCCCCGCTCATGCGCGAGGCGGCCTCGAAGTCCATCAGGCCCAGCGCCCCGCCCAGGTCCACGTGATCCTTCGGCGCGGCGATGTGGTTCGGCTCGCCCCAGCGGCGCAGCTCGACATTGTCGTTCTCGTCCTCGCCCGCGGGCACGTCGGCCATGGGCAGGTTGGGCAGGGCGGCCAGCAGGTCGAACAGCTCGGCGCTGGCGGCCCGCTCGGCCTCGGCCTGGGCCGCGCCGGCGCCCTTCAGGGCCTCCACCTCGGCCATAAGGCGCAGGGCCTCGGCCTCGTTCTTCAAGGCCTTGGCCTGGCCGATCAGCTTGGAGAGCTCGTTGCGCTTGGCCTGCGCGGTCTCGGCGGCGGTCTTGGCCGCGCGGACCTTGGCGTCCAGCTCGATGGCCTGGGCCGCCGCCCCGGAGCGGCCCTTCGCAGCCCAGGCTTTTTCGTAAAGCTCAGGGGTTTCGCGAATGGCTCGAATGTCGTGCATGGGGTCCGCCGTAAGGTAAGCGGCTTTCTCTAGAGCGCGCCGCCCGTCGGGCCAAGCCCTAGGGGCCGCACGCCATTGGAATTGGCCTGTCGGTTTCCTTCTCCCCTTGCGGGTGGCCCTGCGGAGCAGGGTCGGATGAGGGGGCGAAAGGCCTCGCCAGCAAACCCATCACGTCATCCCGGCCGCAGCGAAGCGGAGAGCCGGGACCCAGGGGCCCAGCCCCGTCACCTGGGTCCCGGGTCTCCCCTGCAGGTCGCCCGGGATGACGGCTATTGTTCTGAGAGCGGAGCGCGACGCCTCATCAATTGCGTACGGCCCCTAGACCAGCGCCACGTCGGTGGAGGCGTCCTCGCGCTTGCGGCGGCGGTCGATGGCGGCCACGCACCAGATCGAGATTTCGTAGAGCAGGATGATCGGGGCGGCCAGCATGGTCTGGCTGATGGGGTCGGGCGGGGTGACGATGGCGGCCACCACGAAGATGCCGACGATGGCGTAGCGGCGACCAGCCCGCAGCTGCTTTGAATCCAGGATCCCGGCCATGCCCAGCAGGGTCAGGACCACCGGCAGCTGGAAGCACAGGCCAAAGGCCAGCAGCAGGGTGGTCACCAGGGTCAGGTAGTCCGACACCTTGGGCAGCAGCTCCACCGAGATCGCGCCGGCGCCGACGATCTGCTGCGAGAGCGAGAACCACAGGACGAAGGGCAGGATCATGAAATAGACCAGCGCCGCGCCCAGGCTGAACAGGGCCGGCGCCGCCACCAGGAACGGCAGGAAGGCGTGGCGCTCCTTCTTGTAGAGGCCCGGCGCCACGAAGCCGTAGATCTGCCAGGCCAGGATCGGGAAGGTCAGGATCACCGCCCCGAAGCCCGCCAGCTTGAGCTTGGTGAAGAAGAACTCCAGCGGGGCGGTGAAGACGAACTTCAGGCCCGCCCCGGCGACGCTGGGAACCTCCTTGAGGCCGATCAGGGCCAGCAGCAGGTCGAAGGGGCCGGCATGGCCGCCGCTGGCCTTCTGGGCCGCCATCAGCTGGGCGGCCACCTCGAAGGGGTGCAGCAGGGCGATATAGATCTGGGTGGCGAAGCCGAAGCAGATGGCGAAGCCGATGACGAGCGCGCCCACGCAGATGATCAGGCGTGAGCGCAGCTCGACCAGGTGATCCAGCAGCGGGGCGCGGGAGGCCTCGATCTCGTCGTCGATCCCGTCGCTCAAGACACCGTCCCCTTGGGGGCGCGGCGCGCGGCGGCGACGGTGGCGGGCTTCTTCTTGGGCGCGGCCTTGGGCTTGGTGGTGGCCGCGCTCGGCGCCCGGGGCTTGCGGGCCGCCTTGGGCTTGGCCGCGACGGGTTCCGGCGTCACCACCTCGGCCACCTCGGCCTCGCTGTACTGGTGGCTCATCGGTGGGTGGAACTGGATGCCCGAGCCCTGAAGGCTGTCGCCGATCTCATTGAAGACCTGGCTTATTTCCACATTCGAGGCTTCCGCGGCCGCCTGGTCGACCAACTGGCCGCGGCGCATGGCCTCGACCTCCTTGCGCAGGTCGTCGAGCTCCGACTGGCGGGCCATCTCGTCGAAACTGGCGCGGAAGTCGTCGGCCATGGAGCGCAGGCGCGCCACGAACTGCCCCAGCTTGCGCAGGAGCATGGGCAGATCCTTCGGCCCCACCACGATCAGAGCGACCGCGGCGATGACCAGCAGTTCCATCCCGCCGACTTCAGGAAGCATAGGCCACGCCTAAACGATCAAAACCCACGCCGATCAGGACCGGCGTGGGCGGATTTCCGGGAACGGCAGCCGATTAGCTGCGGGCTTCGTCTTTTTCGCTGGGCAGGGGCTTGGCGGCCGTCGAGGCCACCTCGTCGCCGTCCTTAAGGCCATCCTTGAAGGCGCGGATGCCCTTGGCGGCGTCGCCCATGATCCCCGACAGTTTCCCGCGGCCGCCGAACAGCAGCAGCACGACCACCGCCACGATGATCCAGTGGATGGGACCGAAAGCACCCATGAACTTACTCCTCTGCGTCAGCGGCCTCGCGGACCGCGCGCCAGTTGTGATCTTGCCGTCGAATATAGTCGCTTAGGTGACCGCGCGCCAATCGGATCGCAAGTGTTCGTACTCAATCGGAATGACATGTGAGTTCCTTCTCCCCTTGCGGGAGAAGGTGGCCCTGCGGAGCAGGGTCGGATGAGGGGTCGATAAACCTCTCGGGTTGGGGCGCTTCAACACATGTGGAGAGGGGAGCACGACCCCTCATCCGACCGGTCTCCGACCGGCCACCTTCTCCCGCAAGGGGAGAAGGGCGCCTTGGGGATCGCAGAATTGAGTCTGCGCTCCCCAAGAACCTCCCGCGACGGATCAGCGCTCTTCTTCCTCTCCGAGGAAGTCTGTGTGGAATTCGGGCGCCGCGTCGTCCTCCAGCGGGTCCTCCTCCAGGTCGACGCCGCCCGGATTGGGCAGGGCGAAGTCGGCGGGCAGGTCCAGGCTGAGCAGGCCCGCGGCCTTCATCTCGGCCATGCCGGGCAGGTCGGCCAGGGCCGCCAGGCCATAGTGCTCCAGGAAGGCGTCGGTGGTGCCGTAGGTGACGGGCCGGCCCGGCGTGCGCCGACGGCCGCGCATCCGCACCAAACCCAGCTCCAGCAGCACGTCCAGGGTGCCTCGACTGGCCTGGACCCCGCGCACGGACTCGATCTCGGCCCGGGTCACCGGCTGGTGATAGGCGATGATGGCCAGGGTCTCCTGGGCGGCCTTGGACAGGCGCCGGGGCTCCTCCCGCTCCTCGGTCATCAGGAAGGCGAGGTCCGGCGCGGTCTGGAAGCGCCAGCGGTCGGCCACGCAGACCAGCTCCACGCCACGCCCGGCATAGGTCGCCTGCAGGGCGGCGATGGCCGCCTCGACGTCTGAATTGGCCGGCAGGCGCTTGGCGATGTCGTCCAGGCTGAGCGGGCCGGCGGCGGCGAACAGCAGGGCCTCGACCTGGCGCTCGGCGGGATCGGTCACGCGGCGGCTCCCCGGCGAGCGCGCAGGAAGATGTCGGCGAAGGCCTCCAGCTGGCGGGCCTCCATGACCCCTTCCTTCACCAGCTCCAGGCTGGCCGAGAGGGTGGAGGCGACATAGGAGGCGCGGCTCGGGCCGGGTTCGGCGCCGGGGCGCAAGGGCGCGATGCCCTCCAGGGCGGTCCAGCGCGACAGGTCCGGCAGCATGTCGCGCAGCCGCTCGCGGGCCGCCTCCAGCGGATAGGCCTGGGGTGAGCGCGGGGTGTAGTGGCGGTCCTGTTCCTTTTTCCGCTGGGCGATATAGGCGCTCATCAGGCCGTAGAGGTCGCCCTCCAGGCGGTTGGACGGGATGATCTGGATCGCCTGGGGATCGCCGCGCAGGAAGACGTCGCGGCCCAGTTGCGCCCCTCCGCGCAGGGCGTCGGCGGACCGGCGCATGGCGTCGAGCTTGGCCAGGCGGAAGGCCAGCTGCGCGGCCATCTCCTCGGCCGGCGGCTCCTCGGCCTTGGGCCGTTCCGGCTTGGGCAGCAGCAGGCGGGACTTCAGATAGGTCAGCCAGGCGGCCATCACCAGATAGTCGGCGGCCAGCGAGAAGCGGATGCGCCGGGCCTGATGCACGAAGGCCAGGTACTGGTCGGCGAGCCGGGTGATCGACAGCTTCATCAGGTCGACCTTCTGGCTGCGCGCCAGGGCCAGCAGCACATGGAGCGGGCCCTCATAGCCCTCCAGGTCGATGATCAGGGCCTCGCCGTCCTCGGCCGCGGTGGCCGCGGCCTCGAAGTCGAGATTGGGCTGGAAGGTGTTGCTCAAGACCAGTGCCCCGCGAAGGCCGCGTCGAATCGCGCGCGGCCCTCCTCAACATCGAAGGGCTCGGGTGCGCGGGCGATGCGGCCCAGCGCCGCGCGGGCCCGCTGGGCGGCGCGGCCGGAGAGCGGACGGGTCCCGGCGATCACCTGCTTCATCTCGTCCATGTCGCCGTTGCAGTGCAGGACCACGTCGCAGCCGGCCGCCAGGGCGGCCTTGGCGCGGGTGGTGAAGTCGCCGCCCAGGGCCTTCATGGACAGGTCGTCGGTCATCAGCAGGCCGTCGAAGCCGATGGCCTTGCGGATCACCGTGCTGATGGCCCGCTTGGAGGTCGTGGCCGGGCCGCGCGGATCGACGGCGGTGTAGACGACGTGGGCGCTCATCGCCATCGGCATGTCCGACAGCACCCGGAAGGGGGCGAAGTCGCGGGCCTCGAGGTCTTCGTAAGCGGCGTCCACCACAGGCAGGTCGTGGTGGCTGTCGGCCATGGCCCGGCCGTGGCCGGGGATGTGCTTGATCACCGGCAGGACGCCCCCGGCGATCAGGCCCTCGCAGGCCGCGCGGCCCAGCTGGGCGACGCCCTCGGGGGTCTTCGCATAGGCCCGGTCGCCGATGATGTCGTGGGCGCCCTCGCCGGGTACGTCCAGCACCGGCACGCAGTCGACATTGATCCCCAGGGCCGAAAGGTCCTGGGCCAGCAGGCGCCCCCCCAGGCGGGTGATCTCCCGGCGCAGCAGGGGATCGTTGGCCGGCAGGTCGCCATAGGCCCGGCCGGGCGGATAGCGCCGCCAGTGGGGCGGCCCCAGGCGGGCGACGCGGCCGCCCTCCTGGTCGATCAGGATCGGGGCGTCGGGCCGCTCCACGCAGGCGCGGAGCTGATCGGTCAGGGCCCGCACCTGGTCGGGGCTGTCGACATTGCGCTTGAAGAGGATGAACCCCCAGGGGCGCACGTCGCGGAAGAAGGCCTGCTCCTCGCTCGAGAGGCTCAGGCCCGCGCAGCCGAGGATGGAGGCGCTGACGCTCACTTCACGAAGCAGGACTTGCCGGCGGCCTTGAGCTGATCGCAGAAGGCCGCGGCGTCGGCGCGGCTGGAGAAGCCGGTCACCGCGGTCCGATAGAGGGTGGCGCCGTCCTTCTGGATGGCCTCGACCCGCTTGCCTTTGCCCGCCGTGGCGCCCGGCGCGATCTTGGCCGCGTCGTTCCAGCCCTTGTCGGCCAGGGCCTGGGAGGAGAAGGCGCCGATCTGCACCGAGGCCGCGCCACCGGCGGCCGCCGCGGGCGTGGCGGCCGGCAGGTTCGGCTTCAGGGCCGGGACGGGCTTGGGCGCCGGGGTGACGGGCATGGCCGCGACCGGGCCGGGCGCGGGTCCGGCGGCCACGGGAAGGTTCGGCGCGGGCTTGGGGGCCGGCGGCGGAGTCACCACGGCCACCGGCGGCGCGGCCCGGGTCGCGGGCTGTTCCGGCGGGGCGGTGAAGTTGGGGGCGGTCGGCGCCGCGGCGCCCTCGGACGACTGGTAGATCTGCAGGCCCGCGGCGGGGTCCACCGGCTGGTCCTCGGCCGGCGCGGGGCCCTTGATGGCGCCGACGGGGGTCCCCACCGCCTGGGGCGCGGCGCCGGCCTGGCGCACGCCGGAGCGATAGAAGACGAAGATCGCCACCACCAGGCCGATCAGCACCAGGGCGCTGATGATCAGCATCATGGGAGCCGGCCGGGTTCCGCGCACCGGCTGGCGCGCGTCGAAGGCCAGGGGCGCGTCGGTCGGGGGCGTGTAGGCGCCGCGATCGGGGTTGGTCATCGAAGGCTCCCAAGGGAATCGGAAAGCGCGCGCGAAACGAATCGCACGGCCTTGGCGTCAGTGTATCGAAGGCCGGCGGGCTTCGAACCGCCGAGACGCCCTAATTCCAGACGTCGAGGTGGAAAAGCCTGCGGTGCTCTTCGATGGCGAAACGGTCGGTCATGCCGGCGATGTAGTCACACACCACCCGGGCGCGGCCGGCGTCGTCGCGGTTCTGCGACCGGGCGAACCACTCCGTCGGCAGGACATCGGGTTCGCTCATGAACAACTGGAACATCTCGGCCAGAATACGGCGGGCCTGGGAGCGGGTGCGATTGACCTTCCAGTGCCGGTACATCCGGTTCATCAGGAATTCCCGCAGCCGCCCCAGATCCTCCAGCATGTCGCGGGAGAAGGCCACCAGGGCGTGGTCGAGATGCCGCACGTCGTCGGCCGAGGCCACCTTGGACGAGATCGCCCGGCGCTCGGTCTCGGCCAGGACGTCGTCGATCATGGCCCCGATCATGCGCCGCACCGCCTCCAGCCGCACGATGCCGGGGTCGAGGTCGGGATAGTCCCTGTAGACGCTGGCCAGGATCGGCCCGATCAGCGGCACGTCCAGCAGCTCCTTCAGGTGGAACAGGCCCGCCTGCACCCCGTCGTCCACGTCGTGGTTGTTGTCGGCGATGTCGTCGGCCAGGGCCGCGCACTGGGCCTCGGCCGAGGCCCAGGTGTCCAGGCCCAGGTCGTACTCGGCGTCGAACTCCTTGATGGCGTTCCAGGAGGGCTGGGAAAGCTTGGCCGTCACCGGGCCATTGTGCTTGATCACCCCCTCCAGGGTCTCCCAGGTCAGGTTCAGCCCGTCCCAGCGCGGATAGCGGCGCTCCAGCTTGGTCACCACCCGGAAGGTCTGCACATTGTGGTCGAAGCCCCCATAGGGCTCCATCTGGATCTGCAGCTCGTCCTCCCCGGCGTGGCCGAAGGGCGGATGGCCGAGGTCGTGGGCCAGAGCGATGGTCTCGGCCAGGTCGGCGTCCAGGCCCAGCGCCGTGGCCAGCGACCGGGCCACCTGGGCCACCTCCAGGGAGTGGGTCAGGCGGGTGCGGAAGTGGTCGCCCTCGTGGGCCACGAAGACCTGGGTCTTCTCCTTCAGCCGCCGGAAGGCGGTGGCGTGGATGATGCGGTCGCGGTCGCGGGCGAAGGGGGTGCGGTTACGGCTCTCCGGCTCGACCACCTTGCGGCCCAGGGACAGGCCGGGGTCTTCGGCGTAGGAGACGCGGGGCGGAACCGTCAAAGCCATGTATGCTCGCAATCTGCGGTGGCCCCTTGGTCAGGGGCCCAGTCACCCTCATATAGGCCAGACCAGCGTTTTACACATCATGACCACATCAGACCTGACCCTCTCGCCGACCGCCGCCCAGCGGCTGCACCACCTCAGCCAGACCGAGGGCCACCCCGTCATGCTGCGCGTGGCGGTGGAGGGCGGCGGTTGCTCGGGCTTCCAGTACCAGTTCGCCCTGGTCAGCGAGCGGCAGGCCGACGACCTGGTGGTGGAGCATGACGGGGCCGCGGCCCTGGTGGACGAGATGAGCCTGATCCTGCTCAAGGGGTCGGTGATCGACTATGTCGACGAACTGGCCGGCGCCGAGTTCCGCGTCCGCAACCCCAACGCCAAGTCCAGCTGCGGCTGCGGCGTGAGCTTCTCCATCTAGCGGGACCGGGCCCAGGCCCGCCGCTGCTGGACCAGGAACGACCACAGGCCGAGCCCGCCCAGGGCCGCCAGGGCCAGTCCCCCCAGGAACACCACCAGGTCATAGAGTCTGCCGCCCACCGAGCCGGCGTGAATGGGGAAGACAACGTTCTGCAGCCGCGCGCCGGGCCCGAAGGCCTGGGCGTCCACCGCGCCGATCACCCGCGAGGTCGACGGGTCTATATAGACCAGGGTGCGGCCGTTGGGGTGCCACTCGGCTGGCTGCTTCATGCGGATGGCGGCGGGCGCCCCGGGCTTGGCCGGCCAGCTCGCCAGCCGCAGGGTCGCTTGCGGGAAGGCCGCCTGGGCGCCGGCCAGGGCCACGGGCCAGTCGATATCCCCCTCCCCCGCCAGCGGCGGCCTGGGCGCCTCGACCCCACCGGGCGCCACGGCGGAGAGCAGGGCCTTGCTGGTCTCGCTGAAGATGATCATGCCGCCGGTCAGGCACAGGATCAGCACCGGGACGGCCATGAGGATTCCCAGGTCCCGGTGCGAGGACACCAGGTCCCGCCGCGCCGTCGACCTGGGCCAGACGCTGCCGGCGAAGCTGCGCCAGGCCGGGAACCAGACGATCACCCCGGTCAGGCAGAGCACCGCGCCCGCCAGGCCCGACACCCCCACCACCATCTCGCCGCTCTCCCCGGCCAGCAGCCGGTGATGCAGCTGGAAGACCCATTGCTCGACCCGCTCGGTGTCGGTCCAGCGGGCCAGGATGGCGCCGTCGGCGGCGGCGTAGGCCATGCCGTCCTTCGGATAGGTCAGACGATGGACGCCGAGGTGGGGACCGGCGAACATCATGCTGCGCGGGCGACCCTCGGCCTCCACGGCCTCCGCCGCCGCCCCCAGGACGGCCGCGGTCGGGCTCACCGCCGCCCGCGCCTGCGGCACGGTCAGCTTCACCCAGTCCTCACGCAGCACCAGCAGGGAGCCCGAGAGGCCGAGCACCACCAGGACCAGGGCGAGGATCGCCCCGGCCCAGGCGTGCAGGGTGCGGATCAGGCCCATCAGAAGGCCCGCACGATCCCCAGGGTCACCGCGCGGCCTTGGCCGGCGAAGTAGCGGCTGTTGTCGGTCGGGTTGGTCGTGTCGCTGTTGTAGGTGATGTACTGCTCATCCAGCAGGTTGCGGATCCCCAGGCTGACCACGCCGAAGGGCGCGTTCCAGGCCGCCACCGCGTCCAGCAGCTCATAGCCCTCGAAATTGTTGGCCGTCGGCTGGCCCTGGAAGCTGCGGGCCTCGAAGACCTGGCCCTGCAGGCGGAAGTCGAAGGCGCCATAGGTGGCGTCGGCGGTGAGGGTCAGGCGGTCGGGGGAGATGTTGGCGCCGTCCAGGTCCTGGTCGACGCGGCCGTCGCCATTGCCGTCGGTGCGGCCCTCCAGGCGCGAATAGGCCGCCCCCAGGGTCAGCCAGTCGGCAGCCTTCCAGCGCAGGGTGGCCTCAAGGCCCTCGATCTCGGTGCGCTGGCGCTGCACGTCGAAGGCGCCGCCGGCGTTGAGCACCAGCAGGGCGCCCTTGTCCGAGGCCGAGGAGAACCAGGCCAGCGAGCCGTTCAGCGGCCCGCGGGCGAACTCGACCCCCAGCTCCACATTGTCGGAGACCACAGGGGCCACGTCCAGATAGGTGTCGACGTCGCGGCCCGAGGTGTTGATGGCCCGCAGCACCCGGCCGACGTCGGGCATGGTGAAGCCCTGGGCGTAGGAGACATAGGCTGTGACCCCGTCCTGGACCCGGAAGGTCCCGCCGACATTGGTCAGCACCTCGGTGAAGCTGGGCTCCCCGCCCGCGACCCGGGTGTTGCCCGACGAGGCCAGGGTGGTGAAATCCCCCACCTCCAGGGTGGCGTTCTCCTGCCGCACCCCGGCCGACAGGTGGAGGCGCTCGTCCCACAGGGCCTGGTGGACCTGCAGGAAGGGCGAGAGGCTCTTATAGGTGGTCTTGGGCACCCAGACCCGGTTGGTGAGCACCAGTTCCTGGTAGGTCTTGTCCTTCAGGCCGTCGAGGCCCGCCAGCACCTTCAGGCCGGGGACGGCCTCGAAGCCGCGCTCGTAATCCAGCTTGAAGCCCTGCTTCTGGGAGTTGTTGGCCGATTGGTCGAACAGGGCGCCGATCGGGGCGATGCGGACGTCCTGGAAGGCGCCGGTGATCGAGCCGCCGAACACGCCGTGATAGTCGTGGGCGAAGCCCTGGGCGGTCAGGACGCCGCCGAACAGGTCGCGGTCCTTGTAGGTGATCGCCGCCGAGGTGACCTCGTTGGCGGTTGGCAGGCCGGGCTGGACGCCGGGCCGGGCGCTGGCCGGCAGGCCGATGGCGCGGTTGCCGATCACCAGGACGTCGTCGTTGCCGCCCTCCAGCTCGAAGTGGTTGAGCATGGCCTCCAGGCGGCGCTCATCGCCCAGCTCGATCCCGGCCTTGCCGAACAGCGACCAGCTGTCGGAATTCTGCAGCTCGCCCTGGGTCGCGTCGATGCCGATCCGGCGGCCGTCGGCGTCGTAATAGCCGCCGCGGGTCTCATAGGCGGCGCCGGCCACGAAGTCCCATGCCCCGAAGTCGCGGCCCACCAGGCCGGCGGCCTTGTAACCGAAGCTGTCGTCCAGCACGCCCTCGTCGAAGCTGGTCTGGGCCAGGACCTTGCCGGTCCAGCCCTGGCCGGCCTTCGGGGTCGGCGCGGTGACGTAGTTGATCACCCCGCCGGTGGCGCCCACACCCTGGATGGCGTTGGAACCGAACACCACCTCGACGCGGTCGATGAAGAAGGGATCGATGGTGAAACCGTCGCGGCTATCGTCGCGCAGGGGCGTCGACTGCGGCACCCCGTCCACCAGATAGAGGGGCGAGCGGCCGCGCAGGGTCTCCCCGGCGCCCGACAGCTTCTGCCGGGTCGGCGAGAAGGACGGAACCAGGGCCGAGACCGCCTCCACCGCGCTCATCGACAGGGACTGCTGCACGCGCAGCTCGCTTTCGCCGATGATCTGGATGGTGGAGGGCACCGTGGCCCGGGGCGCTTCGGAGCGCAGGGCGGTCACCACCAGTTCGTCGACCGCCACCTCGTCCTGGGCCTGGGCCGGAACGATAACCCCCAGCAGGGCCAAGGCCGTTCCGCCGCACAACACCCTGCCCAGCCGTCCCATAAGCGTGATCCATTCTTGCAATTAATTCTCAATCGCTCTCATGGCAGAGGCGCCGGCGCGGGTCAACCGCGCGCCGCCACGAGCGGGCCGCGGCGAGGCTCAGCCGGGAATGAACTGCAGGATCGCCACCAGCACGGTCAGCCAGGCCAACGGCGCGGCCATGGCGGCCCAGGCCAGCGGCTCCCGGTCGCGCTTGAACAGCACCCAGGCCAGGAACGGGCCGATCAGGCAGACGATCCAGAACAGGACCATCAGCAGGAAGGCGATCCAGGCCAGGGGATTGAGGATATTGCCCTGGTGGTCGAAGATCAGGGGCGAGAACAGCGCGCCCACGGCCCCGATCGGGGCCAGGGCCAGGCAGGCGGCGGTCGCCACCCCCATCCAGATCATCTTGGCGCGGCGCGAAAGCCGCCGGCCCGGCTTGCTGGCCCCTGACATGGGGGCAAGGTCCCCGTCGCCCCGCCACGCGTCAAACTGAATCGCCGCGCGGGCGGCGTCCAGTTCGCCCCCCAGGCTAGCGGCCTGTCCTAGTTTGCTTGGCGATCCCTGCATCGAGGGGCTAGACGCAAGATCCACGCCAAGCCCTCCCAGCCACACCGCAGGACGCCCATGAAGATCGCCACCTGGAACGTCAACTCGGTCAACGCCCGCCTGGAGACCGTCCTGCGCTGGTTCGAGGAGGTCTCCCCCGACGTCGCCTGCCTGCAGGAGATCAAGTGCGTCGACGAGAAGTTCCCCGCCGAAGCCTTTGAACGGCTTGGCTATAACATCGCCGTCCACGGCCAGAAGACCTACAACGGCGTGGCCATCCTCTCCAAGACCCCGCTGGAGGACGTCCGCAGGGGCCTGCCCGGCGAGGACGGCGACGACCACGCCCGCTATATCGAGGCGGTGATCTCCGGCCCCACCCCGGTGAGGGTGGCCTCGATCTACCTGCCCAACGGCAACCCCATCGGAACCGAGAAGTTCGCCTACAAGCTGGCCTGGATGGCGCGCCTCAACGCCCACGTCCGGGAGTTGCTGGCCTATGAGGAGCCGCTGGCCCTGGTGGGCGACTACAACGTCATCCCCGAGCCCCGCGACGCCGCCAATCCCCAGAACTGGACCGACGACGCCCTCTTCCAGACCGAGAGCCGGGAGGCCTTCCGGGCGCTGAAGTGGCTGGGCCTCACCGAGGCCTTCCTGGAGATCGACGGATCGCCCGAGAGCTACACCTTCTGGGACTACCAGGCCGGCGCCTGGCCGCGGAACAACGGCATCCGCATCGACTTCGCCCTGCTCTCCCCCCAGGCCGCCGACAAGCTCACCGCCTGCGTCATCCACCGCGACGTCCGCGGCTGGGACAAGCCCTCGGACCACGTGCCGGTGGTGACGGAACTGGACCTGTAAGATGAGATAAGGGTGTCATCCCGGTTTCCGCGGCACGCGGAAGACCGGGATCGCGAAGCGACGGCGCAAAGCAGCCACCCATAGGCACCGATATCTCCGGCACGCCCGGCGCTTCTGGGGCCCGGACAAGCCCTGCGGACTTTCTGGGATGACACCTTGGGGAGACGCCCGCCCCGCAGACCCGACGCCCCCCAGGAGATCGCCCGCCTGTCAGCAACGGTTCAGCTTGCGAAAGCTTAACTGGCGAGATCAGGACGGCCTGGCTAAGAGGCCGCCCTCAACAGGAAAGACCCCCTATGCGTTCGCTTCCGCTTCTCGCCCTTGCCGCCACCCTGCTGGCCGCCCCCGCCTTCGCGCAGGACAGCGCCGCCGACGCCTCGGGCGCCTCGGCCGCGACCTCGGAAGCCGTGGGTCTGCTGGCCGCCTCGGGCGTGAAGACCGCCGTGGGGGTCTCGGCCCTGCCGGTCGGCATGGTGGGCGCGGGCTCGGTGGCGGGCGGTTCGGCCGTGGCCGCCAGCGGCGCGGCCTCGGTCGGGGTCGGCGGCGCGGTTTCCGAGATCGCCGACGCCTCGGGCAGGCTGGTGGTGGACGACCACGTCGTGGTCTCCCCCGATCCGGCCCCGGCCGTGCCCTTCGACACCCAGGCCAAGCAATGAGGCGCCTCGCCCTCGCCGCCGCCCTGGCCGGGGTCCTGAGCACGGGCGCCCTGCCCGCCGCCGCCCAGGACTCCTCGGCCCACGCCATCGCCCCGCACTTCACCGCCCCGGAGGCCGCCGGCTTCTCCAAGCAGGTGGAGCGCGACCTGGCCGCGCGCGGCTCCCGCCTGGCCATCGTCTTCCGCACCGGCCGGCCCCGCAGCCAGCTGCCGGAGGGGATCAGCTACACCCACGGCGGCTTCTGGGTGTACCGGACCATCAAGACCGCCGACGGCAGGACCCAGCAGGGCTACGCCGTCTACAACCTCTATGCCGGCGACGGCGTCGCCTGGCCCAAGATCGAGAGCCGGCTGGTCCAGGACTATCCCTTCGACTTCACCCGCGGCTCCACCGTCGACGACATGGCGGTGATCATCCCCTCGCCGGAGATGCAGCGCCGGATCATCGCGGTGATCGACAGCCCCACCTACCAGGCGGTCCACAACCGCCGCTATTCCCTGGTGGCCAATCCGTGGAAGCGGACCTACCAGAACTGCAACAACTTCATGCTCAACGTCATCGCCGCCGCCATCTGGGGGACCAGCGATCCCGACCAGATCACCGCCGACCTCAAGGCCCACTACAAGCCGACCCTGGTGAAGGCCAACGCCGTCCTGCGGCTGTTTGGCCCCATCGCCGACCAGCGCCTGCGCACCGACGACCAGCAGGGGCCGATCCGCACCGCGACCTATGAATCGATGGCCGAATTCATGCGCGAAAACAATCTGTTGGAAGCCACCTATTCCATCAACTACGCCCGGTGAGGCGAGGCTTCTCGCACGCCGCGAACCGCTCTAGCCTGGCGCCATGAACGACGTCGTCCGGCTCCTCCTGCTGCTCGCCCTGGCCGGGACCGCCGTGACCTTCGCGGGCTCGGCGGCCATCTGGTTCTTCGACGAGGAGCGGCGCATCGGCCGCGCCCTGCGGCGCGTGCTGAAGGGCGAGCCCGAGGCCCTGCTGGTGGCCAAGGGGCGCGGGCGTGGGGTCGGCTTCTCCTTCGCCACGGGTCTCGCCGCCGTGGCCTGGGATTCCGGCGCCTGGTGCCTGATCTACCGCATCGACGAGCTGATGGGCGCCGAGCTGATCATCGACGGCCAGGTGGTGGCCCGCGCCCACCGCGAGGAGCCCCGCCGGGCCCTGGACCAACGGGTCAGCCACGCGACCCGCGTCACCCTGCGGCTGATCTTCGACGACCCCCAGAACCCCGACTTCGAGCTGGACCTCTGGGTGGCGGGCGACGAGGCCCGCCGGGTGGCCGCCTCGCCGGGCGCCGCCGTGCTGGAGGCTAACCGCTGGTTGGCCCGGGCCGAGGCCATCCTGCGCCGCCCCCGGGCGCCCCACGTCCTGGCCGCCGCCTCCCCGGTCGTCGCAGCCTCGGTCGTCGCCCCGCCACCGGCCGCGCCGCCGCCCCAGGCCGAACTGCCCCCGCCCCAACCCCGCGCCGGCGCCGAACCTCCGCCCTGGGAGACGGACGACGATGACGACCTGGACGACGGCGAAGAACGGTAGGGCCTTGTCGGATTGATCTCGGGTTTCCTTCTCCCCTTGCGGGAGAAGGTGGCCCTGCGGAGCAGGGTCGGATGAGGGGTCGACAGTCTCCTCAAGCAAACCCACTCCGTCATCCCGGCCGCAGCGAAGCCCTCGGGTCCGACCTCTGGTCGGCCCAAGGATAAACTCCGCGCCGGGACCCAGGGGCAGCGGGCGTGGCCCCTGGGTCCCGGCTCGGCCTGGCGGCCGTCCGGGATGACGACAGTTGTTGTTCTGAAAGGGGAGCGCGCGCCCCCATCCGACCGGTCACCTTCTCCCACAGGGGGAGAAGGGTGCGCTCCACCCTCTCCCTCCACTCTAAACTTGACGCTGTAAATTAACGCGCGCACCCTCCCCTCAACCCAAGGGGAGGTTTCCATGACCAATCTGCTCGCCGCGGCGGCCTTCTTCATCCTGCTGCACCTGCTGGTCTCAGGCACGCGCCTGCGCGGCGCGCTCACCGGAACGATCGGCGAGGGCCCCTATATGGGCCTGTTCTCCCTGGCCTCGGCCGCGGGCCTCGCCTGGCTGGGCTTCGCCTTCGCCGACAGCCGCAACGCCGACTGGAACCTCGCCTACTGGGAGGTCACCCCGCTGACCTGGAAGATCCAACTGGGCGTCCAGGCCCTGGCCTTCCTGTTCGTGGTGGTGGGCCTGACCACCCCCAACCCCACCAGCGTCCGGCAGGAGGGCGCCCTGGACCGCCCCGACCTGGTCAAGGGCATGCTGCGGATCACCCGCCATCCCTTCCTGTGGGGCTTGGTCCTGTGGGCGGGCGGCCACCTGCTGGTGAACGGCGACCGCGCCAGCATCGCCCTGTTCGGCGGCCTGCTGGTCCTGGCCCTGTTCGGCACCGCCAGCATCGACGCCAAGCGCAAGCGGGCGCTGGGCGACAAGTGGAACGCCTTCGCCGCCCAGACCTCCAACATCCCCTTCGGCGCCATCCTGACCGGCCGCCAGACCCTGAAGCTCGGCGAGATCGGCCTCTGGCGCATCCTGGCGGCCATCGTCGTCTACATCGCCCTGGCGCTCGCCCACCCCTTCCTGTTCGGGGTCTCCGCGGTCTCCTGATCAGTGGGGCGGACCCGCCGCCCCAAAGCCCGCTCATCCCGGCGAAGGCCGGGACCCAGATTCATCAACCGATTCAGGCGTCTGGACTCAGGTCGTGACCTACGACCTGGGCCCCGGCCTTCGCCGGGGTGAGCGGGGGTTGTTTCACCCCAGCATGATCGCCATGCCCGCGTCACGCTATCGCCTGGAGCCCCTTCGCCCTGACCAGGTTCAGCAGCTTCAGCGACGGTCCGTCCGGCCGCTTCTCGCCGCGCTCCCACTTGCTCACGGCATCCTTCCGGACGTTCAGGTAGCTCGCGAACACCGGCTGGGACACCTGCTCGCGCTCCCGCAGCGCCTTGATCTCGTCCGGCGCCATGGGCGTCACCGGGGTCAGGCACATGACGTCGAACTCGCGCATGGTGGCCTTGTCGATGACGCCGGCGCGATGCAGGCCAGCGGCCGTCTTGTGGACCGTGCCGAGGATGCCGCTCTCAGTCTTGCTCGCCGTCTTCGCCATCGTTCCTGACCTCTGCAATCTCACCGGCGGCGCTCGCCTTCGCCAGGGCCTCGGCGTCGAGGCCAAGGAAGGTGGCGGCCAAGGCTTTCAACGCCTTGAGCTCCTTGGGCGTGACGTTCGCCTTCTCGTTCTTGGCGAAGCCGTGGACGAAGAAGCTGTGTCCGCCGACCTTGAACAGGATGATCGTCCGAAAGCCGCCGGACTTGCCGCCGCCTTCGCGGGCGATCCGCTGCTTGAAGACGCCGCCGCCGAGGTCGGCGTCCCATCGGCCAGACGCCACGGCCTTGGCCGCTTCGAGCAACTCCACGCTTCCCAAATCCGCCTTGCGGGCGAACCTCGAAAACTCCTTGGTCTTGTAGACGCTCATCGGGTCTCCGCACTTCACTAAGTATAGCTCTAGGAGCTATACATTTCAAGCACGTCATCACACCTTCCCCGAGCTAACCGAGGCATAGGTTCACCCCAGCGCGAATTCCACACCCGTCCGCGCATGCACCAGCGCCGTGTCCACCACCGGCACGCTCAAATCCTCCGGCGCCAGCAGCAGCCCGATCTCCGTGCAGCCGAAGATCACGCAGTCGGCCCCCTCCGCCCTGGCGATCATGGCCAGAACCTCGCCCTTCGACGCCGCCGACATCACCCCCTGGCAGAGCTCGTCATAGATGATGGCGTGCAGCCGGTCGCGGTCGGCCAGGTCGGGCACGATGGCCTCGACGCCCTGCCCCGCCAGCCGCCCGCGATAGAAGTCCTTCTCCATGGTGAACCTGGTCGCCAGCAGCAGGGGCCGCTTACACCCCGCCGCCTTCACCGCGTCCGCCGTCGCGTCGGCGATGTGGATCACCGGCACGGTCACGGCGGCCTGCACCTGGTCGGCCACCAGGTGCATGGTGTTGGCGCAGATCAGGATGGCGTCGGCTCCCGCCCCCTCCAGCCGCCGGGCGGCCTCGGCCAGCACCGCTCCGGCCCCGTCCCAGTCGCCCTCGGCCTGCATCGCCGCGATCCCGGCGAAGTCCACCGACCACAGCAGCAGCTGGGCCGAGTGCAGCCCGCCCAGCCGTTCGCGCACCAGGCGGTTGAGCTCCTGGTAGTAGAGGGTCGTGCTCTCGGCGCTCATCCCGCCGAGCAGGCCCAACGTCTTCATGACAGTGTCTCCGGGCTCACGATTCCAAGATGCTCCCCCTCTGGGGGAGCTGGCGGCGAAGCCGACTGAGGGGGACTTTGACTCTTGTTTTCGGGCGGCGACCGTCAACTACGTTGATCCCCCTCCGACACGCGCCTAACGGCGCGCGCCACCTCCCCCACATCGGCGCTACGCGCCTGGGGGAGGATCTAGATCACGCGAACCCGATGCCCTTGAGCCTACACGATCCCCCGGCGCAGGAGGGAGGCGAGGCGCCAACCCTGCTCCGAATGCCGCCCCCCTACAGATCCGCGTAGACGTGGCTCTCCCCCGCCGCGCCGGGATGGGTCACCGCGCCCTTGTGGGCCGGGCCGACGATCTGGGCGTATTTCCACAGGGCGCCGGAGCCGTAGTTGGTCACCCGGGGCTGCCAGTGGCGGCGGCGGTTCTCCAGCTCGATGGGGTCGACCTCGAGGTCGAGAACCCCGGCGTCGGCGTCGATGTGGATGATGTCGCCGTCCTGGATGAGCGCGATGGGGCCGCCCATCTGGGCCTCGGGGCCGATGTGGCCCACGCAGAGGCCCCGCGTGCCGCCGGAGAAGCGGCCGTCGGTGATCAGGGCCACCTTGTCGCCCCGGCCCTGGCCCGACAGGGCCGCCGTGGTGGACAGCATCTCGCGCATGCCGGGACCGCCGCGCGCGCCCTCATAGCGGATCACCAGGACGTCGCCGTCCTTGTAGTCGCCGGCCTCGACGGCGGCGAAACAGGCGTCCTCGCCCTCGAAGCAGCGGGCCGGGCCGCGGTGGCTGCGGTGGCTGGTCATGCCGGCCACCTTGACGATGGCGCCGTCGGGGGCCAGCGAGCCCCACAGCCCCACCACGCCGCCGGTGGGCGAGAGCGGCTCACTGACCTTGCGGATCACCACCTGGTCATCGCGCCATTTCACGTCCTTGACGTTCTCGGCGATGGTCTTGCCGGTCACCGTCATGCAATCGCCGTGGATGAAGCCGCCCTCCAGCAGGGTCTTCAGCAGCATGGGCATGCCGCCGGCCTCGCCCATGTCCTTGGCCACGAAGCGGCCGCCGGGCTTCAGGTCGGCGATGTGCGGGGTCCGCTGGGCGATCTCGGCGAAG
>NZ_JAUSLW010000064.1 GCF_030645195.1 Phenylobacterium sp. | reverse complement strand
GACAGGCTCCTCAGCTGGGTGGCGGTGAGGCCGCCGACCTGGGTCGTGGTCAGGGCGCCGATCTGGGTGCCGTCCAGGCCCGAGAGGCTGGTGTTGGACAGGGCCCCGATCTGGGCCGCCGAGAGCGCGCCGATCTGGGTGACGTCGAGACTGGCCAGGCTGGTGGAGGACAGCGCCCCGATCTGGGCCGCCGACATGGCGCCGACCTGGGTCGCCGAGAACTCGCCGATGTCGGTGGTGTCCAGGGACTTCAGCTGGGTGGTGGAGAGCGCCTTGACCTGGGTGACCGAGAGCGCCGCCACTTGGGTGCTGCTGAGCGCCGAGATGTTGGTGGCCGAGAGCGCGCCGACCTGGCTCGGGGTCAGGGCGCCGACCTGAGTGGCGTCGAACTCGCCGATGTCGGTGGTCGACAGGCCGGCCAGCTGGCCGCTGGTCAGGGCCTTCACCTGGGTGGTCGAGAGCGCGGCGACCTGGGTGCCGTCCAGGGCCGAGAGGTTCGTCGCCGTCAGGGCGGCGATCTGGCTGGCGCCCAGGGCGCTGATCTGGGTGGTGGTGAATTCGGCGATGTCAGTGGCGTTCAGCGCACTGAGTTGGGTCGCGGCCAGGCCCTTGACCTGGGTCGTCGACAGGGCCGCCACCTGGGTGCCGTCGAGGCTGGAGATGTTGGTGGCCGTGAGCGCGCCGATCTGACCGGCGCTGAGGGCGCCGATCTGGGTCGAGGTCAGTTCGCCGAAGTCGGTGGTCGACAGGCTCTTCAGCTGGGTGGTGGTCAGACCGCCCACCTGGGTGGTGGTCAGGCCGCCGATCTGGGTGGCGTCGAGACCCGACAGGCTGGTGGCCGACAAGGCCCCGATCTGAGCCGCCGAGAGGGCGCCGATCTGGGTCGAGTCCAGGCTGCCGAGGCTGGTGGAGGTCAGGGCGCCGATCTGAACGGCCGAGAGCGCGCCGACCTGGGTCGCCGAGAGCTCGGCGATGTCGGTGGTGTCCAGGGCCTTCAGCTGGGTCGAGGTGAGCGCCTTGACCTGGGTGGTGGAGAGCGCCGCCACCTGGGTTCCGTCCATCGCCGAGAGGCTGGTGGCCGAGAACGCCGCAATCTGGGGGGCGCCGAGGGCGCCGATCTGGGTCGCCGACAGCTCGCCGACGTCCGTCGTGTTCAGGGCCGCCAACTGACCGGTGGTGAGCGCCTTGACCTGGGTGGTGGACAGGGCCGCCACCTGGGTGCCGTCCAGGGCCGAGAAGCCGGTGGGCGACAGGGCCGCGACCTGGGTCGTGGCCAGCGCGCTGAGCTGGGTGGTGGTGAACTCCTGCACGTCGGCGGCGCCGAGCGCACTGAGCTGGGTCGCGGCCAGGCCCTTGACCTGGGTCGTCGACAGGGCCGCCACCTGGGTGCCGTCGAGGCTGGAAAGGTTGGTGACCGACAGAGCGCCGATCTGAGCCGCCGACAGCGCCCCGATCTGGGTCGAGGTCAGTTCGCCGAAGTCGGTGGTCGACAGGCTCTTCAGCTGGGTGGTGGTCAGGCCGCCGACCTGGGTGGTGGACAGGGCCGCCACCTGGGTGCCGTCCAGGGCCGAGAGGCTGGTGTTGGACAGGGCCCCGATCTGGGCCGCCGACAGGGCTCCGACCTGGGTGACATCCAGCGCGCCGAGGTTCGTGGCCGACAGGGCCGCGATCTGGCTCGTCGAAAGGGCGCCGACCTGGGTCGCCGAGAGCTCGGCGATGTCGGTGGTCTCCAAGCCCTTCAGCTGGGTGGTGGTGAGCGCCTTGACCTGGGTCGTCGACAGTGCCGCGACCTGGGTGCCGTCCAGGGCCGCGAAGCCGGTGGCGGTCAGGGCGGCGATCTGGCTGTTGCTCAGGGCCGAGATCTGGGTGGCGGTGAACTCCTGCACGTCGGCGGCGCCGAGCGCGCTGAGCTGGGTCGCGGCCAGGCCCTTGACCTGGGTCGTCGACAGGGCCGCCACCTGGGTGCCGTCGAGGCTGGCGATGTTGGTGGCCGTCAGCGAACCGAGCTGGGCGGCCGACAGGGCGCCGATCTGGGTCGAGGTCAGCTCGGCGAAGTCGGTGGTCGACAGGCTCTTCAGCTGGGTGGTGGTCAGGCCGCCGACCTGGGTCGTGGTGAGGCCCGCGATCTGCGTGCCGTCCAGACCCGAGAGGCTGGTGGCCGACAGGGCGCCGATCTGCGAGGCGGCGAGCGCCCCGAGCTGGGTGCTGTCGAGGCTGGCCAGGCTGGTGGCCGACAGGGCGCCGATCTGGGCCGCCGACATGGCGCCGACCTGGGTCGCCGAGAGCTCGCCAACGTCGGTGGTGTCGAGCTGCTTGACCTGGGTGGTCGAGAGCGCCCGGACCTGGGTGATGGAGAGGGCGGCCACCTGGGTTCCGTCCAGGGCCGCGATGTTCGTCGCCGACAGGGCGCCGATCTGGCTGGCGGTGAGCGCGCCAACCTGGGTGGCGCTGAACTCGGCGATGTCGGTGGGGTTGAGGCCGGCGAGCTGGGTCGCCGCCAGGCCCTTGACCTGCGTCGTCGACAGAGCCGCAACCTGGGTGCCGTCCAGAGCCGAGACATTGGTTGCCGAGAGCGAGCTGATCTGGCTGACCGAGAGCGCCCCGATCTGGGTGGTGGAGAACTCACCCATGTCGGTGGTGCTGAGACCCTTCAACTGGGTCGTGCTCAGACCGGCCACCTGGGTGGTGCTCAGCGCCCCGACCTGGGTGCCGTCGAGGCTGGAGATGTTGGTGGCCGAGAGCGCGCCAAGCTGGGCGGCCGACAGGGAGCCGATCTGGGTCGAACTCAGGTCGGCGAAGTCCGTCGTCGACAGGCTCTTCAGCTGGGTGGTGGTGAGACCGGCGACCTGGGTGGTGGAGAGCGATCCCACCTGGGTGGAGTCGAGGGCCGAGAGACCCGTGGCGGTCAGAGCGCCGATCTGCGAGGCGGCGAGCGCGCCGAGCTGGGTGGTGTCGAGGGCCGAGACGTTCGTCGCCGACAGGACGCCGATCTGGCTGGCGGTGAGCGCACCGATCTGGGTGGTGGAGAACTCACCGATATCCGTCGTGCTGAGGCCCTGAAGCTGGGCGGTGGTGAGCGCCTTGACCTGGGTGGTCGACAGGGCCGCCACCTGGGTGCCATCGAGGGACGAGAGGTTGGTGGCCGAGATCGCGCCGACCTGGGCGGCCAGCATGGCGCCCAGCTGGTTGGCCGAAAGCTCGGCCATGTCGGTGGTGCTGAGTCCTTGGATCTGGGTGGTGGTGAAGCCCTTGATCTGGGTGGTGTTCAGCGCCCCCACCTGGGTGCCGTCGAGGCTGGAGAGGTTGGTGGCCGACAGGGCGCCGATCTGCGCGGCGCTGAGGACCGCGATATGGGACGTGTCGAGCGCGGCGAGTTGGGTGGTGGAAAGCGCCTTGACCTGCGGGGCGCTGAGGACGGTGAGCTGGGCGGTGTCGAAGACCACCGAAGTGTCGAAGAAGGGGATCTGCGTCGCCGAGAGGCCCTTCACCTGCGAGGCGGAGAGCGCTCCGACCTGCGTGGCGTCCAGGGCTGCGATGCCGCTGGTGTTGATGGCCCCGACCTGGGTGGCGCTGAGCGACTGGATCTCGGTCTGGGAGAGCCCCTGGATCACGGTGACCGAGAGGGCGCTTATCTGAGCCGCCGAAAGGCTGGAAATCGCCATGTGAGCTTCCTAGTCGATATATTTGAGCAGCGGTCAGTCGGTCGGACGCAAAAGCACTTTAGAGAGCGGCGCACTACCTGGACGCGTCCCCCGACCCCACCCACAACAGAATCACTTACCAGTTTGTTACGATGATTCTTGGCCTCTGGACCCGTTATCCATTGGGTCTGGAAGTGTAAGGACAGGTTTGGGAGGCCCCTCGCAGGTCCTCGCGGAGCCCTTGGTCTGAATATCCCCCGGACCGCCCCTCCCCTCTCCCCCCGCCCCC
Source organism: Phenylobacterium sp. (assembly GCF_030645195.1). Classification (GTDB taxonomy): domain Bacteria; phylum Pseudomonadota; class Alphaproteobacteria; order Caulobacterales; family Caulobacteraceae; genus Phenylobacterium. The sequence goes on along the minus strand of NZ_JAUSLW010000064.1, from coordinate 5,270 downwards.
GAGGGCCAAGGGCGCCAGGTCAGGCGATCGCCATATTGCCGCCACGCGGGCGCCGCAAACGACGACCTGTTGCCGGGTCAAGGTTTGCGGGCTCGGCCAGGGCCTTGGTCGCGCCCTTGGACAAGGAGCGTCGGACGCCGGGTCGGCGGCCGTGGACGGGCCCGCGGCCGATTCCGTGGCCCAGGAGCTGGCCCCCTGCCCGACCCTGGCCCGCCGAGGCGCGGGATGCCGGATCGACCGGCGCGCCGCCGTCGCCGCGACCATAGAGCGCAGCAGAAGTGTTTACCTTAAATCGCCGTCCTGGCCGCCCTGACGCGCGCCGATGGCCCCGGTTTCGGGGAGTACGACGGCTGGTTGCATCGACTCGCCTTGACGAGAGTCAGGCGGCTTCGGCCGCGCCGCCGCTTAGGCCCTGCATGATCATGCGGTTGATCTCGATCAGGTCCTGGATGTCGTCCTGGCCGCGGATCACCAGGCTGGTGTGCTTGCCGACCCAGATCGCCAGGGAGATGATCTGGGCGCGCAGGGATTCCGGCAGGCCGTTCTCCGCCGCGCCACAATCGGTGGCGAAGGCCGACCACATGCGGCGGTTCCAATCCAGCGCATCGGCGCGGCCGCCCAGATCCGACGGATCGAGCTTGGCCGCATCCATGAGGGCGCGGGTGACCTGGCCGAAGAGACGATACTCCGTCTCCCGGGCGGTCTCGGCCCTAGCCGCGGTCTGCTGGTACGCTCGAAGCGACATTCGTCCCCAACCTCTGGTCTTCGTACTCGATGAGCTTCCGGCAGAGCATCAGCGCCTTGTAGTATTCCTTCTCCATGCAGTGTTTGGAGATCGCGACGCACTCAGACAGCACCGCGGGATTCCGAATCACACCCATGAACTCGGTCAGGCGGTGAACGAATTCGTCGTAATAGCGGGCGGCGCCTGTCTCATCGAGGTACATCATCATCACCGGGAAGTAGATTCGGCGGGCGGGCGTGGTGACCTCTTCCTGCTGCATGATGTCCTTCTCTCGAAGGACAGAAGCCTTGTTCTGGAGAATCAGGACGCCGCGGCGATCACCGTTCTGGACGACGGCGCCGTTGAGCACGAATTTCTCGCCGGGTTTCAGCGACAATTTCAGCGGCAAGGCGCTTTTCCCCCGAACAACTTGCGCCAATGCGGCGCGAATTCCTGAACTAGGCCTGCCGGAAAGCGCAAACGCCGCTTCCCGACCCAGGAGGCATAACCGGACGTAGGTTAACGACGCCTTGCGACGCCCGCCGAGGGCCGCGCCGCGACCTTGTGCGACAGAGTGGCGCTTAGCATCAGATTAACCATGATTGCATGTATCTGTCTCCCTATTCGCCACCTCATCCCAAGGAGCCCGACTCAATGCCGCGTCCGGCCAAGCACAGCGCCACCTCGACCGCGGCGCTCGAGTCAGGGACCGCTCCAGCCCAGGCGCGCCTGTCCACCGAGGCGATGGGCGCCAGCGGCGACCGGGCCACGCTCAACCGCCTGAACGCCGCGGTGGGCGAGCTGAAGGCGCTCGCGGTCCAGCCCCTGCTGCAGAACGCCGTCAACGCCCTGCGCAAGGATGACCACCAGGCCGGGGCGGAATGGGCGATCAAGGCCCTGGAGCAGGACGAGCGCAGCGGCTTTGGCTGGTACATGCTGGCCATCGCCCGCGAACTGGCCGGAGACTTCAAGGGTTCGATCACCTGCTACGAGGCGGCCATCGCCCTCCTCCCCGATCACGCCGAACTGGCCAACAACCTGGGCCGCCTGGCCTTCCGGCTCGGCCAGCCGGAGGTCGCCGAACGCCTGTTCCGCCATTTCCTGGCGCGCTTCCCCGACCATCCCGAAGGCGCCAACAACCTGGCCTGCGCCCTGCGCAGCCAGAGTCGGTTCGAGGAGGCCATCGACGTCCTCAAACCCGCCCTGACCAAGGATCCCCGCCACCCGATGGTCTGGAACACCTTGGGCACGGTGATGGCCGAGCAGGGCGATCCGGTGAACGCCCAGGTCTTCTTCGACGAGGCCCTTCGCCAGGACGCAGGCTTCGCCAAGGCTCGCTACAACCGCGGCAATATGCGCATGGCGATCGGCGAGATCGCCGCGGCCCTGGCCGACTGCGACACCGCCCTGACCCAGACCACCCTGGAATCCGAGCGCCAGATGATGCGGCTGGCCAGGTCCACCATCCTGATCAACCTGGGTCGCATCGGAGAGGGCTGGGACGATTACGAGGCCCGATTGCACCCGCAGTTCACCGACTGCACCCAGTTCCTGGTGGAGCGCCCGCGCTGGGAGCCGGGGATGGACCTGACCGGCAAGTCCCTGCTGGTGATCGGGGAACAGGGGCTGGGGGACGAGATCCTATTCGCCAACCAGCTGCCGGACATCGTCGAGGCCCTGGGTCCGGAGGGCAAGCTGACGCTGGCCGTCGAGCCGCGCCTGGTGAGCCTGTTCCAGCGCTCCTTCCCCCAGGCCGAGGTCGGCCGCCACAACACCTACAGCGTCGAGGGCCGCACGGTGCGGGCCGTCCAGTTCCTTTCCGGGCGGATGGACGAGATCGACCTCTGGACCCCGATCGGCTCGGCCCTGCGCCAGTTCCGCCGCTCGGTGGACGATTTCCCGGTCCGCGACCGCTACATGATCGCTGATCCCGTCCGGGTCGCCCACTGGCGCGAGGTGCTCAAGACCGCGCCCGGCGGCAAGAAGGTCGGCCTGCTCTGGAAGAGCGCCATCGCCAGCGCCGGGCGCCATCGCTATTTCTCGCCCTTCGAGCAGTGGGCGCCGATCCTGGCCACGCCGGGGGTCTGTTTCGTCAACCTCCAGTACGGCGACTGCAGCGAGGAGATCGAACAGGCCCGCCGCGACTTCGGAGTCGAGATCTGGACGCCGCCGGGCATCGACCTGAAGCAGGACCTGGACGACCTGGCGGCCCTGGCCTGCGCCCTGGACCTGGTGGTGGGCTTCGCCAACGCCACCTCCAACATCGCCGCGGCCTGCGGCGCGGTCTGCTGGCTGGTCTCCACCCCCGGCGCCTGGCCCCGCGTGGGGACCGACCGCTACCCCTGGTACCCGCAGATGCGGGTCTTCCAGCCGCCGGCCTTCCGTGACTGGGGCCCGGTGATGAACGAGGTGGCGCAAGCCCTCGGCGAGTTCGCCGCCTGACGGAACGGCCCTCGGTTCCAGGGGTTGAATCCCGATCAGAGCCTTCCCCCGGAGGCTTGCAGTCGAGGAACTCCCCGATGCCCGGCATTTCCGAATCCGACGACGGCGCCGACGCCCAGGACCAGGCCGAGACCCAGGACGAGGCCAAGCTCGACGACCGCGAGGAGGTGGGCGAGATGCGCACCTTCGAGGAGTTGCCCGAACTCCTCGACGTGACCACCGCGGCGGAGGACGACGACCAGGACGGCCTGATGGCCGACAATGACGACACCCCCGGCCCCGACGACGTAGAGGGTCCCTACCCGGTGCGAACCCAGGGCGACGCCGCGGAACCCGCCCTGGAAGGGCGCCTCGACCAGGGGCTGGAGGAGAGCTTCCCGGCTTCCGACCCCCTGGCGGTCAGCCCGCGCAACGACTAGCCAGCCCCGCACTTAGCGCCGGCCGCGACGTTCAAGCCGCTTGAATGTCGCGGCTGTGCCTTTAGGTTGGCCCCAGGTTGAAACATTTGTTCGAGCGCGGGCGTCTTTCTACGCCCGCCCCTGGGAGCCCAATTATGAGCGAGCGTCAGCGTTTTGAAGGCACCGACAATTACGTCGCCACCGAAGACCTCAAGGTGGCCGTCAACGCCGCTATCGCGCTGGAGCGCCCGCTGCTGATCAAGGGCGAGCCTGGCACCGGCAAGACCGTCCTGGCCTTCGAGATCGCCAAGGCGCTCGGCGCCGAGATGATCACCTGGCACATAAAGTCCACCACCAAGGCCCACCAGGGCCTCTACGAGTACGACGCCGTCACCCGCCTGCGCGACAGTCAGCTCGGCGACGAGCGGGTCAAGGACGTGAAGAACTACATCAAGAAGGGCAAGCTCTGGGAGGCGTTCACCGCCGACAAGCGCCCCGTCCTGCTGATCGACGAGATCGACAAGGCCGACATCGAGTTCCCCAACGACCTCCTGCAGGAGCTCGATCGGATGGAATTCTACGTCTACGAGACCAATGAGACGATCAAGGCCGAGGTCCGCCCGATCGTGATCATCACCTCCAACAACGAGAAGGAGCTGCCGGACGCCTTCCTGCGCCGCTGCTTCTTCCACTACATCCGCTTCCCGGAAGCCGAGACGATGAACGAGATCGTCGAGGTCCACTATCCCGGCATCAAGCAGAAGCTGGTCGCCGAGGCGCTGCGCATCTTCTACGACATGCGCAAGGTCCCGGGCCTGAAGAAGAAGCCGTCGACCTCGGAACTGCTCGACTGGCTCAAGCTGCTGATGGTCGAGGACATCGACGCCGCCTCGCTGGCGGAGAAGGATCCCACCAAGCTGATCCCGCCGCTGCACGGCGCCCTGCTGAAGAACGAGCAGGACGTGCACCTCTTCGAGCGCCTGGCCTTCCTGGCCCGCCGCGAAGGCGCGGGCTCGCGGCCGGGCCAGTAACGCTTACGACGAATTCACTCGACCAAGTCACGGGCTCCGGTCACCGTTCTTCGCGAACGGGATCGGAGCCCAATTCTTATGAAGACCCTGACGCTGCTGGCCGCCTCGGCCCTCGCGCTCACCACCGCGGCCTGCCAGAGGCCCGCCACCCTCAACGCCAAGCTCGACTGCCCCGCCACCCAGGGGGGTCTTACCCGCGTTAGCGCCGCCGCGGACGGGCAGAGCTGCGTCTATCGTGAAACCGACGGCGCCGAGGTCACCCTGACGCGCATGCCCGTGAAGGGGACGGCCCGCGCCACCCTGACCGTCCTTGAGAACGAACTGAAGACGCTGGGCGGAACGCCTACCGGCGCCTCCTCCGCCGACAAGGCCGCCGCCCCCGGCGCGGCCGCCGAGGCCGCCCGCATCGAGGCCGAGGCCCGGGCGGACGCCAAGGTCGGCCAGAAGATCGACGAAGACATCGACGTCGCGGTGAAGGACGCAGAGGGCTCTGCGCGCTTCCGGGCCACGGTCGAGGACGGGGAGAACGGCGAGGATCACACCCGCGTCGACCTGCCGGGCCTGCACGTGGTGGCCGAGGGCGACAAGGCCGACGTCAGCGTGGGGCCGATCCACATCGACGCCGACGGCGACAACTCCACCGCCACGATCAAGATGTACCGGGAGGTCCGCCTG
>NZ_JAUSLW010000063.1 GCF_030645195.1 Phenylobacterium sp. | reverse complement strand
GCCGACATGGGGATCGTCTGGCAGACCATCATCGTCCTGGGCGGGATCGCGCCCGTGGTGCTGTCGATCACCGGCCTGGTGATGTGGCTGCGCCGCCGCGCCCGTCGGCGCGCGATGCACCGCGCGATGGCCGAGGCCTGAGGGCCCCCGAGGCTAGTTGAGAATAATTCTCATTGCTAAGGCGCGAGGCGCATTCTAGGAATGCATCGCAATCGCAGTAGGCGCCCGGGGGGCGTCGAGCAGGACGGGTGGCTATGCAAAGAGTTCGAAACGGGGTTTCCGCACGCGCCAAGCGCGCCCTGACCTGCGCGGCCGTGGCCGGGGCGGCGGGGCTGTCCCTGGGGGGCGTGGCCCAGGCCGCCGACGACGGCGCCATGGCCGCCGCCGATGACGGCGGCGCCACCGTCTCCACCCTGGACGTGCAGGGCCGCCGCAAGGCGCTGGACAACGTCAAGCTGACCGCCGAGCCGCTGAACCATCCGCAGACCGTCACCGTGGTGCCGCGCGGCGTGATCGAGGCCCAGAACCTGCTGTCCCTGCGCGACATCCTCTCGACGGTGCCGGGCATCACCTTCGGGGCCGGCGAGGGTGGCGGCGGCTTCGGCGACAGCATCAACCTGCGGGGCTATTCGGCCAATAACGACCTGACCATCGACGGGGTCCGCGACAGCGCCCAGTATAGCCGCTCCGATCCCTTCAACCTCGAGCAGATCGAGGTCACCAACGGCGCCAACTCGGTCTATTCCGGCGCGGGCTCGGTGGGCGGGACCATCAATATCGTCAGCAAGCGTCCGAACGCGCGCGACAGCTCCACGGTCACCGGCGCCCTGGGCCTGGACTCCTATTACCGGGCGACCCTGGACACCAACCACAAGGTCTCCGACAGCGTCGCGGTGCGGCTCAACCTCATGGTCCACCGCAACGACGCCCCGGGCCGCGACGTGGAGTCCTTCGAGCGCTGGGGGATCGCGCCGTCGATCGTCATCGGCCTGGACGGCCCGACCCAGTTCACGGCGCTCTATGTCCACCAGGAGGACAAGAACACGCCCCAGTACGGCGTCCCGTTCTACAACGGCCGGCCCCTCCCCGGCGTCGATCCGTCGACCTATTACGGCTATTCCAACATCGACACCCAGGAGCAGACGGTCGACATCCTCACCGGGATCATCGACCACGACTTCGGCGACGGTCTGACCCTGCGCAACCTGACCCGGGCCCAGAAGGTCACCCAGCTGACCATCGTCGATCCGCCCCAGGGGACCTGGTGCCTGGCCAACGGCCAGAAGCCCGCCGCCTGGAGCCAGTCCACCACCGCCACCAACCTCACCGGCTTCACCGCCTGCCTGGCCAGCGATCCGGCGCCGGGCCTCTACCAGCCCAGCGGGCCGCGGGGGACCTATCGCGACAGCGAGAACACCCTGCTCTACAACCAGACCGACTTCAGCTGGCGCGGCGAGATCGCCGGCCTGGAGCACGACGCGGTGCTGGGCGTGGCCCTGCTGTCGGAGACCTTCGAGCTCACCAACGGCAATGTCCTGCGCAATGCGAACGGGACCGCCGTGGCCCTGCCGCCGATGAGCATCGCCAACCCCAACACCACCTATGCCGGGGCCTACGCCTTCATCCAGGGCGGCGGGGCCGCGCCCTCCGGCACGCCGCTCACCTTCCCGGCCGGCGCCCAGGACGGCGAACGCGCCAACCAGGCGGTCTATCTGTTCGACAACATCACCCTGTCGGACCGCTGGTCGGTGAACTTCGGGGTGCGCTGGGAGCACAATGCCGGGGAGAACATCTCGGCCTACTATACGTCGGCCGGCTACCTGCCCAATCCCTCCGGCGGCACGGCGCCCGGACCGGCCCTGGCCGGCGCCCCCGGCGGGGTGTTCTCGGGCCAGGGGCCGCTGTTCAAGAGCGACGAGACCCTCTTCACCTACCGCCTGGGGGTGGTGTTCAAGCCGACCCCCAATTCCAGCCTCTATGTGGCCTACGGCAACTCCCAGACCCCCTCCCAGGCCACGGTGAACGGCTCGGGCGCCTGCGCGCTGGCCACCTGCAAGGTCGATCCGGAGGAGGCCGAGAACATCGAGGTGGGGGGCAAGCTCGACATCGACGGCCGTCTCTCCCTGACCGCCGCCCTCTTCCGCAACGACCGCACCAACTACAAGGTGGCCTCGGGCGACCCCACCGTGCCCGACCAGCAGCTGGACGGTTCGGCCCGGGTGACCGGGGTGGCCCTGGGGCTGTCGGGCAAGCTCACCGAGGCCTGGGCGATCTTCGCCAACTACACCTGGCTGGACACCGAGGTTTTGCAGGGGGTATCGCGTTTCGCCGCCCGCGCCGGACTGGACTTCACCAAGGGCGACCCGCTCACCAGCGTGCCCGACCACGCCTTCAGCCTGTTCACCACCTATGACCTGCCCCGCGATGTCCAGGTGGGCTACGGCGTGACCTATCAGGGCGAATACTTCCTGACCCAGCACGGCCAGATCACCGGCTCGGTCCCGCCGGCCCGCACCACCATCCCCCTGGTGACCTCCGAAGCCTACTGGGTGCATCGGGCGACGATCGCCTGGACCCCCAGGCCCGGCCTGGAGCTGCGGCTCAACGTCAACAACCTGCTGGACGAGGTCTACTACGTCCGCGGCCGCAACAACGGCTGGTCCACCCCGGGGGACCGCCGCACCGCCACCGCCAGCGTCAGCTACCGGTTCTGATCCTCCCCCTGAACCGGTAGGCCTCGCGCCCCGTCCCTCGCGGACGGGGCGCCCTTTCGTCTAGGATGATGAAATGCTCCTGCAAGTCCCCGGTCTGCTGAACCCCGCCGAGGTGGCCAAGGTCCGCGGCCTCATCGACGCCGGCGACTGGGCCGACGGCAACGCCACCTCCGGCGCCCAGTCGGCTCTGGCCAAGGACAACCTGCAGCTGGCCGAGGACTCGCCGGCCGCCCACGAGGCCGGGGTGCTGATCCGCGAGGCCCTGACCCGCAATCCGCTCTTCATGTCGGCGGCCCTGCCGCACACGGTCTATCCGCCGCTGTTCAACCGCTATGGCGGCGGCCAGGCCTTCGGCGACCACATCGACAACGCCCTGCGCTTCCATCGCGACACGGGGGTCCGGATCCGCACCGACCTCTCGGCCACCCTCTTCCTGGCCGAGCCCGAGACCTATGATGGCGGCGAGCTGGTGATCGAGGACACCTTCGGCGCCCACGAGGTGAAGCTGCCGGCCGGCGACCTCATCCTCTATCCCGCCTCCAGCCTGCACCGGGTGGAGCCCATCACCCGCGGCGAGCGGGTGGGCAGCTTCTTCTGGATCCAGAGCCTGGTGCGCCAGGACGCCCAGCGGGCCCTGCTGTTCGACATGGACCTGGCCATCCAGCGGGTGGCCGGCCAAAGCGGCCTGGGCGACCCCGCCGTGGTCTCCCTCACCGGCGCCTATCACAACCTGCTGCGGATGTGGTCGGAGCTGTAGATCGCCCTTGCCACCCCGGCTCCCGGACGTGAGGGTCGGAAAAAAGCAGGGAGCGGCGTTCATGACCTACCAGGCCATCACCTATGAGACGTCCGGCCATGTGGGGATCGTCACCCTCAACCGGCCCGACAAGCTGAACGCCATTAATGGCGAGCTGCGCGAAGATACGCACGCGGCCTTCGCCGCCGCCCGCGCGGACGACCAGATCCGGGCGGTGATCCTCACCGGCGCGGGGCGGGGCTTCTGCTCGGGCGCGGACCTCACCGGGCCGGTCCCCGTCGCCTCCACCGCCCAGAACGATCGACTGGACGATCTCGGCTGGGTGGGCCACTGGGCCAAGCTGTTCCACGACTTCGACAAGCCGGTGATCGGCGCCATCAACGGGGTCTGCGCCGGGGCCGGCATGAGCGCGGCGCTCGCCTGCGACATCCGCATCGGCTCCGAGCACGCCCGCTTCAAGACCACATTCGTCGAGCGCAGCCTGTCGCCGGACTCCGGCATGAGCTTCTTCCTGCCGCGCATCGTCGGCTATGCGGCGGCCGCCGACCTGATCCTCACCAGCCGCATGGTCCTGGCCGAGGAGGCCAAGGCGCTCGGCCTGCTCAAC
>NZ_JAUSLW010000059.1 GCF_030645195.1 Phenylobacterium sp. | reverse complement strand
TCGGCCAAACGGCTCGCGATCTCGTAGGCGTAGTTGTCGCCCCGCGAGAGGAGCGCGAGAACGCAGAGCTCGAGCACGCCCTTCTTCAGCTGAACTTCAACGGCTTCCGCCACGGGATCTGCCTCCAATTCCTGCGCACTGCCTATCGCAAGGTACTGCTTTATACAAGGTAGTGGGCGTCGCACGATAGTGAACTTTTCGTAAGGCCGAATATCGTTCGCCGCAAAGGCGATTGTCGTCCAAGGAACCCGGGGCGCCGGTCCGATCGTGAAATAAGGCGCGCCATGTCCGACGGTTGAGGGCGCGTCAACATTCGCGATCAACCCTTGTTCTTCGAACGTTGCGTTTACGCTTCCCGCTTATGCAGTGACCCCGAATACGGGGGAGTTTCCATGCCGGAAGAGCGTGCGACCGACACGCCGACGGAACACGGGCCGCTGGTGGAATGGTTGTTCGCCAACAGCCAGGAGCTTCTGCTCGTCATCGCCCCGGACACGCGCTTCAAGCTGGTGAACCCCGCCTGGACCGCCGCCACCGGCTGGACCGCCGAGGACATCGTCGGCCGCTATCCCGCCGCGTTCCTGCATCCCGACGACCTGGCGGACTTCGGCAAGTTCGCCCAGGGCCTGATCAAGACCCGCACCGGCGAGAACCTCGCCCGCATGCGGATGAAGGACGGCTCCTATCGCTGGTTCGAGGGGCGCAGCCAGCTCACCGACGACGGCCACATCATCGGCGTGCTGCGCGACGCCACCCGCGAGCGTGAGCGGGAGGCCGAGCTCGAGGACGCCCGACGCACACGCCTGTTGCTGTCGGAATCCGCCGGGGTCGGCACCTGGACCTTCGAGCCGTCCGAGAGCCGGGTGAACTGGTCCGACGACATCCGCGCCATCACCGGCTATGGCCCCGACGAGATCCTCACCGCCGAGGAATTCCGCGCCATCCTGCACCCCGATGAGGCCGAGGAGGTCCGCGCGGCCTTCAACCACGGCGTCTTCGAGGGAATCTCCCAGACCTTCGAACACCGGATGCTCAACAAGGATGGCCGCTGGTCCACCTGGCGGGCCACCTTCCATTGTGAGCCGCGCGAGGGCGGGGGCTACGCCCTGAAGGGCATGTCCCAGGACATCACGGAACTGGCCGCGGCCCGCGACGCCGCCCTGGCCGCCGAGCGCCAGATCCGCCAACTGGTGGAGAGCGCGCCCTTCGCCGTGGCCATGTTCGACCGCGACCTGCGCTATCTGATGATCAGCGAACGCTGGCGCCAGGCCTTCAGCCTGGGCCATCGTGACCATGTGGGCCTGCGGCTGGAGGAGGTCTTCCCCACCATCCCCAAGAAGTTCCTCGCGGCCCAGAAACGCGTCCTGGCCGGCGAGGTTGTCGCCAGCAAGGAAGACCGTTTCACCGACAGCCAGGGCAACCGCCACTGGGTCCGCTGGGAAGCCAAGCCCTGGCTCGACGCCGCCGGCGAGATCGGCGGCATGCTGGTCTATGTGGACGACATCTCGGCGGTGTCGCGGGCCCGGCGCGAGGCCCAGACCAATGCGCGGCGCCTCAAGGTGGCGCTGGCCGCCGCCGACGCCGGGGTCTACGAGATCGACCACGTCAACAAGACCTTCTGGGCCAGCCCGGAGTTCAAGAAGCTGATCGGCCGGTCGTCCCGCAGCTACAAGGACGCCCAGAAGCTCGACTTCCCCAAGTTCCACCCCGACGACATGGCCGACGTCCGCCAGGCCTTCCTCGACATCAACGCCGACCGCCGCAAGTCGGGCGAGGCCTTCGAGGCCCGCATCATCACCCCCTCGGGCGAGGCTCGCTGGATGCGGGTCTTCCACCACCTCAAGCGCGACACCAAGGGCCGCTGGATCAAGGGCGTGGGCATGGTCCACGACTTCGACCAGCGCAAGCGTCAGGAGCTGGCTCTGATCAAGGCCCAGGAGGCCGCGCAGGCCGGGGCCGAGGCCAAGGCCGCCTTCCTGGCCAATATGAGCCACGAGATCCGCACCCCCATGAACGGGGTGATGGGCGTGCTCCACCTGCTCAAGACCGAGAGCCTCTCGGAGGAGGGGCGCGCCATGCTGGAGGAGGCGCTGTCCTGCGGCCAGATGCTCGCCGAGCTGCTCAACGATGTCATCGACTTCTCCAAGATCGAGGCCGGCGCCCTGGTGCTGGCCGAGGAGTCCATCGATCCCGCCGCCCTGGTCCAGGGGGTCACCCGCCTGCTGCGGCCCCAGGCCGAGGCCAAGGGCCTGGCCCTGAACATGGAAGGCCTGTCCGATATCGGCTGGGTGCGCACCGATCCGGTCCGCCTGCGCCAGGCCCTGTTCAACCTGGTGGGCAATGCGGTGAAGTTCACCCTGGCCGGCTCGGTCACCGTCCGCGCCGCCCTGCATCATCGGCCGCAGGGCCGCATCCTGCGCTTCGAGATCACCGACACCGGTGTCGGCATCCCGGCCCAGGCCCAGGAGCGGATCTTCCAGCGCTTCGACCAGGGCGACGCCTCCACCACCCGCCGGTTCGGCGGTTCGGGCCTGGGCCTGGCCATCACCCAGAAGCTGGCGCAGATGATGGGCGGGGCCGTCGGCTTCACCTCGGCGGAGGGCCAGGGATCGACGTTCTGGCTGGAGGTGGCCGCCCCCAGCGCCGAACCGGTGGCGCCCATGGCCGACGCCGGCGACGCCGTCCTGGAGGGCCTGCGCATCCTGGTGGTGGAGGACAATTCCACCAACCGCATGATCGCCACCAAGCTGCTGGAGAACCTCGGCGCCAGCGTCGAGACCGCGGCCGACGGCCTGCTGGGGGTGGAGGCCGCCGCCCGCGGAGCCTTCGACCTGATCCTGATGGACGTCCAGATGCCCGGCATCGACGGCCTGGAGGCCAGCCGCCGCATCCGCGCCCTGGGGGGCTCCGTCGCCCAGACCCCCATCGTGGCGCTCACCGCCAATGTCCTGTCCCACCAGCGCCAGGCCTATCTGGAGGCCGGGATGGACGGGGTGGTGGGCAAGCCCATCTCACCCTCGGCCCTGCTCACCGAGATCGCCCGGCTGAGCGCGCCGGCGGCCGAGGAGGCGGTGGCCTAAAGTCCCGCCCTTCCACCCCGGCGCCGGCCAATGCTAGACCTTGGCCCGCAAAGAGCTCGGGGGAGAGACGCATGGCCGACGCCGTGATTGGAGACGTGAAGGCGCCGAAGGAAGCTTCGCTGCGCACGGTGGTGGCGGCCTCGGCGGCCGGGACCACCTTCGAATGGTATGACTTCTTCGTCTTCGGCAGCCTGACCCAGGTCATCTCCAAGACCTTCTTCTCCGGCCTCCCCGAAACCGCCGGCTATATCGCCGCCCTGGCCCTGTTCGGCGCCGGATTCGCCTTCCGGCCCCTGGGCGCCCTGGTCTTTGGCCGCATCGGCGACCGGGTGGGGCGCAAGGGCGCCTTCCTGTTCACCGTGGTGCTGATGGGCGGGGCGACGGTCGCCATCGGCCTGCTGCCCTCCTACGCCCAGGTGGGCATGCTGGCGCCGGCCCTGCTGGTCCTGATGCGCATCCTGCAGGGCTTCGCGCTCGGCGGGGAATACGGCGGGGCGGCCATCTATGTGGCCGAGCACGCGCCCCCCGGCGCCCGGGGCCGCTCCACCAGCTGGGTGCAGACCTCGGCCGCCTTCGGCCTGTTCGCCGCCCTGCTGGTGATCCTGCTGACCCGCGTCGTGGTGGGTCGCGTCGCCGGACCCGAGGCCTTCGACGCCTGGGGCTGGCGCATCCCGTTCCTGTTCTCGGCGGGCCTGCTGGCGGTCTCGATCTTCATGCGCCTGAAGCTCTCGGAGAGCCCGGCCTTCGCCAAGATGAAGGAGGAGGGCGAGGTGGCCAAGGCGCCCTTCACCGAGGCCTTCGGGACCTGGAAGAACCTCAAGATCGTCATCCTGGCCCTGGTGGCCATCATGTTCGCGCAAGGGGCGGTCTGGTACACGGCCTTCTTCTACACCCAGACCTTCCTGGACAAGTTCCTCAAGGTCCCCCCCGAGACCATCAACCTGCTGATGATGGCCGCCACCGCGGTGAGCGCCATCTTCTACGTCGTGTTCGGCTGGTTGTCGGACAAGGTGGGGCGCAAGCCGGTGATGCTGTTTGGCATGACCCTGATGCTGATCGCCTACTTCCCCGGCTTCCTCATGCTGGCCAAGACCGCCAACCCGGCCCTGGCCGAGGCCGAGGCCCGCACCCCCATCGTGGTCGTGGCCGACCCGGCCGAATGCTCCCTGCAGTTCGACCCCATCGGCAAGGCGGCCTTCACCTCCTCCTGCGACATCGCCAAGAGCACCCTGGCCAACGCCGGGGTCTCCTACAGCAACCAGAAGGCCGCGCCCGGGGCCAAGGCCCAGGTGAAGATCGGCGAGACCGTCATCGAGTCGGGCTCCATCGGCGGCCTGCCGAAGGACGCCGCCAAGGCCGCCAAGACCGTCATCGAAGGCCGCATCAAGGGCGGGCTGAAGGCCGCCGGCTATCCGGAGAAGGCCGACCCGGCGCGGATGAACCTGCCCGGCGTCTTCGGCGTGCTGATGGTCTTCGTCATCGCCGCCACGGCCCTGTTCGGACCCATCGCCGCGACCCTGGTGGAGCTGTTCCCGACCCGCATCCGCTACACCGCCATGTCCCTGCCCTACCATATCGGCACCGGCTGGGTCGGGGGCTTCGTCCCCTTCACCGCCTTCGCCATCGTGGCGGCGGTGGGCGACATCTATTCCGGCCTCTGGTACCCGTTCGCCTTCACGGCGCTCTCGGTGGTCACCTGCCTGTTGTTCCTGCCGGAGACCCACAAGCGGTCCCTGCACGACTGAGGTTCGTCAGGGTGTCAGCAGCCTGACCGCCTGATCGAAGGCCGGGGTTTTCATACCCGCCAACGCGGCGTTGAGCCGGCTCTTGCCGTAGGTGACCTGGCCCTCCCAGCCCTCCAGGACGTAGGTCCCGGCGCCCAGGCCCTGGTGGATCTCCGCCAGGTCCGGCGCCGCCAGCCCGCCGGGCGCCGCGACGCCCGGCCGCTGGCCGGCCACGGCGTTGAGCATGATCAGGCCATAGAACAGGTGGTTCACCTGCCGCATGACGTGAAGCCGCGCCCGCTGGCGGGGATCGGGCGCCTGGCCGAGATAGGCGGCCAGCAGCAGATCGGCCTCCGCCGCGCCGGAGGTCATGAAGTTGGCCAGGGTCGCCAGGTCCACATAGCGGTCGGCCAGGAAGGACGACTCCCAGTCGACGAACCACAGGCGGCGGCCGTCATAGAGGAGGTTGCGCGGATTGAGGTCGTTGTGGCTGGAGACCAGGTCGGCCGGATCGGTGCGATAGGCGGCCCTCAGCCGCATCCAGCGGGCGAACAGGGGCGCCGTGGCCTCCGGGTCCAGCAGGCCGGTGGCCCGGTGCTCACCGAGGATCGCCTCCATGCCCTCCATATAGTCCACCAGGGGCGGGAAGGCCGGGGCCTGGTGCAGGGCGCGCAGGGTCTGGGCCGCCTCGGTGATCAGGTCCGCCCGCGTCCCCAGGAAGTCCTGGCTGAGCGAGCGCTCGACGACGAACTCCATGATCGCCACCCCGTCGGCGGCGTCGGCGTAGCGGACCCGCGGGGCGATCACCGCCTGCGCGGCGATGCGCATGCAGGCGTACCAGCGGTCCGGATCGCGGAAGGCGTCGCGGGCCCCCTCGATCCGCAGCAGATAGGCGATGCCGCCGACCCGGATCTTGTAGATCAGGGCCCCGGAGAGGCCGCCGCCCAGCGGGGCGATGGCGTCCAGCTCCCTCGTGCCGAAGGCGGCGGTCAGGGCGCGGTCGACCGCGGGGCGCTTGGCGGCGGGGATGGGCATGGGCTCGGCTCCGGGTGAGCGCGACTTTTTACCCGGATATAATATGAAGTCAATATTACCCGGGTAAATAAGCTAGGGCGCGCCGCGCGAGGCCCGAGTGGCCATCCGGCCCACGGCGTCGGAGACCAGCACCGCCCCCACCGCGATCGCCGCGGCCACCAGGCAGAGCGCCCCGGCGCGGGCCTCGTCGCCGGGCGACTGGGTGGCGCCATAGATGGCGGCGGGCAGGGTCAGGGTCTCGCCGGGGATGGCGGCCACGAAGGTGATGGTGGCCCCGAACTCCCCCAGCGCCTTGGCGAAGCCGAGGATGGCCCCGGCCGCGACCCCGGGCAGGGCGAGCGGCAGGGTGATCCGGAAGAAGCGCACCAGGGGCCGCGCGCCCAGGGTGCGGGCCACCTCGTCCACCTCCCGGTCCAGGGCCTCGATGGCCAGGCGCATGGGGCGAACCATGAGGGGAAAGGCCATCACCCCGGCCGCGAGCGCCGCCCCGGTCCAGTCGAAGGCGAAGGCGATCCCGACCTTCTCCAGCAGGGCGCCGATGGCGCCGCGCCGGCCGAACAGCAGCAGCAGGACATAGCCGGTGGCCACCGGGGGCAGGACCAGGGGCAGGGTCACCAGGCCGTCCAGCAGCACCCGGACCGCATAGCGGCCCCGGGCCTGGGCCATGGCCGTCAGCAGGGCCAGCGGCAGGCCGAAGGCGGTGGCGGCCAGGGCCACCTTCAGCGACAGGGCCACGGCGGCCCAGTCCTCCGGGGTCAGAGCGCTCACGAGGCGGAGGCCAGGATCTCGACGGGGACGCCCGCGGCGGCCAGGGCCTGCGCCTCCGCCGCCGGCGGGGCCTGGACCACCAGCCGCACCACCCGTCGGCCATTGCGGGCCAGGTCGATGAGCGCTTCCGGCGTGGCGGCGGCCGGCGCCAGGCGATCAGCGTCCCGGCGGGCCATCGACAGGATATCAGGATCCGCGCCCGGATCGGCGGCCAGGACGTCGGCGGCGGCCAGCGCCCGGCTGGCCCTCAGGGTCAGGAGGTCGGCGGGGCCGCGGCCGGCGACGAACTGGATCTTGCCGGCGGCCTTGGGACCCTTGGCGATGGCGGCGCGGAACAGGCTCTGGGCCTGCTCCATGTCGCCGGACTGGGCGGCCTCCGCCACCGCGCCCGACAGGGTCTCGCGCAGGAAGGCGCGGCGGGCGTGGAGCTCGGGGAACTTGGCCCGGACGTCGTCCTGGAACTTGCGAAACAGGGCCGCCACCCGGCCGGTCCCCTCGGGCACCCGCTGCTCGATGTCGTTGCGCAGCATGGTGGCCAGCATGGGGGAGGCGCCCCCGGTGCCGATGGCGGCCACCACCTCGCCCCGGTCGATCACCGCCGGCGTGGTGAAGTCGCAGAGCTCGGGGCGGTCGGTGACATTGACCAGGGCGCGGGCCACCCGGGCGGCGGCGGCGGCCCCCCTGGCGAAGGTCTCGTCCTCACCGTCGATGAACACCAGCCGGGCGCCGGAATAGCTGCCGGGCAGGAAGGCCTCAGGACCCTCCACCCGAACCAGGGTCGCCGGCGAGGAGGCCAGCAGCCGCAGCTTGGCCTCCGCGGCCTCGCCGGAGCCGGCGATCACCACCTTGACGCCGGCCAGCGGAAAATAGGCGGGGAAGGCGTCCACCTAGCCGGTTCTGCAGTTCCGGTAGGGACCGGCCGGCGCCCCGTCCAGGTCGGCGCTCGCCCCCTTGGTCGTCAGGGTCACGCCCCCGGCCGAGAAGATCGGGTCGCCGCGCTTCTTCTTCACCTGGCGCAGGGTGGTGGTCTTGCCGCCGGCGGTCACCCGCACGATCCGGCCGTCCAGGGCGTAGGACGCGACGAACCGCTTGCCGGCCCCGCAGCTGTAGGTCATGGGCGCGTCGCTGGCGTCCTCGGGCGCGACGGTGGCGCAGCCGGCGAGCGCCAGGCCGGCGGCGAGCGCGATCCAGGGCGCGGCTTTCACTTCAGCCCCTTCAGATAGCCGATCACCGCGGCGCGGTCGGCGGGGGCGGCCAGGCCGCTCATCATCTTGGTGCCCGGCGCGAACTTGGCGGGCGCAGCCAGATAGGCGTCGAGATTGGCGTCGGTCCAAGCCTGGGCGCCCTTGGCGGCCAGCCCCGCGGAGTACTTGTAGTCGGCGAGACCTGCGATCTTGCGGCCCGCCACCCCGGTCAGGCTGGGCCCCATGGGGCCGCTCTTGGCGGCGTGGCAGGTCTTGCACTGGAGCATGAAGGTCTTGGCGCCGTCGGCGGCCAGGGCCGGCGAGGCCGACAGACCCGCCAGGGCCAGCAGAACGGGAAACAGGCGTCTCATGAAACCCTCCGGAACGTCATCGTCCTGACTAGCGCGTCGCGCGCGGCCCCGCCACGACCGCGCACATTTACCGCGAGGACTAAACGACGTTAAGATGATTGTTGAATCTCACCCGGAGAGGGATCTGCCCATGGCCATGACGCTCGATGTGAACGGCAAACCCCTGGCGGTGAAGGCCGCGCCCGACACCCCCCTGCTGTGGGTGCTGCGCGACGAACTGCGCCTGACCGGCACGAAGTACGGCTGCGGGATCGCCCAGTGCGGCGCCTGCACGGTGCTGGTCGACGGCCAGCCGGTCCGCTCCTGCGCCACGCCCATCGAGGGCCTGGCGGGGTTGAAGATCACCACCATCGAGAGCCTGGGCGGCGCCCATCCCCTGCAGCAGGCCTGGGTGAAGAACGACGTCCCGCAGTGCGGCTACTGCCAGTCGGGCCAGATCATGAGCGCCGCGGCCCTGCTGGCCGCCAAGCCCCATCCCACCGACGCCGACATCGACGCGGCCATGGACGGCAACATCTGCCGCTGCGGCGCCTATCAGCGGATCCGCGCGGCCATCAAGGAAGCCGCCGGCATGGCGCCCGCCACCGTCGCGACGCCCGCCGCCCCGGCCAAGGTCTAGGAGAGCGTCCCATGAACAAGATCCTCTCCCCCCGCGAAACCCTCGGCGCCACGCGGCGCGACCTGGTGGTGGGCGCGACCCTGGTGGGCGGCGCCCTGCTGGTGGGCTGCGGTCCCGCCGATCTGCTGAGCGTCGGCGCCAAGGAGAACTTCGGCGCCTTCGGGCCCTTCATCAAGATCGGCGCCGACGGCGCGGTGACGGTGATCTCCAAGCACATCGAATTCGGCCAGGGCAACCATGCGGGCCTGGCGGCCATCGTCGCCGAGGAGCTCGACGCCGACTGGACCAAGGTCAAGGTCGAGCAGGCCCCGGCCATCGCCAAGGTCTACGCCAACACCGGCATGGGCGTGCAGGGCACCGGCGGCTCCTCGGCCATCTCCAACTCCTGGACCCAGCTGCGCCAGGCCGGCGCCGGCGCCAAGGCCATGTTCGTCGAGGCCGCCGCCAACAAATGGAACGCGCCGGTCGGCGAGATCACCGTCAAGGACAGCGTCGTCAGCCACGCCAAGTCCGGCAAGTCGGCCACCTTCGCCCAGCTGCTGCCCGAGGCCGGCAAGGTCACGCCCCCCAAGACCCCGACCCTGAAGGACCCCAAGACCTTCACCCTGATCGGCACCGACCGGGTGCGGCGCAAGGATAGCCAGGCCAAGAGCGACGGAACCGCGCGCTTCACCCAGGATGTCCAGATGCCGGACATGCTGACCGCCATGGTGGCGCACCCCCCGCGCTTCGGCGCCAAGGTCGCCAGCTTCGACGCCGCCGAGGCCAGGAAGGTCCCGGGCGTGGTGGAGGTCTACCAGATCCCCACCGGCGTGGCCGTCGTGGCCGAAAACACCTGGGCCGCCCGCAAGGGCCGCGAGGCCCTGAAGGTGACCTGGGACGAGAGCGGGGCCGAGAAGGTCAGCTCCGACAAGCTGGCCGCCAACTATCGGCAATGGGCGGCGGGCAAGGGAACCCTGCCCGAGAAGACCCCCTGGCAGCCCTTCGAGACCAAGGGCGACGCCGCCAAGAAGGTCGAGGGAACGATCTTCGAGACCAGCTATGACTTCCCCTTCCTGGCCCACGCGGCCATGGAGCCGATGAACTGCGTGGCCCAGGTGGGCGTGGGCAAGGCCAAGCTGACCTTCGGCTCGCAGATCCCCACCGTCGACCAGCTCAACACCGCCAAGATCGTCGGCATGCTGCCCGGCGCGGTGGAGATCGAGACCCTGTTCGCCGGCGGCTCCTTCGGGCGCCGCGCCAACTTCCAGTCGGACTACGTCGCCGAGTGCGTCGAGATCGCCAAGAAGGTCGGCAAGATGCGGCCGGTGAAGCTGGTCTGGACCCGCGAGGACGACATGACGGCGGGCTATTTCCGCCCGCTCACCCACCACGCCCTGAAGATCACCCTGGACAAGGAGGGCTATCCGCTGGCCTGGCGCCACCGGATCGTCACCCAGACCCTGATGAAGGGCTCGCCGATCCCCGCCAAGGGCCTCGACGAGACCACCGTCGAGGGCGCCAAGGGCTCGCCCTATCTGAAGGCCACCCCGGTGGTGGACGCCCAGGCCCTGCTGCCCGATCTCGGGGTGCCGGTCCTGTGGTGGCGTTCGGTGGGGGCGACCCACACCGCCTTCGTCATGGAGCACACCATCGACCAGCTGGCCCGCAAGGCCGGCAAGGACCCGGTGGCCTACCGCCGGGCCCTGTACGAGAAGGCCGGCGCCACCCGCCACCTGGCCGTGCTGAACCTGGCCGCCGAGAAGGCCGGCTGGGACCAGCCGGCGCCGGCCGGCTGGTCGCGGGGCGTCGCCGTGCATGAGAGCTTCGGCACCCTGGTGGCCCAGGTGGCCGAGGTGCAGCTGGTGGACGGCCAGCCCAAGGTCGGCCGGGTGGTCACCGCCGTCGAGTGCGGCACCCCCATCTCGCCCGACCAGATCGCCGCCCAGATGGAGGGCGGCATCTGCTACGGCCTGTCGGCGGCCCTGTTCGGCCAGGTGACCCTGAAGGACGGGGTGGTGGAGCAGACCAACTTCGACACCTACCGGGTGCTGCGCAACTCCGAGGCCCCGACGGTGGAGACCTATATCGTCCCCTCCGGAAACGCCCCCTCCGGCATCGGCGAGCCGGGCACCCCGGTGATCGCCCCGGCGGTCGCCAACGCCCTGCTGGCCCTCAACGGCCAGGCGACGACGAGCCTGCCCTTCGTGAAGGCCTAAGACTCCGACAGGACATCGCCGATGTTTCGGGCGCCGTGGATGATCCGGATGATCACCACGGCGTCCGGCTCGACGCGATAAAGGATCAGGTAGTCACCCACCGGCCACACCCTTAGGCCGGGGCGAAGAGCGTCACGGGGCTGAGCCATCTCTGGAAATTCGGCCAACCTATTTTCAGCCGCCTCGATCCGCAGGATCACGCGCTCAGCCGCCGAAGGGCTGTCGGCGGCGATATGGATCCAGATGTCGGTGAGATCAGCGTCGGCGCGGTGGGTTCGACGGACTTCGAGGCTCAAGCCGACTTTCTCGCAGCCAGGGCGCGGCGACCGTCAGCGACGATTTCCTCAGCGCTACGACGGCGCGGCGCGATCCCGCTCGCGACCCCCTCGTCCCAGGCTGCGCCGAGCTTTTCGATGGCGGCGGCGCGAAGCTCGCGCCTCTCAAGCCAGTCGCGCAGCGCCTCTTGGACCACGTCATCTGACGATTCGTAGTCGCCACGCGTCACAGCTTCGCGGATGGTTTCAATAAGTTCCGGCGAAAGCTCGACCGACACCGTTTCGATCTTCGACATCACGCTCTCCGCGCTCAAGACCGAATACTACCGCTCACGGAGCGGGCCGTCGAGATCGGCCGGCTGATCCACATCGAAAAGCACCCCGTCGTCGGGGGCCTCCACCAGGGCCAGCCGCTCCCCCAGGCCCTGCAGCACCGCCCGCGCCCCGGCGTCGCCCGTCAGCGTCAGCAGCTGGGGGATCAGGCCCGCGCCGATCACCGCCGGATGGCCCCGCTTGCCGCCGAAGGTCGCCGCCGCGGCCGGGGCGCCGTCGGCGATCGCCTGGGCGAGAGGCTCAAGCACGGCGACCGGAATCCGCGGCATGTCCCCCAGGAAGACGAACACCCCCTCGGTGTCGGCCGGCAGGGCGGCGGCCCCGCGCCGCAGGGAGGCGCCCATGCCCTCGGCGTGGTCGACCGCATGGACGATGCGCAGGCGCGCGCCCTGTCCCGCCGCCTTGGCGTGGGCGGTGGCCACGGCCGCCACCCGGCTGGGATCGGCGCCGGTCACCACCGTGACGGTTCGCACCGGGGCGGCGAAGGCCGCGCGCAGGGCGCCCTCCAGCAGCACCCCGCCGCCATAGGCCGCCAGCAGCTTGCCGCCGCCGAACCGCGTCCCCGACCCCGCCGCCAGGACGATCGCTTCAAATCCGCCCACCCCTGTCACGACCGGCTCTTCCCCTCTATGTTAGCGGCGACATGACGCCCTATGACGACGCCCTGCGGCAAGCGACTTCGAAAACCCCGCTGATCGACGGCTTCGGCCGCACCGTGACCTATCTGCGGGTCTCGGTGACGGACCGCTGCGACCTGCGCTGCGTCTACTGCATGTCCGAGCACATGACCTTCCTGCCCAAGGCCCAGGTGCTCACCCTGGAGGAGCTCGACCGGCTCGCCACGGCCTTCGTGGACCTCGGGGTCCGCAAGCTGCGGATCACCGGCGGCGAACCCCTGGTGCGCAAGGGGGTGATGGGCCTGATCGAGAACCTGTCGCGACACCTGAGGACCGGGGCGCTCGAAGAACTGACCCTGACCACCAACGGCACCCGGCTCTCCGAATTCGCCCCCGACCTGGCGAGATTCGGCGTGCGGCGGATCAATGTCTCCATGGACACCCTGAAGCCGGACCTGTTCCGCACCCTGACCCGCGGGGGCGACCTGGCCAAGGTGATCGGCGGCATCGACGCGGCGCTGGCCGCTGGGATCGCGGTGAAGATCAACGCCGTGGCTCTGAAGGACGACAACGCCGCCGAACTGCCCGACCTGATCGCCTGGGCCCATGCGCGGGGCTGCGACGCCACCCTCATCGAGGCCATGCCGCTGGGCGAGATCGAGTTCGACCGCACCGACCAGTTCCTGTCGCTGAAGGACGTCCGCCGCGAACTGGAAAGCTTCTGGACCCTGGAGGACAGCGACCACGTCACCGGCGGCCCCGCCCACTATGTGCGCGTCAAGGAGACTGGCGGACGCCTGGGCTTCATCACCCCGCTGAGCCACAATTTCTGCGAGGCCTGCAACCGGGTCCGCCTGACCTGCACCGGCACCCTGCACACCTGCCTGGGACGCGAGGACGCCAGCGACCTGCGCGCCGTGATCCGCGCCGGCGCCGACGCCAAGGGCCTGGAGGAGGCCATCCGCCTGGCCGTCGACGCCAAGCCCCAGGGCCACGACTTCCAGATCGTGCGGTCCGGCGCCCCGGCCGTGGCCCGCCACATGTCGACGACGGGAGGCTAGGGTGGCCAAGGTCCTGCTGTTCGGGCGCCTGAGCGACATCGCCGGCTGGCGCGAGCGCAGCCTCGATCCCCTGCCCGCCACGCTGGCGGCCCTGCGCGCCCAGCTCTGCGCCGAGGACGCGGGTCTCGCCGAGGCCCTGGCCGCCCCCGGCGTCCAGGTGGCCCTGGACCAGGTCCTCGTGCGGGGCGACGCGGCCCTGACCCCCCGCTCGGAGATCGCCTTCCTGCCGGCCATGAGCGGCGGATGATCACCCTCACCGACCAGCCCTTCGACCCCGGCGTCCTGCTGACCGCCTTCAGCAAGGGCCGCACCGAGACCGGCGCGGTGGCCACCTTCACCGGCCTGGCCCGCGCCGAGCAGGGATCAACCAACATCCTGGAGCTGGAGGCCTATCCGGGCTTCACGGAGGCGCAGATCGGCGCCATCGCAGAGGGCGCGCGCCAGCGCTTTTCCCTCGACGACTTCCAGATCGTGCACCGCATCGGCAAGATCGCGCCCGGCGAGGCCATCGTCTTCGTGGCCACCGCGTCAGGCCACCGCCGCGAGGCCTTCGAGGCCTGCGATTTCCTGATGGACTACTTGAAGAGCCGGGCCCCCTTCTGGAAGAAGGAGACCGGCCACGACGGGCAGGCGCGCTGGATCGAGCCCCGGCCGCAGGACCACGCCGACATCACCCGCTGGGAGACCCCATGAACGCCCCGACCCTCAGCCCCGGCGGCCGCATCGACGAGAAACTGCCCCTCGTCCCGGTCCGCATCGCCGTCCTGACCATCTCCGACACCCGCGACGAGGAGAGCGACACCTCCGGCCATGTCCTGGCCGAACGCATCACCGGCGCCGGCCACCAGCTGGCCGCCAAGACCATCGTCAAGGACGACGTCGACCAGATCCGCATGCAGGTGAAGGCCTGGGTGGCCTCCGGAACCGTCGACGCCATCATCACCACCGGCGGCACCGGCATCACCGGCCGCGACGTGACGCCCGAGGCCATCGAGCCGCTGTTCGACAAGAAGCTCGACGGCTTCTCGGTGGTCTTCCACATGGTCAGCTACCAGTCGGTGGGCCTGTCGACCCTGCAGAGCCGCGCCACGGCGGGCCTGGTGGGCGGGGTCTTCGTCTTCTGCCTGCCGGGCTCCAACGGCGCGGTGCGCGACGGCTGGGACAAGGTGATCGCACCCCAGCTCGACAGCCGCCATGGCCCCTGCAACATGGTCGAACTCATGCCGCGCCTGCTGGAGAAATGACCGGCCTGACCCACATCGACGAGACCGGCCGCGCCAACATGGTCGACGTCTCCGACAAGGCGGTCACCACGCGGGAGGCCCTGGCCGAGGGGTTCGTGCGGATGAGCCCGGCGACCCTGGCGCTCGCCCTGTCCGGCGACGCCAAGAAGGGCGACGTGCGGGGAACCGCCGAGATCGCCGGGATCATGGCCGCCAAGAAGACGGCCGACCTGATCCCCCTCTGCCACCCCCTGGCGCTCTCCAAGGTCGAGGTCCGGGTCGAGCCGGGCGAGGGGGGACTGTCGGTCACCGCCCGCGTGCGCACCACCGGCCAGACCGGGGTGGAGATGGAGGCCCTGACCGCCGTCTCGGTGGCCTGCCTGACGGTCTACGACATGCTCAAGGCCGCCGATAAGGCCATGACCATCGAGGTCGTGCGCCTGATGAAGAAGTCTGGCGGCAAGTCCGGCGACTGGACGCGCCCGTGAAGCTGCTCTCGGTGGAGGCGGCGCGGTCCGCCATGGTGGCGCAAGCCGCCCCCCTGGCCGCCGAGACCATCCCGCTCGCCGCCGCCGTGGGCCGGGTGCTGGCCGAAGACGTGGCCGCCGTCCGCGCCCAGCCCCCCTTCACCAACTCGGCCATGGACGGCTGGGCGGTGCGCGCCGCCGACACCCCGGGGTCGCTGGCCATCGTCGGCGAGAGCGCCGCGGGGCACGGCTATGAGGGCGTGCTGGCCGCCGGCCAGGCGATCCGCATCTTCACCGGCGCGGCCCTGCCTGACGGCGCCGACAGCGTGGTGATCCAGGAGAACGCGACCCGCGAGGGCGAGCAGGTCACGGTTCCCAAGGCCGCGCCCGGCGACAATATCCGCGACGCCGGCAAGGACTTCCAGGCCGGCGACGTCCTGCTGACCGCCGGAACCCGCATCGACCCCTGGCGGCTGTCCCTGGCCGCCTCGGCCGGCCGCGCCGAGCTCAGCGTCCGCCGCAGGCCGCGCATCGCCATCCTCTCCACCGGCGAGGAGATCGTCGAGGCGCCGGCCACGCCGGGACCCTTCCAGATCTACGATTCCGGCTCCCCGGCGCTGAAGGTGATGTGCGAGGCCTGGGGCGCGCAGGCCACCAAGCTCAGCGGCGTCCGAGACCAGTTGGACGCCGTGATCGAGGCCATGCGCAAGGCCGAGGCCGACCTCATCGTCACGGTGGGCGGCGCGTCGGTGGGCGACCACGACCTGGTCCGCGCCGCCGCCGAGGCGCTGGGCCTCCAGTACAGCGTGGAGAGCGTCGCGGTGCGGCCGGGCAAGCCCACCTTCTTCGGCGTCCTGGCCGATGGCCGCCGCCTGCTGGGCCTGCCCGGCAACCCGGCCTCGGCCTTCGTCTGCGCCGAGCTGTTCCTGAAGCCGCTGATCGCCGCCTATTGCGGCGCGCCGCACCAGCCCCGCATGGCCAGCGCCCGCCTGGCCAAGCCCCTGGCCGCCAACGGCCCGCGCGAACACTGGATGCGGGCCCAGTTGACCTATGAAGCCGGCGGCATCGTCGTCCGGCCCTACCGCGACCAGGACTCCTCCCTGATCACCGTCTTCGCCGCCGCCGACGCCCTGCTGGTCCGCCCCCCCGGCGCCCCGGCCTCAGCCGCCGGCGACCTCGTCGAGGTGCTGCGGCTGGACCGGGCGGGGTAGGTGGCTAGAGGATGAAGTTGGCGTCGGCGACGGAAACGCCGCCCACCACGTTCAGCCGAGCGTCAGCGATGGCGTCTCCGTCCACGTCGAACTGGACGATGTACCCGCCGACTTGCTGAGACCACTGTCGGGTGATTTCGCCGGCGTGCCCGGTGAAACCTGAGCCTTCGGACAGAAGGTGGAACGCCTGGTTTCCGGCTTGAGTCGTGTCGGCGTCGATGAGCGAGACATCTATGATCGCCCCCGTCGGAGCCCCAGGATTAGGGTCGGGGACGAAGGTCATCCTCGAAATAAGGTCGGCGTCAGCGCCATTTCCCAAACTCGCGAGGGTTCGAAACACAAACTTGTCGATACCAAACGCATAGAACTTATTGGCGTCGTCGCTCGCGTAAACCGTGTCAGACCCGATCGTGCCGAAGAAGGTTTCGACTCCCGACATCGTGAGGAGGTGGGTGGCATCGATCTGCTGCGCGCCCGTCGCTCCGAGATCAACAACCACGCCGGTGCTCACGAAGTCGCTGCCGAAGAACATGATCTGATCGACGCCCTGTCCACCGATCACGGTCAGGTGAGAGGATCCACCGGCGTTGAAGTAGTCGTCGCCGGCGCCCCCATCGAGCACATCGACACCGCCCGAGCCGCCACTCAGGCCGTCGCGCCCATCGCCGCCGATGATGGAGTTGTTCCCGGCGTCGCCAGTAATGTTGTCCGCGTAGGCGGTGCCGATGATGTTTTCGACCCCGGCAAGGTGATCGAAGCCGTGCTCACCCAGCGAGCTCTCGCCTCCGGGCGTGGACCAGCCGAGCTCGAGCGAAACAAAGATGCCACCACCCTGGCCGCGCTCGTAGCTAACGGTGTCGATGCCACTGCCGCCATCAAAGCTTTCGGATCCCCCACCGCCGAGCAGAAAATCGTTCCCCGCCCCACCGCTGAGCGTGCCCGCCCCGCCGTCAAACCTCAGAACGTCATTTCCTTCCTCGCCGTAGAGGAGGTCGCCCCCGCCGCCGACGAGGAGATCGTCTCCGTCGCCGCCATTCAGTGTGTTGAACCCGTAGAACGCCTCCAGGACATCATTTCCAGCACCGCCGGAAAGCAGGTCGTCGCCCTCTCCCCCCCAGAGATGGTTGCTAGAAGCGTCACCTGTGACGGTATCCGCATAGGCGCTGCCGACGACATTTTCGATGGAGTCCAGATGGTCATACCCATGACCGTCGGCGGTCCCGGCAAGGAGCGAAACCACGACCCCGCCCGTCAGGCCGTCGTCGAAGCTGACTGTGTCGATTCCCGCGCCGCCGGCGATGTAGTCGTCGCCCGCGCCGCCGACGACAAAGTCGTCCCCCAGATCGCCGTCGACGTAGTCGGCCCCGCCGCCGGCCACGATGGTGTCCGCGCCGTCACCGCCGAGCAGGTAGTTGTCGACGTCGTTGCCGACGATGCTGTCGTTGTCGCCGCTGCCGTAGACGCTCTCGATCGAGACCAGGTTGTCGTGGCCGTGGCCGTCGGCGGTCTGGGTGATCAGGGAGACCGCGACGCCGCCCGCGACACCGTCGTCGAAGCTGACCGTGTCGTCGTTCGCGCCGCCGTCGATCAGGTCGTTCCCCGCGCCGCCGGCCAGGAAGTCATCTCCCGCGCGGCCGAACAACTGGTCGTCGCCCTCGCCGCCGAAGATGTAGTTGAAACCCGAGGTCCCGCTCAGCGTGTCGCCGTAGGCCGAGCCGTAGACATATTCGATGGAGGACAGCTGGTCGGTCCCGGCGCCCAGGGTGTTCTGGGCGGTGGTCAGGGCCAGGTCGACCTTCACGGCCGAGGTCGCGTCCTCGTAGCCGGCCCAGTCATTACCCGTGCCGCCGTCGATGCGGTCATTGCCCAGGCCGCCCATCAGATAGTCGTCGTTGGCCCCGCCCGAGAGGGTGTCATTGCCGTCGTTGCCGGCCAGGACGTCCTCGCCGCCGAGGCCCGAGAGCGAGTCGTCGCCGCCCAGGCCATAGAGGGTGTCGGCGCCCGCGCCGCCCGTCAGCTTGTCCTTGCCCGATCCACCGTTGAGAAACATGGTCCGCCCCGCCCCCGGCCTGATGCCGTGGGCACAACCTAGGGGCGACGGCTAGGGCGACAATCGCGCGCAACCTGGGGGCGGCAGGGTAACCTTAAGGCGGACGCTCGGGCGGGAGTTTCCGTTAAGGAGTCAGGGATTCCACCGCCTCCCAGCTCAGGTCGCGCCACCACCGTGGGTTTCGATCATCCCCCGGAAGTGTTGGGTGGTGGCGTAGCACTCGCAGGCGCGCTTCTCGAGGCCGGGACGGTCCAGGATCTGGATCACGCCGCGAGTGTAGTCGATCAGCCCGTCGGCCTTCAGCACGCTGGCCACCTGGGAGACGGTGGAGCGCTGCACCCCAAGCATCGAGGCGAGGAAGTCCTGTTTCAGGGGCAGGGTCGGGCCGCCGCCGGTGCGGTCCTGGCATTCCAGCAGCCACCAGGCCAGGCGCTGCTCGTGGGAGTGGTGGGTCTGGCAGGCCAGGGTCTGGCGGGCCTCGGCCAGGCTCAGCTCCACATGGCTGCCGACCTTCCGCCGCAGGGAGGCGCTGGCGTCATAGGCGGCGATATAGGCCTCGGCCGGCACCCGCAGGGCCAGCAGGTCCACCTGCACCAGGGCGCGGGAGAAGATCACCCCGGCGCCCACGGCCTCCAGGAAGCCGACGCCCCCCTCGCGGCCCACCACCGCGGTCTCCACCGCGACTCCCGACAGCATCACCGACAGCAGGGAGATCAGCCCCTCCTCCGGGAAATAGACCCAGTCGATGGGCGCCTCGGGCTCGTAGAGCAGGGTTCCCTGCTTGAAGGTCATCGGCCGCATCGACTTGGACAGCACGTCGTAGTCGGCCGAGTCGAGGGAGAGCAGGAGGCGATTTGCGGTCTGCATCGGGACATCCGTAAGCCGCGAAGATCGCGGACCCCAGTGAAGCGGGAAGTTCCCTTGAGGCGAGGACACACGGGCGGCCTCGCGCCCACTAAGTCAGAAAATGACATTATAAGCAAATACTATTTCATACTATGAATAGAACCGTCTTCCTTATGTAATTGTCAGACGTAAACTCGGTTTTTCAAACGGTTTGCAGTGAAATGAAGCTATTACTGCTCGCAAGAGAATTGCCGAGGCGCTGTGATATTCATCAATCGAGTTCTTTCCGCGCTTCCCAAGGCCGACTTGGCGGCCCTGATCCCAGACATGGTCGAGGCGACTTGGGGGCCGGGAGAAGTACTGTACGAGTCGGGCGGCCCGGTGACCGAGGCGCACTTCCCCAGCAGCGCCGGTCTGTCGGTGGTCAAGGTCATGGACGACGGAACCTGCGTCGAATGCGCCACGGTGGGCTCGGAGAGCGCCGTCGGACTGTTGCCGGCGCTCAGCGGCGGGGTGTCCTCCAACCGGACCTTCGTGCAGCTGGCCGGGTCGGGGATTTCCATCCCGGCCGCCGCCCTGAGCGCGCGCGCGCGGCAAAGCCCGGCCCTGGTGGACCTGCTGCTGCGCTTCGCCCAGGTGACGCTGGCCCAGGAAGAACAGTCGGTGGCCTG
The DNA here is from genome assembly GCF_030645195.1 of Phenylobacterium sp. Taxonomy (GTDB): domain Bacteria; phylum Pseudomonadota; class Alphaproteobacteria; order Caulobacterales; family Caulobacteraceae; genus Phenylobacterium. The sequence continues at coordinate 7,524 of NZ_JAUSLW010000059.1, read as the reverse complement.
CAACGCCCTGCATGAGACCGAGCCGCGCCTGGCGCGGTGGATCCTGCAGAGCCAGGACCGGCTGACTGCCCGCGTCCTGCCGCTCACCCAGGACTATCTGGCGATCATGCTGGGGGTGCAGCGCACCACGGTGGGCGCGGCCGCCAGCCGGCTGAAGGCCGAGGGCCTGATCCGCTACAGCCGCGGCCAGCTGGAGGTGCTCGATCGCCCCGGCCTCGAGCGGCGGTCCTGCGAATGCTACGGCGCCGTCCGCGAGCTGCAGGCCCGGTTGCTGGCCCCCGACGAGTCCAACGACAATCCAGGAGCCCTCTGATGCTCACCCCAGACGATATGAACCTCCGGGCCAAGGCCCTGATCCTGAAGTCGGCGGCGGGCGGCGTGTCCAGCGGGCCCTATCGCGAACTGGCCCTGGAATGGCGGCTCCTGGCGGTGCAAAGCATCTTCCTGGACGCCATGCTCGCCCCCGAAGCCGTCAGGCAAGGAGACTGAGCCTGGAAGGTGACAAGCGCCCGAACCGGTCCCCACGTCAGGCTGTCACACCCTAGAACTGCTCCTGATCGGCGGGCTTGATCTCCTTGGGCCGGGACGCGCTCCAGGCGCTCTCCCTGTCGCGCTTGGAGACCGGTTCGCGCGGCGTCTCGGGCGCCCGGGAATGGCGCAGGGCCATGATCTCGCCGATCACCGACACCGCCACCTCCCAGGGGGCCTTGCCGCCGATGTCCAGACCGATGGGGGCGTGGACGCGGGCAAGCACGCTCTCCGGAACCCCCGCGGCCCGCAGGGGCGCCAGGCGCTCGGGCAGGCGCTTGCGGGCCCCCAGCAGACCCACATAGCCGGCCGCCGAGGGCAGGGCGGCGGCGAGCGCCGTGCGGTCGATCTCCAGACTGTGGGTGGCGATGGCGATGGCGGTCCAGGCGTCGGTCCCGATGGCGGCCAGGGCCGCCTCCGGCTCGGAGCGGAGATAGGCGATCCCGGCGATCGGCGGCCCGGCCTCCGGCCCCTTGGGGCGGACCAGGGTGGTCTCGAACCCGCTCTGGGCGCCGAGTTGGCTGATGGCCAGCGCCGTGGGGTCGGAGCCGAACACCACCAGCCGCGGCGTCGGGTCGTAATGGCGGACGATGGCGCCGTCCCAGGCGGCCTGGGTGTCGGGATCCACGCAGAGGCGGCGGGTCCCGTCGCTGATCCAGACCGCCGGGCGGCGCTCGGCCTGGGCGGCCAGCAGTTCGGCCAGCGCCGGGTCGCCGGCCGGCACGCGCTCCAGGAAGATCTCGATCCGCGCGCCGCAGAGCAGCTGGATGTCGGGCCAGGGACTGCCCCGTCCATAGACCAGCCGCCGCGGCGTTCCATCCTCCAGGCAGGCGGCGGCGTGATCGGCGATATCGCTCTCCACGCAGCCGCCTGAAAAATATCCCGCGACGATCGCCTCGGCGAACACCATCTGGGTTCCCACCGGGCGCGGCCCGCCGCCCTCGACGGCGATCAGGGTGGCCAGCGCAACGGGCAGATTCCGTTGCGCAGCAAGGCGCAGGGCGGGGCGGACGTCCTCGGCCATGCCGAACAGCGGCCACTCGGGCAGGGGTTCTCTCATCCCGCTCAACTTAACCCCCCAGAAAGGTTCCAGACACCGGTTCTTTAGGCCTTGCCCCCTAAATGGGGGTTCATTCGGTCCGCAACCAGCGTTGTTCATGACTTCTCCGCTTTCCAAGCTCGGTCTCGGCTCCGGCCAGTTCGCCCTCGACCAGGCGACCGTGCGCGGGCGCCCGCCCCAGGCCGAGGTGCGCGACATCCTGGACATCGCCGCCCGGACCCAGCTGGCGGTCTTCGACGTGGCCGGCCGCTCGCCCCAGGTGGAGGACGTGCTGGGGACCATCATGCCCCGGCCCAACCCCTTCCGGATCTCCATCTCCACCGTCCGCGCCGATCGCGGCCCCGACTTCGTGGAGGCCGAGGCCCGCGCCACCCTGCGCCGGCTGGGCGTAGAGACGGCCGACGCCATCCTCGTGCCCTCGGCCGCCGACCTGTTCGGCCCCCACGGCCTGGCCCTCTGGGACCGGCTGAAGGCGCTGAAGGACCAAGGGCTGACCAAGAAGATCGGCGTCTCGGTCTTCGCCTCCGACGATCCCCTGGGGGTGGCCCGCCGCTTCCGTCCGGACATCATCCAGGCCCCGGCCTCCCTGCTCGACCAGCGCCTGCTGATCGACGGCACACTGGCGGCGCTCACCGGCATCGGCATCGAGGTGCACCTGCGCTCGATCTTCCTGTCGGGCCTGCTGTTCCTGCCCGCCGACCGGGCCCCCAACCACCTGAAGGAAGCCGCCAGCCGGATTTCCCGGGCCCGCCGGCTGATCGCCGAGGGCCGGTCCGATCCGCTGCAGGCGGCCCTCGGCTTCGCCCTGTCCCGCCCCGAAGCCGCCGCCGTCCTGGTGGGCGTCACCACCGCGGCCGAGCTGAACGCGGTGATCGCCGCGGCCTCCAGCCCGCCGCCGGACCTCGACTGGGACGACATGGCGATCGACGACCCGGTCGCCCTCGACCCCCGCGCCTGGAGGGCCGCCTAGGCGCCCCCCACGGCCTGGCTCAAAAGGAGCCCGCGCCATGATCCTCGCCATCCTGCAAGCCCGGATGACCTCGCCCCGACTGCCCGGCAAGGCCATGGCCCCCCTGCGCGGCGAGCCCATGATCCTGCGCCAGGTGGAGCGCCTGCGTCAGGCCCGCTGCCTGTCCAAGGTGATCGTCGCCACCAGCGACGAGGCCGTCGACGATCCCATGGCCAGCTTCCTGGTGGCCCGCGGCCAGACCGTGTTCCGCGGCGCCTCGGAGAACCTCACCCGCCGCTTCATGCGCTGCGTGGAGGCCGCCGGCCCCGTCAGCCACGTGGTCCGCATCAAGGGCGACTGCCCCTTCGTCGACCCCGGCGTCATCGACGAGACCGTGCGCCTGGCCCTGGCCTCGGGCGCCGCCTACGTCTCCAACCGGGTGAAACGCACCTACCCCCTCGGGCTGGAGGTGGAGGTGGTCACCGCCCAGGCGCTCGCCCAGACCGCCCATGAGGCCGACGAGGCCACGGCGGCCGGAACCTCGCCGCTGGCCCAGATCCGCGCCCGGCCCGAGCGCTACCCCCAGGCCCACTGCCTGGCCCGCCGCGACTGGTCGGCCCTGGACTGGCGGGTGAAGACGCCGGCCGACATGGCCTTCGCCAACGGGGTCTACGCCGCCCTGCACGCCGACGACCCCGCCTTCGGGATGGAGGACGTGCTGAGCCTGGTGGGCGGCCGCCAGGACCTGGCCCGCTGGGCGGCGTGATTCCATAACCGCTCACCCCGGCGAAGGCCGGGGCCCAGATACATCAGCCGCTTTCCGGTCAACGAACCGAGATCGTGACTTACGATCTGGGTCCCGGCCTTCGCCGGGATGAGCGGGGGTTTATGCCGCCCACGCCCCGTACGGATCGCTGAAGGGCTTGGCGAGCGCCTGCGCCACCGCCGGGTGGGTGATCTGGCCCTTGAGCACGTTCAGGCCCTTGGCCAGGTGCCGGTTGGCCTCCAGCGCCTCCAGCCCCCTGTCGGCGAGCGCCAGCCCGAAGGGCAGGGTCGCATGGCCCAGCGCCTCCGAGGAAGTGCGCGGCGCGGCGCCCGGCATGTTGGCCACGCAGTAATGCACCACCCCGTCGATCGTGTAGGTGGGATGGACGTGGGTGGTGGGCTTGGAGGTCTCGAAACAGCCGCCCTGGTCGATGGAGACGTCCACCAGCACCGAGCCCGGCTTCATCCGCGACAGGTGCTCGCGGCGCACCAGGGTCGGGGCCGCGGCCCCGGCGGTGAGCACCGCGCCGATCACCACGTCGGCCTTCAGCACCTCCTCCTCCACCGCGTCCAGGGTGGAGTAGCGGGTGAGGATACGCCCCAGGAACATGTCGTCCAGCACCCGCATGCGCGGGATGGAGCGCTCCACCACCACCACCTCGGCGCCGAGGCCGGCGGCCATGCGCGCGGCGTTCATGCCCACGACCCCGCCTCCCAGGACGCAGATCCGCGCCGGGGGCACGCCGGGCACGCCCGACAGCAGCAGGCCCATGCCGCCATTGTGCTTGAGCAGGGTCTCGCCGGCGGAGAAGACGGCGATGCGGCCGGCCACCTCCGACATCGGCGCCAACAGCGGCAGGCCGCCATTGGCGTCGGTCACCGTCTCATAGGCGATGGCCGCCGCGCCCGAGGCCAGCAGCCCCTCGGTCTGGACGGGATCGGGCGCCAGGTGCAGGTAGGTGAAGAGGATGTGCTCAGGCGTGAGCCTGGCCCATTCGATGGGCTGGGGCTCCTTGACCTTGATGATCAGCTGGCTGCCGGCGAACACCGCCTCGGCGTCGGCGGCGATCTTCGCCCCGGCCCGGACATAGGCCTCGTCGGCATAGCCGGCGCCCTGGCCGGCGCCGGTCTCAACCAGGACCTCGTGGCCATGGACGACATATTCCCGGACGGCGGTGGGGGTCAGGCCCACCCGGTACTCGTCCGCCTTGATCTCGCGGGGCACGCCAACGCGCATGTTTGCCTCCCTGGGGCAATGTTATGTCTCTTGAGGGAGGGTTTGAGGGTTTGGTTTTGTTCCGTCAACCCAGAACGCAGCTGGCCATCCCCTCGCGGCGGATGGTCCCGGCGGCCTTGCCGATGCGGCCCGAGCGGCGCTTCACATAGGGCCCTGGCTTGGCGGCGCGCCACTTCAGCGGGCTGGGCAGGATGGCCGCCAGGCGCGCGGCCTGGGCGTTGGTGAGCCTGTCGGCGCCGACCCCGAAATTCTTCAGGGCCGCGGCCTCGGCGCCATAGACGCCCGGGCCCCATTCGACGCTGTTGAGATAGACCTCCATGATCCGTTTCTTGCCCCACAGGGCCTCGATCAGAACGGTGAAATAGGCCTCCAGCCCTTTGCGCACATAGGAGCGGTCGGGCCAGAGGAAGATGTTCTTGGCGGTCTGCTGGCTGATGGTCGAGCCGCCGCGAACCCGCTTGGAGCGCTCGTTATGGGCCAGGGCCTTCTCCATGGCGGCGAAATCGAAGCCGCGGTGGCTGCAGAACTTGGCGTCCTCGGCGGCGATCACCGCGCGGACCAGGGCCGGTGAGATCTCGTCCAGGGGCCGCCAGCGGCGCTCGAAGCCGCGGCCCTCGATGGCGCGCTCCACCATCAGATAGGTGATGGGGGGCGGGATCACCCGATAGGCGGCGGTCACCAGGATCGGCCCGATCAGGCCGAACACCAGGAACAGCACCACCAGGAGGCGGCCCACGCGGCGCCAGAGCGGCCGGCGCCGGGTCGGGTCCTGGGGGATCTCGATGGGTGGGGCGTCGCCGCGTTCCTCGACCGGCCGCGGCGGCTCATTGAGCGAGATGTCGTCCCAGGACTTGGCCAGGCCCTCCCAGCCGCTATCGGTCTGGGCGGTGAGCCGCAGGCCCTGATCCTTGTCGGAAGACGCGTTGGTGTCGCTCAAGTTCGAGAACCCTTGCCTTGACCTAAGGGGCCAGTGCTAGCGATGCGGCGCAACCGGTCAAGCCGCCGCACCTGAGGAGAGGTCATGAACGTCACCGAGGCCGTCGCCAGGCGAATCTCCATCCGCGCCTTCAAGCCCGAGGCGCCGCCGGCCGCGATGGTGCGCGAGATCCTGGAGGCCGCGGCCCGCGCCCCCTCCGGCGGCAACCTGCAGCCCTGGCGGGTCTACGCCCTGGCGGGCAGGCCCCTGGCCGATCTGAAGGCCAAGGTGGCGGCCAACCCCTTCGGCGAGACCCCGGAATACGACGTCTATCCCCCCAACCTCTGGGACCCCTTCCGCACGCGGCGGTTCCAGAACGGCGAGGACCTCTACGCCGCCATCGGCATCCCCCGCGAGGACAAGCCCGCCCGCCTGCGGCAACTGGCCAAGAACGGCGAGTTCTTCGGCGCGCCGGTGGGGCTGTTCTTCTGCCTCGACCGCAAGCTGGGCCCGCCCCAGTGGTCGGACCTGGGCATGTACATGCAGACGGTGATGCTGCTGGCTGTCGAGCGGGGCCTGGACACCTGCGCCCAGGAATACTGGGCCCGCTATCCCCAGACGGTCGCGCAGGCCGTGGGCCTGCCCGAGGACCACATGCTGTTCTCCGGCATGGCGCTCGGCTGGCGCGACGAGGCCGCCCCCATCAACACCCTGCGCTCGGCCCGCGACCCGTTCGAGACGTGGGGGGAGCTGAAGGGGTTCGAGTAGCGCAGCGGCCTACGCCACCTCGAACACCCCGGCCCCGCCTTCCTCATCCCCCCAGGCCACGCGCTTGCCGTCGGCGGTGATGGCGAGCGCCGAGATCGGCGGGCCCTTCTCGGCCTTCAGCATGTCGATCTTCTGGTCGGTGAGGTCGCAGACCCAGACCCGGCCGTCGTCGAGGCCGGCGGCCACGCGGTTGCTCACCGGCGTCGCCGCCACGCGGTTGACCATGGCCGACTCGTCGAACCCGATCTCGGCGGCCTGCTTGCCCAGGGGACCGGCCGACCCGGAGAACGGCCAGATGACCGCGCCGTTGGCGCCGGAGGTGGCCAGCATCTGGCCCTTGTAGAGGAAGGCCAGGCTCTTCACCTTGGCCGGATAGCCGCCCATCTTCAGGTTCTTCTCGTCGGCCACCCGCCAGCCGTGCAGCTGGTTCTCCTGCATCGAACTCATCAGGAACTTGCCGTCCGGGCTCCAGGCCAGGGCCACGTGGCTGCCGGCCCATTTCAGCACCATGGGCTTCTGCTCGGCGATACGGGCGTACCAGAGCCAGGCGCCGTTATAGGTGGCTGTGGCGATCCGCCGCCCCTTGGGGTCGAAGGCGACGTCGGCCACCGACGTCTCGTGGACGAAGACCCGGGAGAAGGCCGGATCGGCGCTGTCGCGGACGTGCAGCTCCTTGCCGGCGGCGAACGCGATCAGCTTGGAGTCCGGGCTGGCGGCCACCGATTCGATCCAGCGGCCGGGAACCTTGGCGATCTCGCTCACCGCCTCGCCCCGCGACCAGGCCACGACGCCGTCGTCGCCGCCGGTGATCACGCCCTCGCCGCTGGGATGGGCGCAGGCCGACAGCGCCACGCCCTTGTGGGCCTGGGCGGTCGCGCCGCCCTCGAATCGGACCGTGCCGTCCCCCAGGGCGAAACAGGCCTGGCCGTTGCGGTCGAAGAGGGCGGCGGTGACATAGGCGTCGAAGGAGAAGGTCATGCCCGCGTCTTAGACGCCTAACACCGGTCTTGGCGAGGCGCCGACTGCCTGGAAATTTCGCCTTTCGGGAGAGCTTGGCGGGCAGGCTCCCGACTTGGCCGGTCCTGGGAACCGGTTCGGGCTTTACAATCCCGATTTGATTGGCGAAGGGTGTCCGGACTGTAGACGGGCGCCACCTGCTGCGCGCCCCTAGGGAAGGAATTGCATATGGGTGCGAAGCTGGGCGGCGGGGGCGGCGGCAAGTTCGACCTCGGCCAAAACAGCGACATCAACGTCACGCCCTTCGTGGACGTGATGCTGGTGCTCCTCATCATCTTCATGGT